>JBQTJF010000261.1:0-41685 GCA_052387375.1 Betaproteobacteria bacterium
TGGACGCTCGCCGAGGAGCGCGAGGCGCTGCGGCTCCTCTATGGCGCTCGCGCCGCCGGCCTCTAGCATGAAATCGTTCGACACCCTGTCCTTCTGGAGCGAAGCCGATTTCCGGGGCGGCATGCAGTGGTATCGCGCGGTTGCGGCGAACCGCTGGCCGGCCAAGTTCCGCCTCTGCGCCGGCCTGCCGGCGGGCATTGCGCTCGATGCGCCGGAAGACGAGCTCTGGGGCGCGCTCGACGCGGCGACGCCGGTCTTCCTTTCGCTGCAGCAGGACATCCGTGCCGGCGCGGCGACCCCGCCGCGGGTGATGCCGCGGCCGAGCCTGCTCGAGCTCGTCGCCGAGCTCGCCGGGCGCATGCTCGCGCACTGCAACTTCTGCCGCTGGGACTGCCGCGTCGACCGCACCGGAGGAGGAACTGCGGCCGCCAGGCTCGGCGCCTGCAAGCTCGCCGCCGGCACGCGCGTGTCTTCGCACTTCCACCATCGCGGCGAGGAGCTCGTCTACCGCGGCACGCAGGGCTCGGGCACGATCTTCTTCACCTCGTGCAACATGCGCTGCGCGTTCTGCCAGAACGGCGACATCTCCACCGATCGCCTGAACGGCGAAGAGGTCTCGGCGCGCACGCTCGCCACGATGGCCTGGCTGCTCAGGGTCGAAGGCTGCCACAACATCAACTGGGTGGGCGGCGACCCCACCATTCACCTGCATACGATTCTCTCGGCAATCGCGCTGCTGCCCGAGCTCAGCCCGACGCGCGAGGACCTCGCGGCCGTGCTGCCGACGAAAGCGGACTGGTTCGCCGCCTTTCCGGCGCGGCGCGAGCGCGCCATGCACGAGGGCGCCTTCAACGCGCCGATGCTGTGGAACTCGAACTTCTTCATGACCGGCGAGGCGATGAAGCTGCTGCGCCTCACCATGGACGTGTGGCTGCCTGACTTCAAGTTCGGACCCGGGCGCTGCGCCATCGAGCTGGCGCGCACCGGCTGGTACTGGGAGACGGTGACCGGCAACCTGCGGCTGCTTGCCGAGTGGGGCGAGGACTTCACCATCCGCCACCTCGTCATGCCGGGCCACGTCGAGTGCTGCACCGTGCCCGTGCTCGACTGGATCGCCGCGCACATGCCGCAGGCGCCGGTGAACATCATGGACCAGTACCACCCGGACAACTACTGCGACCCGGGCAACGAGAAGTTCATGGAGCGCTACCGGCCGCTCGCGCGGGCGCCGCGGCGCGCCGTGATCGTCGGCGCGTACCGCCACGCGCGCGAGCTCGGCCTGCGCTTCGAGTCCCTCTCCTACGAGCGCAACAAGACCGGCGTTACGCTCTAGTAGATCGGGGTCAGACCCCGATCTTCTACATGCTGCGCCGGTATTGTCCCCCGACCTCGAACAGCGCGTGCGTGATCTGACCGAGCGAGCAGACGCGCACCGCGTCCATCAGCACGGCGAAGACGTTCTCGTCCTTGATCACCGCCTGGCGCAACCGCTCCAACATTTCAGGGGATTTGTCCTTGTTCCTGACTTGAAAATCTCTTAGCCGCTTGAGCTGCGACTGCTTCTCCTGCTCGGTGGAGCGGATCAGCTCGAGCTTCTGCGGGGTCGGGTCGCCGTGGGGATTGCGGAAGGTGTTGACGCCGATGATCGGATAGGCGCCGGAATGCTTCAGATGCTCGTAGTGCATGGATTCTTCCTGGATCTTGCCGCGCTGGTAGCCGGTCTCCATGGCGCCGAGCACGCCGCCGCGGCTGGAGATCGCCTCGAACTCCTTCAGCACCACCTCCTCGACCAGGTCGGTGAGCTCCTCGATCAGGAACGAGCCCTGGTTCGGGTTCTCGTTCTTCGCCACGCCCCATTCCTTGTTGATGATGAGCTGGATCGCCATGGCGCGGCGCACCGACTCCTCGGTGGGCGTGGTAATGGCCTCGTCGTAGGCGTTGGTGTGCAGCGAGTTGGTGTTGTCGTAGGTGGAGATGAGCGCCTGCAACGTCGTGCGGATGTCGTTGAAGGCGACCTCCTGCGCGTGCAGCGAGCGCCCGGAGGTCTGCGAGTGGAACTTGAGCTTCTGGCTGCGCTCGTTGGCGCCGTAGCGGCGCTGCATCGCCACTGCCCAGATGCGCCGCGCCACGCGCCCGAGCACCGCGTACTCCGGGTCCATGCCGTAGGAGAAGAAGAACGACAGGTTGGGCGCGAAGTCGTCGACCTTCATGCCGCGCGCGAGGTAGGCCTCGACGAAGGTGAAGCCGTTGGCGAGCGTGAAGGCGAGCTGCGAGATCGGGTTCGCCCCGGCTTCGGCGATGTGGTAGCCCGAGATCGACACCGAGTAGAAGTTGCGCACCTCGTTGTCGATGAAGTACTGCTGGATGTCGCCCATCACCTTGAGCGAGAACTCGGTGGAGAAGATGCAGGTGTTCTGCCCCTGGTCTTCCTTCAGGATGTCGGCCTGCACGGTGCCCCGGACGGTCGATAAGGTTTTCGAGGCAATTGCTTTTCTCTCCGCGTCGCTGGGGGGCCGACCCTTTCCCTGCGTGAACTTCTCCACCTGCTGGTCGATCGCGGTGCTGAAGAACATCGCCAGGATGCTCGGCGCCGGGCCGTTGATGGTCATCGACACCGAGGTCGCCGGGTCGCAGAGGTCGAACCCCGAGTAGAGCACCTTCATGTCGTCGAGCGTGGCGATGGAGACGCCGGAGTTGCCGACCTTGCCGTAGATGTCGGGCCGCTCGTCGGGGTCGAAGCCGTACAGCGTCACCGAGTCGAAGGCCGTCGACAGGCGCTTCGCCGGCGTGTCCTTCGAGAGCAGGTGGAAGCGGCGGTTGGTGCGGAAGGGGTCGCCCTCGCCCGCGAACATGCGCGTCGGGTCCTCGTTCTCGCGCTTGAAGTGGAATACGCCCGCGGTATACGGGAACTCGCCCGGCAGGTTCTCGCGCATGCGCCAGCGCAGGAGCTCGCCGTGGTCCTCGAAGCGCGGCAGCGCCACTTTCGGCACCTTGGTGCCCGAGAGCGAGGTATTGGTGAGGCGCGTCCGCAGCTCCTTGCCGCGCACCCTCACCACCTGCTCGTCGCCGGAATACGCCTTGACGGTCTTGGGCCAGCCGTCGAGCAGCTTCTGCGCCTCCTTGTCCAGGACTTTGCTCTCCAGGAGCGCGTCGAGCTCCGGCAGGTCCTTTCCCAGCATCGCCTGCGTTGCCGACAACTGCTGCCGTTCGCGCGCCAGGGTCGATTGCCTTCTCGAGAACTCGTGATAGTCGCGCACGCACTCCGCGATCTCGGCGAGGTAGCGCTGGCGCTGCGCCGGCACGACGACGTGGATGGCCGAGGAGACCTTCGACGCCGGCCTGGGCAGCTTGCCGGGCCGCAGCCCGAGGCCCCTCTCCGCGAGCTTGGCGGCGATCGCGTGGTAGAGCGCCGTGACGCCGTCGTCGTTGAAGCGCGCGGCGATGGTGCCGAACACCGGCATCGCCGCCGGCGCCTCGCCGAACCGCTCGCGGTTCCTCTGCACCTGCTTGCGCACGTCGCGCAGCGCGTCCTCGGCGCCCTTGCGGTCGAACTTGTTGATGGCGACGAAGTCGGCGAAGTCGAGCATGTCGATCTTCTCGAGCTGGCTCGCGGCGCCGAACTCCGGCGTCATGACGTAGAGCGAGGCGTCGGCGAGGGGCACGATGGCGGCGTCGCCCTGGCCGATGCCGGCCGTCTCGACGATGACGAGGCCGTAGCCCGCGGCCTTGCAGGCGGCGATCGCGCCGCCGATCGCCGCGGAGAGCTCCTTGCCCGCCTCGCGGGTCGCGAGCGAGCGCATGAACACGTTCGGCCCGTGGATGGCGTTCATGCGGATGCGGTCGCCGAGCAGCGCGCCGCCGGTCTTGCGCCGCGTCGGGTCGACCGAGAGCACGGCGATCTTGAGCCGCTCGCCCTGGTCCAGGCGCCAGCGGCGCACCAGCTCGTCGGTGAGCGAGCTCTTGCCGGCGCCGCCAGTGCCCGTGACGCCGAGCACAGGCGCACTTCCGCTTTGCAGCTGTCCCCTGAATGTTCCCTTTTCCATGGCGGTGATGACCTGGGCCAGCGAGCGAGGATTGCCCGGCGCGAGCGCCTTGGGCGCGTACGGCGCGAGGTCGAAGTCGCAGCGCGCCAGCATGTCGTTGATCATGCCCTGCAGGCCCATGCGCTGGCCGTCCTCGGGCGAGTAGATGCGCGCCACGCCGTGGTCCTGCAGCGCCTTGATCTCGGCGGGCACGATGACGCCGCCGCCGCCGCCGAAGACCTGGATGTGCGCGCCGCCCCGCTCGCGCAGCAGGTCGACCATGTACTTGAAGAACTCGATGTGCCCGCCCTGGTAGGAGGACACGGCGATGCCCTGCACGTCCTCCTGCAGCGCCGCGGCGACGATCTCCTCGACCGAGCGGTTGTGGCCGAGGTGGATGACCTCCGCGCCGGAGGCCTGCAGGATGCGCCGCATGATGTTGATCGACGCGTCGTGGCCGTCGAACAGGCTCGCCGCGGTGACCAAGCGGATCTTGTACTTCGCCTTGTAGAGGAGCTTCTTCGAGTCCGAGAGGTCGGTCATGCCAGCCCCGCTAGGCTAGTTGACGTTTACGTAAACGTCAATCTCGGTAGGACGGGTCCTTGGCGTCGGCGAGCCGCTGCAAGGCGGCGAAGACGTCGTCGCAGGTGCGCTTCTCCGCCGGCCCGCCCTCGCGCACGGTCTGCGGGAACACTTCCGGCCGGATCGGATGGATGGCGCCGGCGGCGGCGGCCGCGATCTGCACGTCGCAGGCGCGCTGCAGCGTCCAGAGCATGAGGAAGGCCTGGGGCACGCTCGGCCCCCAGGCGAGCAGGCCGTGGTTCCTCAGGATCACCGCCTGCCTGGCGCCGATGCTCTTCACCAGCCGCTCTTTCTCGCCCGGCTCGACGGTGATGCCCTCGAACTCGTGGTAGGCGACCTGCCCGTGCAGCATGGCGCCGTAGAAGTTGTGCGGCGAGAGCCCGTCCTTCAGGCACGCCACCGCCAGGCCGGTGGTGGTGTGCGTGTGCATGACGCAGTGCGCGTCCTCGATGGCCCCATGGATCGCCGAGTGGATGACGAAGCCGGCGCGGTTCACCGGCCACTCGGTCTTGCGCACCGGATTGCCCTCGATGTCGATCAGCACCAGGCTCGAGGCGGTGATCTCGCGGTAGTGCAGCCCGAAGGGATTGATGAGGAACCGCACCTCCGGTCCGGGCACGCGCACCGTGATGTGGTTGAAGATCATCTCGGTCCAGCCCAGCATGTCGAAGATGCGGTAAGCGGCCGCGAGCTCGACCCGTGCGGCGCGCTCGGCTTCGGTGAGCGGCGCTTCGCTTGCGCGCGCCGCGCTCTGCATGTAGATGGTCATGAATTAGAGTTTACTCCGTGAAACGCGCCATCGGCTTCGCGCTTGCCGCGGCTGCGCTCTTCGGCGCCGCGACGCCGCTCGCCAAGCTGCTGCTGGGCGAAACCTCGCCTCTGATGCTCGCCGGCCTGCTCTATCTGGGCAGCGGCATCGGCCTGGGCGCGTGGCTGGCGCTGCGGCCGCGCCGCGAGCCGGTTTCCCCGCTGCAGCGCGCGGACTGGCCATGGCTTGCCGGGGCCATCGCGGCGGGCGGCGTGCTCGGCCCTGCGGCGCTGATGCTCGGGCTGGCGCGGACCGACGCGGCGGCGGCCTCCCTGCTCCTCAACCTCGAGGCGGTGCTCACCGCCGCCCTCGCCTGGATCGTGTTCCGGGAGAACGTCGACCGGCGGGTACTCGCCGGCATGGTGGCGATCGTCGCCGGCGGCGCGCTGCTGTCCTGGGACGCGGCGCCACGCGGCAGCGGGCTCGCCGGGCCGCTGCTCATCGCCGCCGCCTGCCTTGCCTGGGCGCTCGACAACAACCTCACGCGCAAGGTGTCGGCCGGCGACGCGGCGACCATCGCCTGCCTCAAGGGACTGGTTGCCGGCAGCGTCAATCTGGGGCTCGCGCTGGC
Organism: Betaproteobacteria bacterium; assembly: GCA_052387375.1. Lineage (GTDB taxonomy): Bacteria > Pseudomonadota > Gammaproteobacteria > Burkholderiales > SG8-39 > SCGC-AG-212-J23. The sequence goes on from JBQTJF010000261.1 coordinate 5,984, forward strand.
CGCCGGCGCTTCGCTGCCTTCGCTCGCGGTGCTCGGCGCCGCCGCCGCCATCGGCTTCGCCGGCTACGGCGTCAGCCTCGCCCTCTTCATCGTCGCGCTACGCCATCTCGGCACGGCGCGCACCGCCGCTTATTTCTCGGTGGCGCCGTTCTTCGGCGCCGCGCTCGCGCTGCTCGTCCTGGGCGAGCACACCTCGACGGCCTTCTGGATCGCGGCGTCGCTGCTGGCGGCGGGCGTGTGGCTGCACATCACCGAGCGTCACGAGCACCAGCACATGCACGAGCCGCTGGAGCACACGCACGAGCACGTGCACGACGCGCACCACCGCCACGAGCACGAGCCCGGCTGGGACGGGCGCGAGCCGCACGTGCATCGGCACCGCCACGGGCGCCTGGTGCACAGCCATCCGCACTATCCCGACCTTCACCACCGGCACCGGCACTAGGAGCACGTCGATGAGCGGCGGCGGGATGCGGTGCTCGAGCCATGTCACGGCTGCTCGATGGGAAGCCCCGCCAGCCGCCACTCGGGAAGACCGGCCTGCAGCCGGCGCGCCTTGAGGCCTTTCTTGCGCAGCAGGGCAACCGCGTCGTAGGACATGAGGCAGTAAGGCCCGCGGCAGTAGGCGACGATCTCCTTGCGCCTGGGCAGCTCCTTCAGGCGCTTTTCCAGCTCGTGCACGGGAATGTTCACCGCGCCGGGCAGATGCCCCGCGGCGTACTCCTCGGGCGGGCGTACGTCGAGCACCGTCACCAGGCCCTTGCGCGCCCGCGCCAGCAGCTCCTTGCCGGGCACGGGCTCGAGCTCGTCCTTCTGCGCGAAGTAGAGGCGCACCACGCGCTCCACCTCCGCCAGGTGGGCCTCGCCGGCGCGGCCGAGCGCCGAGAGCAGCGCCACCACCTCCCCGCCGGCCAGGCGGTAGAAGACGTACAGGCCCTCCCTGCGCCCGGCGACCAGGCCCGCCTGGCGCAGCTTCTGCAGGTGCTGCGAGGTATTCGCGACGCTGACGCCGGTGAGCCCGGCGAGGCTCTCCACCGTGCGCTCGGACTGCGCCAGCAGCTCGAGGAACTCGATGCGCGTCGGGCTGGACAGCGCCGTGCCGATGCGGGCGAGGCCGGCGAACACCTCGCGCTTGGGGTTGCTTGACATCGCCCGGTCCTCCGATCTAGTATTCAATCGATTACTTGAATAGTAGCCGATGCGCCATGGAAAGTGAAGCCTGGGTCCGCCTCGCCGCCTTCGCCGCCGTGTTCGGCGCGGTGGCGCTGTGGGAGCTCGCCGCGCCGCGGCGCGGCGCCGCGCTCGGGCGCCGCGCCCGCTGGCCGCACCACCTCGCGCTGCTCGGCCTCGACGTGGCGCTGGTGCGCCTGCTCGCGCCGGGGGCGGTCGTCGCGGTGGCGCTCGCCGCGCAGAGCGCCGGTTGGGGCCTCTTCAACGCCGTGGCGCTGCCCGCCTGGGCGGCCTTCCTCGCGGCGATCGTGCTGCTCGATCTCCTCGTCTACTTCCAGCACATCATGTTCCACGCCGTGCCGACGCTGTGGCGCCTGCACCGCGTGCACCACGCCGATCTCGATTTCGACGTCACCACCGGCGTGCGCTTCCACCCGGTGGAGATCCTCGTCTCGACGCTGCTCAAGTGCGCCGGCGTGGCGGCGCTCGGCGCCCCGGCGCTCGCCGTGCTCGCCTTCGAGGTGCTGCTCAACGCCACGTCGATGTTCAACCATGCCAACGCTTCGCTGCCGGCCCGGCTCGAGCGCTGGGCGCGCCTGCTCGTCGTCACGCCGGATATGCATCGCGTCCACCATTCCGTCGTCTACGACGAATCCTCGAGCAACTTCGGCTTCAGCCTGCCCTGGTGGGACCGCCTGTTCGGCACCTACCGCGCGCAGCCGCGGGCCGGCCACGACGCCATGACGATCGGCGTCGACGCCTTCCGCTCGCCCGCGGACACGCGGCTCGACCAGCTGCTCATCCAGCCGCTGCGCGACACGCCCGGCCAGTACCCCATCAACCGCCGCCAGCCCGCCGCGTGATGCGCTAGCGGGCAAACAGCCTGCGCGGGCGCTCGCGAGACGGCCACCAGGGCGGCGCTGCCGAGAATGAACTGCCGGCGTTTCATGGAAACCTCCGCTAACGGGCTTGGCCGCAATACGTGTAGGTGAGCGGCCGCGGGCCCTTCAGGTATTCATGTTCGAGCGCGACGATTTCGAACCCTGCCGCCGCGATCAGCGTATCGATGCGACGCGTGAGATGGCAGCCGCCGGCGAGCGGCTTCCACAAAGGCTCGATGCGCCGCTGCCAAGCAGCCACCCTGGGATCGGGCGCGTGGCCATGCTCGACGAAGAGCAGCGACCCGCCCGGCTTCAGCACGCGTCGCGCTTCGCGCAAGGCCCTCGCCACATCCGGAATCGAGCATAGCGTCCAGGTGCTCACCACGGTGTCGACCGAGCGGTCGGCAAGCGGGATTTCTTCCGCCGATCCCAGCAGCAGCTCCACCGGCACCGCCGCTCGGGAGAGCTTCTTGCGCGCCATGCGCACCAGCGACTCGGACGGATCGAGCGTGGTGAGCCGCGAGACCGCGCCGCCGTAGTAAGGCAGGTTGAGGCCCGAGCCGCCGCCGATCTCGAGCACCCTGCCGGCCGCGGCTGGGATCACCTTGCGGCGATAGCGCTTCACTTCCTTGTTGCGCATCGCCAGGTCGGTGAGCCGGGGTAGGATCCAGCGCTCGTAAAAGCCGCTCATGGGGATCCCTCCGCCAGCGGCCATGGCGCGGGCCTGCCGCGAAGCCAAAATGCTTCCGATCGGAAGCATTGCTGTCTCATGCCGCTTCCCGTTTCAGAGTCCTGCGGTGCAGCAGGAAATAGGCGGCGGGAATCACGAACATGGACAGGAGCGGCGCGGTGATCATGCCACCGATCATCGGCGCCGCGATGCGCTGCATGACCTCGGCGCCGGTGCCCTCGCTCCACATGATCGGGATCAGACCGGCGATGATCACTGCCACCGTCATTGCGACCGGCCTTACGCGCAGCACCGCGCCTTCAAGGATCGCGTCCTCGAGGTCGCTGCGCGAGAGGGCGACACCGGCCGCCAGGCGCCGCTCCACCGCCTGCTTGAGATACAGGATCATGACGACGCCGATCTCGGCCGCCACGCCGGCAAGCGCGATGAATCCCACCACGCCCGCGACCGAGAGGTTGTGGCCAAGGACATAGATGTACCAGAAGCCGCCGACGAGGGAGAACGGCAACGACAGCATGATGAGCAGCGCTTCGCCCATGCGCTGGAACGCGAGGTACAGCAGCACGAGGATGATAAGCAGCACGAACGGCACCACCAGCGCGAGCCGCGCCTTGGCGCGCTCCAGGTACTCGAACTGGCCGGACCAGGCGAGCGAGACCCCCGCGGGCAGCTTCACCTGCTCAGCCACCGCGCGCTGGGCGTCGGCGACCACCGAGCCCAGGTCGCGGCCGCGGATGTCGACGTAGATCCAGCCCGAGAGACGAGCGTTTTCGCTGCGCAGCATCGGCGGCCCGTCGGAAATGCGCACGGTGGCGACGCTCGAAAGCGGGACCTGCGCGCCGCGCTCGGTGACGATGGGCAAGCTCCTCAGCTTGTCGACCGAGTCGCGCACCTCGCGCGGGTAGCGCACGTTGATGGGGAAGCGGCTGCGGCCTTCGATCGTCTCGCCGATGTTGTCGCCGCCGATCGCCGCCGCTACCACCGATTGCACGTCCATGATGGAGAGCCCGTAACGCGCCGCGGCGAAGCGATCGATGGTGATGTCGATGTAGCGGCCGCCGCGCACGCGCTCGGCGAGCACCGACGAGACCCCGGGCACGTCCTTGACCACGCCCTCGATCGCCGCGGCCGCCCGCTCGATTTGCGCCAGGTCGGGCCCGGACACCTTGATGCCGAGCGGGCTTTTGATGCCGGTGGCGAGCATGTCGATGCGGTTGCGGATCGGCGGGATCCAGATGTTGGACAGTCCCGGCAGGCGCACGACGCGGTCCAGCTCCTCGACGAGCTTCTCCGGCGTCATGCCCGGGCGCCACTCCGCGCGCGGCTTGAGCTGCACTACCGTCTCGACCATTTCGAGCGGCGCGGGATCGGTCGCCGTCTCGGCGCGCCCGATCTTGCCGAACACGCTCTTCACCTCGGGAACCGTGGCGATCAGCTTGTCGGTCTGCTGCAGGAGCTGCGCCGCCTTGCCCGGCGACAAGCCGGGCAGCGCCGAGGGCATGTACAGCAGGTCGCCTTCGTAGAGCGGCGGCAGGAACTCCGTGCCGAGGCGGTGAATCGGCAGCCACATGGAAGCGGCGAGCAGCGCGGCGATGACGAGCGTCGTCCACGGCGCTCGGACGACCGCGCCCACCAGCGGCCGGTAGGCGGCGATCAGCCAGCGGTTGAGCGGGTTGCTTCTCTCGGCCGGGATGCGGCCGCGGATGAAGTATCCCATCAGCACCGGGACCAGCGTCACCGAGAGTCCGGCAGCGGCCGCCATGGCGTAGGTCTTGGTGTAGGCGAGCGGCGAGAACAGCTTGCCCTCCTGCGCCTGCAGAGCGAACACCGGGACGAAGGACAGCGTGATGATGAGCAGCGAGAAGAACAGCGCCGGCCCCACTTCATGCGCCGCGTCGCCGATGAGCAGCCAGCGCTGCTGGTTGGATATCTCCGCGCCGGGATGACGGTGGTGCCAGGCCTCGAGCTTCTTGTGGGCGTTCTCGATCATCACGATCGCCGCATCCACCATCGCGCCGATGGCGATGGCGAGTCCTCCTAACGACAGGATGTTGGCGTTCACCCCCTGGTAGTACATGACGATGAACGCGACCAGGATGCCGAGCGGCAGCGTCACGATGGCGACGAAAGCGCTTCTCAGGTGAACGAGAAACACCAGGCACACCAGCGCGACGACGAGGAATTCCTCCAGCAGCTTCTCGGCGAGGTGGCGCACCGAGCGCTCGATGAGCCCCGAGCGGTCGTAGGTTTCGACGAGCTCGACGCCCTCGGGGAGGCTCGCCTTGAGCGCCGCCAGCTTCGCCTTGACCGCATGGATGGCCTCGAGGGCGTTCTTGCCGTGGCGCATGATGACGATGCCGCCCGCCACCTCGCCCTCGCCGTCGAGCTCGGAGATGCCGCGGCGCATCTCGGGGCCCATCTGGATGTGCGCCACCTCCTTCAGCATCACCGGCGTGCCCGCCTCGGTGGTCATGAGGGGGATGGCGGCGAAGTCCTCGAGCGTCTTCAGGTAGCCGCTCGCGCGCACCATGTATTCGGCCTCGCCAAGCTCGAGCACCGAGCCGCCGGTCTCGCGGTTGGCGTTCTGCACCGCCTGGATGACGCGGCCGTGGGGAATGCCGTACGCGCGCAGGCGCTCGGGGATGAGGACGATCTGGTATTGCCGCACCATCCCGCCCACGGAGGCCACCTCGGCGATGTCGGGCACGGCCTTCAGCTCGTAGCGCAGGAACCAGTCCTGGATCGCGCGCAGCTGCCCGAGATCGTGCCGGCCGCTGCGGTCGACGAGCGCGTACTGGTAGATCCAGCCCACGCCGGTGGCGTCCGGGCCGAGCGCGGGCTTGGCGGCGGCCGGCAGGCGCGACTGCGCCTGGTTCATGTATTCGAGCACGCGCGAGCGCGCCCAGTACGGATCGGTGCCGTCCTCGAACAGGATGTAGACGAACGAGTCGCCGAACATCGAGTAGCCGCGCACCGTCTTGGCGCCGGGAACCGACATCATGGTCGTGGCAAGCGGATAGGTGACCTGGTCCTCGACGATGCGCGGCGCCTGGCCGGGAAACGGCGTGCGGATGATGACCTGGGTATCGGACAGATCGGGAATGGCATCGAGCGGCGTGCGCAGCAGCGAAATCACGCCCCAGGCGGCGACCAGCACTGTCGCCAGCAGCACCAGGAACCGGTTCGAGATCGACCAGCGGATCAGCGCGGCGATCATTTCGCGGCCCCGATCCTCGTGATGACGTAGTTGCCGTCCTTGTCCGGCGCGGCGCGCAGCTCGAACTCCACCGCATCGCCCGGCTTGAGCGCGGAAAGCTGCGATCGGTCCTCGACGACGAAGCCCATCTGCATCGCCGGCCACTGCAGGGAGGCGATCGGCTCGTGCTGCAGCTCGACCTGCCCGCTCTCGCGATCCACCCCGGCGAGCTTGCCGCGCCCCTGGTGACCTGCCTCCTTCGCGGCGTCCTGCAGCCGCGCGATGGCGCCCGAGAGGCTCGCCTCGGAGTCGATGAGGAACTGGCCGGAGAGGACCACGGTGGCGCCGGGCCCGATGCCCTTGCGGATCTCCGACAGGCCGCCGTGCTCGACGCCCACCTCGACCTGCTGCGGGCTGAAGCGGCCCTTGCCGAGCGACACGATGACGATGCTGCGCTCCCCGGTGCGAATCACCGCCTCGGTGGGTGCGAGCAGCATCTCGCGCCCGCTACCGGCGGCGAACGAGAGCGTGGCGAACATGCCCGGCTTGAGCAGCTCGCCCGGATTGGCGAGCTCGATGCGCGTGCGCACGGTGCGGGTCGCCGCGCTCACCTCGGGGAGGATCGCACCGACGCGGCCCTCGAACTTCATGTCGGGATAGGCGGCGGCGCGCGCTTCGGCGCGGCTTCCCGGGACCACCGCCGCGGCCTGTGTCTCGGGAATTTCGGCGTTCACCCACACCGTGGAGAGATCCACGATGCGGAACATGGTGTGACCCGGCATCACCGCCATGCCCTCGCGCAGACCGAGCTCGGCGATGACGCCGGAAATGGGCGCGTAGCGCGTGAAGCGCTGCCGTACGCGGCCCGCGCGCTCGATCGAGGCGATCTCGCCCTCCGTCATGCCGAGCAGCGCGAGGCGCTGACGCGCCGCCTGCGCGAGCGGCTGCACGTCCGCGGAAGAGCTCCTTCGGAGCAGCAGGTACTCCTCCTGCGCGCCGGTCCACTCGGGGTACAGCATGTCGACCAGCGGCGCGCCTTTCCTCACTGGGTCGAGCGGCGCGCGCGCATGCAATTTCTCGACGAAGCCCGCCGCGCGCGCCTGGAGCTGCACGACGCCGCGCTCGTTGTACGCAACCGTGCCGACCGCGTCGAAACGCCGCTCCAGCGTTCCCAGCTTCACCACTGCGGTACGCACGCCGAGGTTCTGCACCACCTGCGGGCTGATGGTCACCGCGCCGCCCTCGATTTCGTCCGCGTACTTTGGCACGAGCTGCATGTCCATGAAAGGCGACTTGCCGGGCTTGTCGAAGCGCTGCTGCGGATACATCGGGTCGTACCAGTACAGGACCCGCTTGCCCGCGCTGCCCTGGTTTTCATTTCCGGGGGCTTGCTGTGCGAGCGGGGGCACCGCGCTCATCACGCGGTGCTCGGCGTACCGATAGCCGCCATAACCGGCCGCGGCGAGCGCGGCCAGCGCGAAAAGGCCCAGGATCATCTTTCTCATCGCGTGCTCTCTTGCGGGTACAGATAGCTCAGATTGGCCCAGGCCTTGGCGCGCTCGGCGAGCGCCTGGATCAGGCCCAGCTCGTTCTCGGTCACCATGCGCTCCGACTCGAGAACCGCTCCGAGCTCGCTCCTGCCACCACGGTACGCGGCAAGCGAAGCGGTGACGCGGTCGCGCGCCAGCGGCAGGAGCGTGCGCTCGAAGCGCTCGATGCGACGCTGCGCGGTATCGAAATCGGCGAGCCAGCCGCGAACCTCGGCCTCCCGCATCCGCCGGGCGTCCTCGCGCATGGCGCGCGTCTGCTCGAGCTCGGCGAGGCGCGAAGCGACGTCGCGGTCCTGGCGACGCTCCGCCCGCCAGGGCAAATCGAACGCCACCATGACCGTGAGCATGTTTTCGAAGTAGGGCCGGCGCTGCCCGTAGCCCACTTCCAGCATCCAGTCGGATTTCTTCATGCTGGTGGCAAGGTCCACCTCGGCACGGGCGAGCGCTTCGCGCCGATCGAAAGTGCGCAGCTCCGGGTGCTCGGCGAGCCGTGCGACAAGCTCGTGGCGAGGCTGCGCGAACGCAGTGGTATCGGGCGGATCGGCAAGCGGGCGCTTGGCCGCCTCGCCGAGCCAGCTTGCCAGCATGATGCGCGCCTTCTCGACGGCCCGCTCCTGCTCGAGCAGCTTGTCGTTCGCCTGCTCGAACGCCTGGCGCAGCATGAAAGCGTCGGCCGCGCCCTGCCTGCCGCGGGCAATCGCCGGCGAAAGAGAGTCCAGGTGCAGCCGGAACTGGCCCGCCAGCCGCTCGAGCGCGGCGCGCGAGCGCTCGGCGTAGTGCAGCTCCAGCCACGAAGTGGCGATGTCGCGCTGGAGGAGCGCCTCCTGCGCGGCCAGGTTCGCGCCTTCGACGCCGCGCGCACGCTCGGCGCGCAGGTTGCGCGCCTCGCGCTTCGCGCTGTTCGGGAATTCCTGGGTCCAGCCGATGGCGCGCGCGGTCATGAAGTCGCGGTCGTAGCGCAAGCGGTCCTCTCCCGTGACGGGCAGGTTCTCGATGCCCAGGCGCAGCTTCGGGTCCGGCAGCTCGCCGGCCCGGCCGACCTGCTCGCGCGCCGCGTCCACCATGTGGCGCTGGGCGGCGAGCCGCGGCGATTGCGCGAGCCCCGAGCGGACCGCCTCCTCAAGCGACAGCGGTTGTGCCCCGGCACCCAGCGCGAGCACCGCCAGGGAAGCGGCGGCGAACGTCTTCGCAATTACGTGCATGTCGATCTCCAAGCGGCGTTAAACGCCCGCGCGCAGCGCGCGGGCGGCAAGGCGATTTCAGCCGAGCGAGTCGGCCGTGGAGATCAGATCAGGAAGGAGTGCAGCAGGATGCGCGCCGGCGGGGCGCCCGGCGGCGGCGCCTGGAGGCCCGTGGGCGGCGAACCTCGGTCGTCACGACGCTCCAGCAGCAGCACCGGCAGGTCGGCGGGGCTGCGTACGAGAGCGACAGCAAGGCCGGCGAGTTGCAGGTCCGAGGTGCAATGCGCGACGCAACGGTTGCCGTAAAGCGAGTCGAAGCCGGAGACCGATGCCCCACAGCAGCCATCCTCGCCCGCCGGCGCCATGGCGAGCGCGAGCGCGCCGCGCTCGACCGGGCAGTCGGCAAGCGAGAGGCTCGCCTGGGCGAAGCCCAGCAGCGCGATCAGCGCTATGGCGATCCGGCGGATGATTCGAGCGCGCATTCTCATTGGCTGGGCAGCATTCTATAGGACTTATGACAGCGTCAGCCGATGCGCCCGAAGATCGGGAAGGTGCGCAGCATCCAGAAGCCGAAGGCGTTGAGCTGGCCGGTCAGCATGGCGATGCCCATCAGCACCACTACCGCACCGGCAATGTATTGCAGCCATGCCCCGGCGCGCCGCAGCCGGCGCATCGTGCCGAGCATCTCGCGCGTGAAGGCAGCCGTAACCAGAAACGGCACACCGAGTCCGGCGGCATAGACGGCGAGCAGAGCCACGCCCGTGGAGACCGAGGTCTGCACCGCCGTCACGGTGAGGATGGCGCCCAGCACCGGGCCGATGCACGGCGTCCAGCCGAAGCCGAAGGCGAGGCCGAGCACGTACGCGGCGAGCGGGTGGCCGCCGTGCAGCGCCGGGTGGAAGCGCAGCTCGCGCTGCGACCACGGCAGCAGGCGGTCGAAGCCGAGCATCAGCAGGCCGAAGAGGATGACGATGGCGCCGCCGATGACGTTGGCTTCGGTGCGGTATTGCAGCAGCAGGCGGCCGAGCGCCGTGGCGCTCGCGCCCAGCGCGATGAAGACGGTCGAGAAGCCGAGCACGAAGAACGCGCTCATCGACAGCGTGGCGAGGCGCGTGCGCGCCGCGGGCGCGGCATCGACACCGGGCGCCCCGCCGGCGACATAGGAGACGTAGGCCGGCACGAGGGGCAGCACGCAGGGCGAAAGGAAAGAAACCATGCCCGCGAGGAACGCCGCCGTGAGGCCTACGGAGCTCGCCTCCATCAGCCGCTCCCGGGGGCGATGAGCCGCCGTATCGACTCGAGCGCCGGCGCGCTGTCCCACTCTGCCGGCCCGACATGGCGGGCGATCTCGCGCCCTTCACGGTCGAGGAGCAGCGTGCTCGGTACCCCTACCACGCGAAGCGCGGCGCTGGCCTGCATCGAGCGGTCGACGTAGATGCCGAGCGCGTCGACGCCGATCTCGCGGTAGAAACGCCGTACCGCTTCCGCGCCACCGGCGTCGATGGCCAGCGCCACAACTTCGAAGCCGGGCCCCCCGAGCTTCTGCTGCAGGCGGGAGAGCGCCGGCATCTCTTCGCGGCAGGGCGCGCACCATGTCCCCCACACGTTGAGCAACACGTACCGGCCGCGGAAATCGGCGAGCGAGCGCGGCCGCCCCGCGCCGTCCTCGAAGGCGAGGTCGCGCACCGCGACCGGCGTCGCGTGGACTCGCAACACGCCGGCGGGTTCAGGGGCCAGCGCTGGAGCGGGCGGCGAGGCAAGGCGCGAGTCGAAGATCCAGATACCCACAGCCACACCGCCAAGGAGAGCGAGGCCGAGGGCCAAGCGCGGATAGATGCCCACGTTCACTGCTCCTCCTTACACGAGATGCTTCGCCATGCGGCTAATTTAAATGGGCTTGAGCAGGGTTTCGATGCGCGCGAGGCTGCGCGCCGAATCGGCGACGATGGCGGCGGTGCCGCCCGGCAGCGGCATCACGGCCGCTTTCAAGCCCTTCGCCGATGCGCTGGCGCGCGAGCGGCGCGGCTCTCCCGGAAAGAAGAGCAGCGTCGCCTTGCCGAGCGGCGTCGTGACGAGGAAATGATGCGCCGAGCCTTCGGCAAGCGGGTAGAAGCAGATATAGCGCACGTCGCCGATCTCGGGAGGTAGCGACACGCTCATCTGGCGTGCCACCCGGGCGATGATGCCCGCCTCGACGGGCTTTGCCTCCGCAATCGTGCGTGCCTCCTCGTATACGACGAAGTCGATGCCCGCGCGCGCCAACGGATCGTCGGGCGCCAGCATCGCGCTCGCTGCCAGTCCCGCGGCCAGCAGGACTGCCGCGGCGGCCGCGTACCAGCCTGCCGCACGCCGGGAGCTCGCCCGGGCCGCCAGCTTTTTCGCCAGCTCGCGCGGAACGCGAACGCGAAGCGCCTTTTCGATGCGCCGCTCGAGCTCCAGAGCGTTCGCGAGAAAGTCTCGGCAGGGGGCGCATTGCGCGGCGTGGGCAGCGGTAGCTGCATCCAGCTTGCGGGGATTGCTCGCCGCGGCGCGACGAAATTCCAGGCAGTTCATGTTCCAGAGACCCGATGGCGAGGGCGATCCTTACTCCACCACAGCAGCGCCGCGCCGGCGGCGATCATGGGCAGCGAAAGCCACTGCCCCATGGTGAGGCCGAGCGCGAGCAAGCCCAGATGCGCATCGGGCTCGCGGGTAAACTCCACAGCGAAGCGGAATACGCCGTAGCCGACGAGGAACAGGCCCGACACCTGGCCGCGCGGGCGCGGCTTCGAGGAGAACCACCACAGCAGCGCAAAGAGTGCCAGGCCTTCCAGCGCGGCCTGATAGAGCTGCGAGGGATGGCGCGGCAGCTCGCCAGCGCCGCGGAACACCATGCCCCAAGGCAGCGCCGTCGGGCGGCCCCACAGCTCGCCGTTGATGAAGTTGGCGATGCGCCCCGCGGCGATGCCGAGCGGCACCAGCGGAGCAACAAAGTCGGCCAGCCGCAAAAAGCCGATGCCGCGGCGCCACGCGACGAACGCCATGGCAACGATGACGCCGAGCAGCCCGCCATGGAACGACATGCCCCCATGCCAGATGGCGAGGATCTCCAGCGGATGCGAAGCATAGTAGGCCGGCTTGTAGAAGAGCACGTAGCCGAGCCGCCCGCCGAGGATCACGCCCAGCACCGCGGCAAATACCAGGCCCTCGAAATGCTCGCGCGTCAGCGGAGCGAGGCCTCCAGCGATCCTTCTCCTTCCCAGCCACCAGGCCGCCGCAAAGCCGGCGAGATACATCAGGCCGTACCAGCGCACCGCGAGCGGGCCGATGGAGAACGCCACCGGATCGATGTCGGGCTGGAACAGCATGGCGTGTACCGCGCGCCGCGATCCGCGCGCGCCCGGCTTGGTGTCCTTTACCTGACCCGCATACTTCGCGAGGATCTCGCCCATCTTCTGCATCATCTCCGCCTGCATCTGGAGCTGCAGCTTTTCGTTTCCAGGCGGGAGCTGCGGCATCATCGCGCCACCGCTCATCATACGGTGGCATCCCTGCATCATGTGCATCATGTCCCCGCCCATCATTCCACCGCCGCTCATCATGCCACCGCCGCCCATCATGCCCGCCGGCGGCTTCTCGTGTTGCTGGGCGAGCACCGTTCCGGAACCGGCAAAGAGCAGAGCGCTGGCACAAACAATCCCGAGCATCGGTTTTGCATCCATCTGCGCCTCCTTCGAAGGTCGACTAGAAATGGCCGATCGATGCGGCGATGATGCTTCCGGCCATCATCGAAATCGCGATGGCGAGCAGCCGCAAGCCGAGCCGGCGGTTCCGAGCCTGCAAGTCGGCTCGGGCGGCGGCGGACGGCGCTGGCGCGCGCCCGCGGCGGCTGTCGAGCGCCGATTCGCGCATGCCCCATAAACGGATGACCAGCAGGACGGCGACCGCCAACACGAGGCCGCCGGGAATCCACATCACCAGGCCACCGAGCTGCTCATCGTGCAAGGCGCCGAGTTGCGGCCAAAGCCTGCCGTTAGCGCCATACGCCGGATAGAGAACCGAGGACTTGAGGGCGAGGTAGGCGGCCAGGGGCGTGGTGGCCGCGATGGCGGCGATGACCATGGTGAGCCGGGCGCCGTAACCGGCCCCCGGCGGCACCGGTCGTGGGTCGAACACCTGCGAGAAAAACAGAAGCCCGGAAAAGAGCATGGTGAAATGCATGAAGTAGTGGGTTGCATCGCCGGCAAGGGCGAGCTCGTGGTAGCGCGGGACGTGCCAGAAGTAAATCGAGCCCACGAAGAGCAGCGTCGCTGCCGCCGGCCGCGCGGCGATATGGAACATCGCGCGCAGGCCGCCGCTCGAGACAACCGGCGCCAAGGCGCCTGAGCGCAGAGCCGGCGGCATTCCTGCAACCAGGGTGGCCTGGGGCGCGGCGAGCATGACGAGCATCGGCCCGATCGACTGCAGCAAGAGGTGCTGAAGCTGGTGCAGGGCAAAGGAGTGCTCGGCGGCGGTATCGAGCGGCGACTGCAGCGACGCGAGCAGGGCTGTCATGCCGGCGAAGAAGCTCGCGTGCCGCCACGCGGAAACCGGATGCGACGCATTGCGCCGGCGCAGGATGCCGGCCGCGTAACTCCAGCCCAGGAGCAGCGTGAGAGCGAGAATCTCAGGCGCAAACGGCCATGCGAGCCTATCCGTTTGCGCTTCGCCGCCGTGCGCGAACGCGGCAAGCGGAATCGCAAGCGACAGCGCGCCCGCAAGCGCTCTCATCGCTCCGGCGAGCGCCATTGCTCGTTGGGCCGGGAGCGACCCATCATCCCGCCGCCCATCATCCCGCCGCCGCCCATCATGCCGCCGTCGCCCATCATGCCCCGGCCCTCCGAGCGATTCGCTTCCAGGCGCGCGACGGCACGCTCCAGCCGCTCGAGGCTGCGCTCGAGCTGCTCGACCCTGCGTTCGAGCCGCGCCACGGCGGCGCTCTGCGCTCCGGGCTGCGGCGTGCGCGCCCGGTCCTCTTGCGCCATGGCGGTGCCGGCCAGGAATACCGCCATGAGGGAAGTCGTGCAGATTTTCACCTTGCTCATAAAGCCTCCTTTTCCGATGCGGCGAGCAGCCGCTCGAGGTCTTCCACGATGCGCTCGACGCTGCGGCCGTTCTGGCTGATGTAGAGGCGCGGCTCGCCGCGCGCGTCGAACACCAGGATGCCGGTGCTGTGGTCGACCATGTAATGCCCGCCATGGCCGGCGTGCGTCTTGTCGGCGCGGTAATGGATCTTGAACTCCTTTGCCAAGCGCTCGGTTTCCTCAGGCGTGCCGCGCAGGCCGAGAAAGCCGGGATGGAAAGCCGCAACGTAGCTGGAGAGGACCTTGGGCGTATCGCGTTCCGGATCGACCGTGGCGAACAGGCCCTGCACCCGCGCGCCGTCCTGACCGAGCCGCCTTACCGCCTCGGCCATCTCCGCCAGGGCGAGCGGGCAGGCGTCCGGGCAGCTCGTGTACCCGAAAAAGAGCATCACGACCTTGCCGCGAAAATCTGCAAGGCTGCGGCGCCTGCCGTGGTGATCGGTGAGCTCGAAACCGCGCCCCCAGTCCACCCCGGTGATGTCGGTGGCGTGGAACTTGCGCTCCGGCGCTTGCCTGCCGCATGCGACGAGGAGCGGCGGCGCACTCGCCGCTGCCGCGAGCGCTGCGAGAAAGCCGCGTCGTGTCAGACTTGCCCTGACCACCGAAGATCCCAACGCCTTCTGGAGAGGTACAGCGCGACCGGCGGCAACAGCAACCATTGCAGCAGCGGCGTCCAGCCGATCTCGATCTCCGCGAGCTGGAGGGTCGGCATCGCCTTGGCGTAAGCCCAGCTCGCGAGGACCTTCGTGTTCATCCATTCGCTGAACACGGTGTAGGCAATGCCGAAGAACGCGGTCAGCGCGGCGAGGCGACGCCATCGCCAGCCCTCGAGCGTCCGTTCGCGGCCCGCAATGAGAGCGAGCGCGAGGGCGGCGGTACCGATCAGGACGTCCCCGAGCGTGCAGTGCACGATCGAGAACGCGATGTAGCCCGGCGACGCCTCGCTCCACAGCGTGTACAGCGGCACGTGCACCGCCTCCCAGCCGAGGTTCAACGCGGCGAGCCACGGCAGGTAGCGCAGCGCGAGCATGCGCCACGCGGCGCGATCGCGGTACCAGAGCATCGCCTCAGCCGCCATTGCCCCGCAGCGCTATCGGCATCCACGTCTTGCCGCCGTCCCTGGAGAGAAAGACGCTGCGCTCGAAGGTGGCGATCGCGTATTCGCCGCGCGACGCCGGGTTCTGCGCGATGTAGGCCACCGCATCGCGGCCGAGCGGCGGCAGCGCGACGCCCTGCGCCTGCCCGCCGCCGAGCGGGGCGCGCGCGAGCTTGGGCTGCCCATCGAAGGTGCCGTACCAGAGCTGCTTGCCGTCGAGATCGAAGAACACCGACAAGCCCTGCGCGCCGCTGGCGAGGGGCTTGAAGCTGCCCCCGGAGTCGCGCGACAGGAAAACGCCGCTCGACGTGGCGATCGCCACGATGGTGGCGTTCGCGGGATGCACGGCCAAAGCGATGGGGTCGCCCTGCAGGCCCGCGGCGCGCGAGCGCTTCCAGGCGAAGCCCTCGTTCACCGTGTAGTGCAGGCCGGTCTCGCGCATGCGCGAGCTCGGCGCCGGGTTCCACACGTAGATCGCGTTCGTGTTCCAGCTCGTGGCAAGCAGGTGGAAGTCCGTTTCGCCTTCCAGGCCGAGCTTCTCCCAGGTCTTGCCCCCATCCCTGCTGCGGATCAGGCCGAAGGGGTTCACCATGCCCGAGCCCGGCGCCGGATGCCCGCTGCTGTAGAGGCCCTTCGCCGTGGCGGAGAAGCCCATGTAGTCGTGCTGCGGCCCCGGGGCCTTGGACCACTTGCCGTTCTCGTAGACGGCGAGGCCGTGGTGGCTGGGCAGCATGAGCCGCTTGCCGTCGGGGCTGTAGGCGAGCCCGTGCACGTGGGTGAGCGTGACGGAAGCAAGGGCCGGCGCCGTGCCGAACATGAGGGCGGCGAGCGCGATTGCCAGTTTGTGCATCTTCTTCTCCAGGTAATGGATCATTTCTTCGCCGGCGAGGCGCGGTCGAGCAGCGCGCGCACCTCTTCGAGCGGGACGGCGCCGCTGTAGCGCTCGCCGTTCGCGAGGAACCAGGTCGGCGTGGAATTCGCCCCGATGCCGCGTCCGAACTGCGCGAGCCTCTCGATGGGGTTGTCGCAGTCGGGCGAGGCCTGCGGCTCGATGCGCCGGAACATGAGCTCGTTCCACGCCTTGACGCGGTCCTTGGAGCACCACACCGACTTCGCCTGCTGCTCCGACTTCGGCCCGAGCACGGCATAGGGCAGGATGTGCACCGTGATGTCGCCGAGCTTGGCCAGGTCCTCCTCGAGCCGCTTGCAGTACGGGCAGTTCGGATCGGAGAGGATGGCGATCTTGCGCCGCCCGCTGCCGCGCTTGCTCGTGATCGCCCAGTGCAGCGGCAGCGCGCTCCACTCGATCTTGTTCAGCTCGCGGCTGCGCTCCTCGGTGAGATTGCGCCCGGTCTTCGCGTCGATCGCCTGTCCGGTGATGATCACGCTCGCCGCCTCGTCGACGTAGTAGATCTGCGGCCCGTCGGGCCCGCGCACCACGACCTCGTACAGGCCCGCCCACGGCGCCTTGCGCACGCTCTCGAGCTTGGCGGCGCCGCGCAGCTTGTCCTCCACCATGCGCCGCACCGCCGCCTCGTCGGCCGAAGCTGCGAACGGAAAGCCTAGAAAGGCGCCCGCCAGTACGATACGCGCCGCTCTCATGGCTTCGGCAGAATTACGCGGACCGCCTGCTCGAGCGGCACGTAGCACACGCCCTTGTCCGAGCAGCCCTGCGAGGTCACTTTCAGGACGATGCTCCCCTTCGCGGCATCCTGCGCCGAAACCGGCACGCGGACCTTCACCAGGTCGCGGAAGGTCTCGCTCTTGCCGAAGAACGCGTCCTCCTTGATCTTGCCGCGCGGAATTTCCACCTCTGCCAGCGGATTGCCGGACTCGGTGGCGAAGCGGAAGCGGTCGCGGTACATGTAGTAGCCGTCGGCGATACGGAACTGCACCTCGACCGAGCGCGCGTCGAGGGCGCGCGCCGAGATGCGGAAAGCCTGCTCCGGCTCGAGCAGCTCGTCGGCGCGGCCGAAGAGCTGCGCCGCCGCCGGCGCGGCGGCGGCGAGCAGAAACGCCAGAAAGAGCGCTCTCAGCATCGTTGCACGATGAAGCGCGAGATTTCGGCCGGCGCGGAAAAGACGATCTGCGCGCGGTCGCCCTGCATGCCCTGGCTCACCATCACCGGGCGTCCTGCCGCCGGCCCGGTCGCGCTCGAGTCCGTCTTGAAGCGCAAGTTGAACTCCCAGTAAGCCTGGGTTTGTCCCTTCGCGTTGGTGACGAAGTACGAGTCTCCGCAGTGACGGATGGACGCGATGGTCGACACCGCCGAGGCCTTCTTCAGGTCGGGCAGCGCGGGCGCCTTGGGCGCCTGCGCCAGCTCGCCTTGCGCGGCAGCCTGCAGAAAAGCAACGAGATCGGCACGCACCCGCTCCTCGCCGATGCCGGGAAACTGCATCGCGTTGCCAGGCACCAGCTCTTGCGGCGCGCGCAGCCACGCGTCGAGCGTGCGCTCGTCCCAGACGATGCCGGACTTCTGCAACGCCTGCGAATAGCGCCGGAACGTCGGGTCGGAGCCCGCCTTGCGGCCCCACGCATCGGCGAGGCTCGGGCCGGTCATGTGCCGGCCGGGGTCGACGCTGTGGCAGGCGACGCACGCCCTGAATGCCATGGCGCCTCGCCTTGCGTCCCCGGCGCCGAGCGCTGGCACAACGGCCGCGACGCCGATGCCAGCGGCGAGCGCCGCGCTAGCTGCGGTTCGGCGGTTCATACGTTTTCCCGATCTGGGCGAGCGGAGCGGGTTCCTTCTCCTTGCCGTGGCGCATGCACAGGCCGAGGGCGCACATGGCGACACAGGGCCCGACCGCGACAACGACAGCAGCGAGGCCGGTTGCGACCAGCCAATCCCAGCCCGCGTACGCCGCCACCGCTGCGGCGACGCCAAAGCCGGCCATCCACCACCAGCGCCCCGAAGTTTGGACCTTGGCTTCGCTTGCTTGCATGAACTGCCTCCTTTATGGGTCCCTGGCGTTGCGCTCGATTTCGGCGCGCGCGGCGAGCACCTCGGCGGACGTCCAGTGGCTCTTGATGTAAGCGAGCACCGCCCAGATGTCGTCGTCCGAGAGCTTGCCGCCGAACGCCGGCATGTCGCTCTCGTAGCCCTTGGGCGCATAGGGCGGCACCAGGCCGTTCCTGGTAATGGCGAACAGCACGTGATCGGGGTGGTGCCAGGTATGACCGCTCTCGTCGTGCGGCGGCGCCGGCAGGCGGCCGTTGGCGAGACGCTGGCGCCAATCGGGCTGGCCCTCGAGCTTCAGGCCGTGGCACGCGGCGCACTCCTGAACGTAGGTCTTTGCGCCGCGCGCGACCAACGCCGCATTGCCGGCGTCCGCGCGCGGTTGGTCCTGTTCGCAGGCGGAAACGATCAGCGCAGCAAGGAGCATGGCAGCCGCTCTCACGCCACCCGGATCACCGCCATCATCCCCGAATGCTGATGCTCGAGGATATGGCAGTGAATCATCCAGTGGCCGGGGTTGTCGGCGACGAAGGCGATCTCGGCCTTCGTTTGCGCCGGCAGCAGCACGGTGTCGAGCCACTCGCGGCGCGCGGCCGGGCGGCCCTCGCGCCTGAGCACCCGGAACGCGTGGCCGTGCAGGTGGATCGGGTGGTCCCAGCGCGTATCGTTGACCAGATCGAAGACGTAGGAGCGGCCGAGCGCGAGCTTCAGGATCGGCTCGTGGCCGTGGCCGTGCTCGGGCATCGGCTCGCCATTCACCGTCCACGCCATGCCGCGCATCATGCCCATGCCCGGCATGTCGCCCATCATGCCGCCGCCGAAGTCGATGCGGTGTCGCTCGGCGCGCGCGAGGTCGGGCTCGCCGAGCGGGTTGGGCGCGAGCTTCGGCAGCGCGCTCCCGGCGCGCCCGTGGCGCAGCCTCTCTTTCTCGTAGCGCAGATCGAGCAGGCGGTAGGCGCGCCGGCTGTAGAAGTCGTCCACTACCGGGTAGGCGCGGCCGGGCTCGCCCGTCGCGTCGAGGAGGACGTCCGCGCGCATCGCCGGGCCGAGCACGACCCGCCCGCCTTCCGGGCGGTGCGGCTCGACCGGATGCCCGTCGAGCGCGATGACTACGGGGTCGTGGCCGCGGAAATCCAGGCCGAAGATGCGGGCGTTCGCCGCGTTGACGAGGCGCAGGCGAATGCGCTCGCCCGCGCGCAGCGCGAAGGACTCGCGGATCGCGCCGTTCACCGTGACGGTGTTGCCGATGCGGCCGGCGTGGCTCGCGTCCATGAAATTGCCGAAATCGCCCACCACTCGCGCGTTGCGGTCGAGGCGCCAGTCGCCGAGCACCCACACGAGGTCGCGGTCCACCGCCGGCGGGTCCGGCTCCTCGATGATCAGCGCGCCGTAGACGCCGCGACCGACCTGATTGGAGCTGTCGAGGTGCGGGTGATACCAGTAAGTACCGGCGTCGGGCAGAGTGAACTCGTACAGGAAGCGCCCGCCACCGGCCTTGATCGGCGGCTGCGTGAGACCGGGCACGCCGTCCATGGCATTCGGCAACCGGATGCCATGCCAATGCACGGTGGTGTCCTTCGGCAGCAGGTTCTCCAGCTCGACGCGCAGCCGCTCGCCCTGCTTGAAGCGCAGTTCTGGCCCGGGCACGCTGCCCTCGTAGGTCCACACCGAGGTCTGCGGATAGCCGTCTCCGACCAGGGAAGCGAGCGCCTCCCGCTGGCGGATCAAGCGCGGCGCGGCTTGCGCACGAACGGCAGGCAACAGGGCGAGTCCACCCGCCGCCGCGGCGGTACGCAGAAAATCTCTGCGGCTGAAACTTCGAGCTCTGAGCGTCATCGACTTCCTCTCGGTTGCCGCAGGGGCCTGCGGCGAATGGCGAGCGCAAAGCGCTCGCCGCGGTCAGCGGGCGCAGTACCGGCTAGAGGAGGAAGCGGTGGAGGCGGAGGTAAAGCGGTGGACCGACTTGCGGTGCGGCCGCGAGCGGCGCTGTTGCATGCGGAGACGAAGGCGGCTCCGTCGCCTGGCGGCGCTTGTCGGCAACGCCGCCGAAAAGCGGCGTCTGCGCTTGCTCAAGCGCGGAAGGAAAACCGGGTTGGCAAACCTCCTGCACGGCGCAGGCGGCAGCGGGTCCGTCGCAGGTGGGCGCAGGAGCGCAGCAATCGGAGACAGCCATTGCGCTGTGGCCTGCGAAGGCAAGCGCCGGCGCCGCCGGCGCGAGTCCGACAAGCAGCGCGAGCGCGAGAAGGACGACCTTCACCCCTTTGTACATTTTTCCTTGGATGCTTCGTGTCCCGGCAAGTTCCTTGCCGGTCCTCGACATTGTAGCGCGACCTCGTCTTAGATCACTTTGGTCGTCTCGTCGGCCCCTATCGTTACGATGTCCTCGCTCGAGAAGGTGTGCGGCGGCACGACCAGGTTGGTTGGCGCCGGAGAGCCTTTGAACACCCGGCCTGCGAGATCGAACTTCGAGCCGTGGCAGGGGCAATAGAACCCGCCGGGCCAGCCCGGCTGCAGCGAGCCGGGCTCGGGGCGGTAGCTCGGCACGCAGCCCAGATGCGTGCACAGTGCGACCGTCACGAAAAGCTCCGGCCGGCGCGAGCGGGTGAGATTGCGTGCGTATTCCGGCTGCTGTGAAGAAACTTCGGAGCGCGGGTCGCTGAGCTCGCCGAGCACGGAATCGAGCCGTGCCAGCATGTCCGGCGTCCGGCGCAGTATCCAAACCGGCTTGCCTCGCCATTCGACCGTTGTCAACTCGCCGGGCGCGATGCCCGACGCGTCGGACTCGACCGGCGCGCCTTGCGCGCGCGCCCGCTCGCTCGGGGCGAGGCTGGCAACGAAGGGGGCCGAAGCCCCGGCAATCGCCAAACCGCCGGCCGCGCCGGCGGCCTGCGTCAGGCGCCGGCGCGTGAGGTCCGGCGCGTAAGGATGAACGTCTGCATTACTCATGGCGCTAGCTCGGCTGGATCCCTGGTCTAGTTCTAGATTTCGCCCGGCTGATTTCGTTCCTTCAATGTACGCCTCAACCGGGGCTGGTGGCCGGGGTCCGCGGGCCACAAATGCTTCCGATCGGAAGCATTACTTCGGAGCGCCCTTTTTCATCGCTTCACGCCACCCGCACCACCGCCATCATGCCGCTCGCCTGGTGCTCGAGCACGTGGCAGTGGAACATCCAGTCGCCGGGGTTGTCCGCGACGAAGGCGATCTCGGCGCGGCTGTCCGGGTCGATGAGCACCGTGTCGCCCCAACTGTGGTTCTGCAGCACACGAAAGACGTGACCATGCAGGTGGATCGGGTGGTGCCACGACGTATCGTTCACCAACTCCAGCACATACGACTTGCCGCGAGCCAGGGTGAGCATCGGGGCGTGATGGTGGCCATTGTCCGGCATCACATCGCCGTTCACCGTCCAGAACATGCCCCGGTGCTCGCGCTGGCTCGGCATGGCGCCCATCATGCCGCCGCCGAAGACGATGCGATGGCGCTCGGCGCGCGAGAGATCGGGGACCGCTACGGGGTTTGGGGCGAGCCGTGGAACCGGCGCAAAGCTGCTCCGCAATGCATCCTCGTTGGTGTACTGCAAATCCAGCAGGCGGTAGGCGCGCCGCTGGTAGAAGTCGTCGATGACGCGATGGCGGCTGCCGGGGGCGCCCGGGCAATCGAGGATGAGGTCCGCGCGCATCGCCGGGCCGAGCACCACGCGCTCGGCGCGGCGCGGCTCGACCGGATGGCCGTCGAGCGCAATGACCCACGGCGCGTGGCCCTCGAACCGCAGGCCGTAGATGCGCGCGCTCGAGGCGTTGATCAGGCGCAGGCGGAGGCGCTCGCCGGCGCGCACGGCAAATGATTCCCGAATGGCGCCGTTCACGGTGACGGTGTTGCCGATGCGGCCGGCGTGGCTCGCGTCCATGAAGCTCATGAAGTCGCCGGCGATGCGCGCCTCGCGGTCGAGGCGCCAGTCGGAAAGCACCCAGACGAGGTCGCGCTCCACGGCCGGCGGCTCGCGCTCCTCGACGACGAGCGCGCCGTACAGGCCGCGGCCGACCTGCTCCGGGCTGCCAAGGTGCGGGTGGTACCAGTACGTGCCGGCGTCGGGCAGGTCGAACTCGTAGACGAAGCGCCCGCCGTGCGCCGCGATCGGCGGCTGGGTGAGCCGCGGCACGCCGTCCATCGCGTTGGGCAGGCGGATGCCGTGGAAGTGCACCGTGGTGCCGGTGGCGAGCGCGTTCTCGACCTCGACGCGCAGGCGCTCGCCTTGCCGGAAGCGCAGCTCGGGACCCGGCACCGTGCCGCCGTAGGCCCATACGTCCGTGGCCGGATTGGCCTCGCCGACGAGCCGCTGGCGCGCCGGCGCCGCGCGCAGATTGCGCACGGCTTCGCCGGGAAACGCCAGCCGCGGCCCCAGCCCGGCGGCTGCGCCGCCGACGGCGAGGCGCAGAAACTGGCGCCTATCCATGCCATGCTCGGCGTTCATGAAGCGATCGCGTATTGTCGCAGGGCTCGTGCTCGTCCTGGCGCTCGTGGACAGTCAAAGCCGGGTGCGCCGCAGGCGCAGCGCGTTGGTGACCACGGACACGGAGCTCAGCGCCATCGCCGCGCCGGCGAAGATCGGCGAGAGCAGCAGGCCGAACGCCGGGTAGAGCACGCCGGCGGCGATCGGCACGCCGAGGGCGTTGTAGGCGAAGGCGAAGAAGAGGTTCTGCTTGACGTTGCGCATCGTCGCGTGCGAGAGGCGGATCGCCTTGGCGATGCCGCGCAGGTCGCCCTTCACCAGCGTGACGCTGCCGCTCTCGATCGCCACGTCGGTGCCGGTGCCCATGGCGATGCCGACGTTCGCCTGCGCCAGCGCCGGCGCGTCGTTGATGCCGTCGCCGGCCATGGCGACCGCGCGCCCGGCGGCCTGCAGCGCCTTGATCTTGTCCGCCTTCTGCTCGGGCAGCACCTCGCCGATCACCTCGTCGATGCCGAGCTGCCGCCCGACCGCCTCGGCGGTCTTGCGCGAGTCGCCCGAGAGCATGACGATCGTCACGCCTTCGGCTTTCAGCGCGCTCACCGCCTCCGCCGTCGTCTCCTTGATGGGGTCGGCGACCGCGATCACCGCGGCGACGCGGCCGTCGATCGCCGCGAACATGGCGGTCTTCGCCCGCGCGCGCAGCGCTTCGGCCCTTTCCGCGAGCGCGGGCGGCACGCCGCCGAAGCGCTCCATGAAGGGGCGGTTGCCGACGGCCACGCGCCTGCCGGCAACGCTGCCCTCGACGCCGTGGCCGGTCACCGAGTCGAAGTGCTCGACCGGCGCGAGCGCGACGCCCCGCTGCTCGGCGCCGTTGACGATCGCCTGCGCGAGCGGATGCTCGCTGGCGCGCTCGAGGCTGGCGATGAGGCGCAGCGCGTCGTTGTCCGGGATTCCTTCGGTCGCGAGATCGGTGAGCTCGGGCCGCCCGAGGGTGAGCGTACCGGTCTTGTCGACCACCAGCGTGTTGATCTCGCGCAGCTTCTCGACGGCCTCGGCGTTGCGGAACAGGATGCCGTTCAGCGCCCCCTGGCCCATCGCCACGGTGATCGAGATCGGCGTGGCGAGCCCGACCGCGCACGGGCAGGCGATGATCAGCACCGCCACCGCGTTCACCACGGCGTAGACGAGCGCCGGCTGCGGCCCGAAGAAACCCCAGACGATGGCGGTGACGATGGCGATCACCACCACCGTCTGCACGAAGTAGGCGGCGACGAGGTCGGCGAGGCGCTGCACGGGGGCGCGCGTGCGCTGCGCCTGCGCCACCATGTGCACGATCTGCGCGAGCAGCGTCTCCGAGCCGATCTTCTCGGCGCGCACCACCAGCGTGCCCTTGCCGTTGATCGTCGCGCCGGTGACGCGCTCGCCGGGCTTCTTCGGCACCGGCAGCGGCTCGCCGGTGATCATCGACTCGTCGACGTTGGAGGCGCCTTCCAGGCAGGTGCCGTCGATCGGCACCTTCTCCCCCGGGCGCACGCGCAGCTTGTCGCCTACCTTCACCTCCGCAAGCGGCACCTCGCGCTCCGTGCCGTCGGCCTCGATGCGCAGCGCCGTGTTCGGCGCGAGCGCGAGCAGCTGCTTGATCGCCTGGCTCGTCTGCCCGAGCGCGCGCAGCTGCATCACCTCGCCCAGGAGCACCAGCGTCACGATGACCGCCGCGGCCTCGAAGTACGCGCCGACCATGCCGCCGTGCTCGCGAAACTCCTGCGGAAAGATGCCGGGGACGAACACCGCGGCGATGCTGAAGAGATAGGCGAGGCCGACGCCCAGTCCGATCAGCGTGTCCATGTTCGGGCTGCGGTTCTCGAGCGAGCGCCAGAACTTCTCGAAGAAGGGCCACCCGCACCACAGCACGACCGGCGTGCCGAGCAGGAACTCGAGATAAGCGCGGGGGCGCGGCGCGAGCCCGAACGGCTCGGCAAGGCCGAAGTAAGGCCCCATTGCGAGGATTACGAGCGGCACGCTGAGCACTGCGCCGGCCCAGAACCGCCGCGTCATGTCGCGCAGCTCGGCGTTCTCCTCTTCCGGCTGCGCGCCCGCTGCCGGCACGAGCGGCACGAGCGCCATGCCGCACTTCGGGCAGGAGCCGGGGCCGACCTGCACGATCTCCGGATGCATCGGGCAGGTGTACTTCGCACTGGTCGGCGCGGCGGCCGGCGCTGCGGGCTTGCCCTGCCCGGCGTACTTCGCCGGCTCGGCCTTGAACCTGGCGAGGCAGTGCTTCGAGCAGAAGAGATAGGTCTTGCCCTGGTAGTCGGCGCTGTCGGTCGCCTTTGCCGGCTCGACGGTCATGCCGCAGACGGGATCGATTGCCATGTCCTGAGTCCTCACAGTCTTCCTGACTTGAGCGCGATCACGGCCCAGGCGATGCCGAGCAGGCCGGCCACGACGAAGCCGATGATGCCGAGCAGCGGCACGCCATCGAGATGCGGCCCGGCCAGCACCATAGCCCGCTCATGATGTACGCCGATGCGCGAATCATTTTGACACAGGTCAAAGACCAGGCTGACGCGGGGCTTGCGCACCTCGGCGACGGCCTCGGGCTCATAATCCTCGTGAAGAGGAATAGTCCGCGCGTCCTTCCGTTTACCAGCGCAGCAGAGGAGAACTCGCCATGCGCAAACCCGTCCGTTCGTTCCAGCACCTGTTGCTCGTTCTCGCGCTCGCCGCGGGCTGCAGCGCGTTCAGCCCTGGCGCGCTCGCCCAGTCCGGCCCGCTAAAACTCGAGTGGGTCACCTGGTCGTTCTTCCGCTTCACCACGCCGGGCGGAAAGGTCATCCTCACCAACCCGTTCATCACCGGCAACCCGGACGCCGCGGCCGGCATCAAGCTCGAGGACATCGCCAAGGCCGACCTGATCCTGTTCACCGACGCCCACCGCGACGAGCTCGGCGACACGGTGGAGATCGCCAAGAGAACCGGGGCGAGGGTCGTCACGCCGGCCTTCGAGGCGGGCAGCCTGCTCATCGCCTGGGGCGTGCCCGAGGCGCAGGTGATGCGCCGCAATCCGGGCGCGCGCTTCGCATGGGAAGGGATCACCATCCGCGTCGTCGGCGCGGTGCACGGCTCGGGAGCGCGCGACCCCGCGGGCGACTACAAGCCGATCTATGGCGGCGTGGCGGCAGGCTTTGTCGTGACCTTCGAGAACGGCTACACGGTGTACTTCATGGGCAGCTCCGCGGCGACGCAGGACATGGCGTTGTGGGCCGAGGCCTACAAGCCCGACGCGATGATCTTCCTGATGGCGCCGAACAGCGAGCCGCTCGACGCGGCGATGGCGGTGAAGCTCGTCGCCGGCAAGAGCCCAAAGCTGAAGACCCTGCTGCCGCACCACCACCGTGTGACGCCGCCCCCGGGCGCGCTCAGCGCCGCGGACATGCGCAAGGCGCTCGACGCCATGGGCGTCAATATCCCGATCACCATGCTCGCGCCCAAGCAGTCGATCGAGCTGTCGAAGTAGGCGTCATTTCCAGACGCAGTCGAGCGCGTCGAGCGCCATGTGGATGACCAGCCCCAGCGCGGGCAGCCGGGTAGCAGGCGGGACGAGCAGGAGCACATACGCGGCGATCGCCCGATAGCTGTGCAGCGGATGAAAGCCGATGCCGCAACGGGCCGGATCGTAGATCGGCTCGGCCAGCAGATGATCGAGGTCGACCAGCATGGTGGCGAACATGACGAGCCAGGCCCGCCTCCAGCGCGGCCGGAAGAAGGGCCACGCCACCGCGCCGGGGACGGCGGCGTGAAGCACCAGGTGAAGCGCGGCGAGCCAGGTCACTTTCGAAGGTGCTGCGCTATCGCAACCTGCCGCCGCACCGCGTGCGCTTTTCCGCGGCCGGGCTGGAGATCGCGGTGACCGGCTCGGCCATGCCGTTGATCTATCCCCTGCCGCGCAAGCTGCAGGTCGCGGGCATTCGCGTCCAGGGCAGGGTCGAGGGAACATTGCGCCTTCCCGCCGAGCGCCAAGGCGAGAAGAGGTTCGATGACTACGCCTTGCGCATCGGCCTGGTGGAGCCGGGCACGCGCACGCTGGGCTTCGTCGAGCGCCAGACCGCGCCGCGCTGGGTGCGCAAGCTCTACGAGCTGGCGCCGCCGGGCAGCGGCATCTCGCGCATTCATTTCTTCAATGTCGGCGCCACGGCGGCGCAGATCGGCCGCGCGCGGCAGCATCCGCAAAGCGACCTGATGCTGGAGAAAGTCGTGGCGTCACCGCGGGCGGACGGGCGCTTCGATTTCGCCTATCCGCTCGAGCGTCCGCTCGACACCGTGGCCATCTGGCTCAGCGCCGACGGCGACGACACCGGATCCACGTTCACCGTCTTCGTCGAGCGCATCGAGCTGGCCTTGGCAAAGCGCCCGCGCTGAGGCAAAATGCTTCCGATCGGAAGCATTCCTGGTGCCCACCCAGAGACCCGACTTCTTCTTCTGGACGAGCAGCGCCGAGCTCGGGCAGGCGGTGCTCGTCGCGCGCGAGGCCGCCGGCCTGACGCAGATCGAGCTCGCCGCCCAGGCCGGCGTCGGCCGCAAGTTCCTCTGGCAGCTCGAGCGCGGCAAGGGCACGCTGCGCATGGACAAGGTGATCCGCGTGCTCGACACGCTCGGCCTCATGCCGCTCATCGTGCCCAAGGAGCTGCTCGGCGCGCTGCGCTAGATCGACGAAATCCCGACACAAACGAGCGCTCCCAGCAGCGCGGGAACGGCCTTCACCGGCCGGTTCCTCATGCGCGCGCCGCTTTCGCCACGGCGAACGTTTCCGCGGTGCCCGGCGCGCGCAGCAGGATCGTGCCGTCCGCCGCGCCCGTCAGATAGGGCGCGTCGGCCATCGCCCGCCTGTTCGCGTCCCTGCCCACGAAAGCGAAGCGGAACGCGGGCCGGAAGTGCAACCGGCGGAAGGAGGCGAGCGACGCGTAGTTGCTCCTGACCACCAGGGTTACCAGCCCCTGGAATCGCGGCGTTGCGGCGAAGCTCTCCACGACGCGGGGGATCTGGCAGCGGTGCAGGTGCTGGCCGCGCCACTCCGGCAGCGTGAACGCCTTGAAGTGGTAAACCCATCTTTCGGGAAAGCGGAACACGAAGTCCGCATCGATGTGCGTCGCGAGACGCGAATTGAAGCTGTAGCTGACCAGCTTCGCCCCGGCGAACACGCCGATGCAGCAGTCGCCGCGCGCTTCTGCCTCGTCGGCGAAGCGCGCGCCGAGCTCGTAGGCGGGATCCGCGGCGCAGGCGCGGAGCTCCTCCGCTCCGAGCTGGCGGCACGAGAGGCCGCTCGGCATCGGCGCGCGCCGCGGCGCTGCGCTCGCCGGCAGCACGAATCCTTCGTAAGGCACGTAGCCCGAGACGCGTTGTGCCGCCCGCCAGGCGAGGTACTGCGCCGCCGCGCCGGCGCCGAAGCGCGCCGCCTGCCCGCCGACCTCGCGCAGAAATCCCAGCATCAGTTCGCGCGCTCCATCCTGATCACGGTGAACTTGCCGACGACGACGTCGGCCGTGAATCGCACCTTGTCGCCCGGCTGGCGTCGCTCGAGCAACGCGCGATCGACCACCTGGAAGCCCATCGTCATCGGTCCCATGCCGAGATTGCCGAGCGACCCGTGGCTGATCGTCACCTGCCCGGCGCTGCGGTCCACCGCGACGACCACGCCGTCGGTTAGCGCGCCCGGGTCTCCGCCATGGGCCGCGTGTTCGCCCGAGCGCTGTTCGGCCGCTGGCGGCGGCTTCGACATCCAGGCGAAGACGACGACGGCGAGGGCGAGCACCACGTCGAGCGGCACGGCGCCGCCCCGCAGCTTCTCCTCTACCATGCGCCGCACCGCCGCCTCGTCGGCAGATGCGCCGAACGAAGCTGCGGCGAACATCGCCGCCAGGATGACGCGAACTGATGTCATGCCTACCTCCGCTTCCTGAACGCCGCTCGACTTCCGCGGCATGCTTTCCGTCAAAGCTTCGGCTGGCGGCTATTCGCGGAGCTTGCGAAAGAGGATCGACAGAGAAACCCGGGCGTGCGCCGACGCGCGATGAACGCCGAGCGCGGCGGGAGAGCTCGCCCGGCGCAAGGCCTGGCGAACCGCGGGGCCGAAGCTTGGCGGGCCGGCGTACGCGTTCGCAGCCATCGCACCAGACTCGCAGCTGCGCTCGAGGCAGACAGCATGGTGCGGCGCCGGCGCGGGACTGACCGCCGAGACGCCGGAGCCGGGCGCGGCCGCCGCAGATGCAGCGGCCGCTCCCGCGACGAGGAGCGCGGTCGCGATCAAGACAGAGGCGGCCAGCGAGCGCATCAGCGCAGTATCGGACACCGCGATGGCGGCACGGTTCAGGGCCCGGGCAGCGTGCCCCGGGGCCGGGCGATCCGCTTCCAGCTCTTGCCTGCGTCGGCGCTCACGTATACGGCGCGCTCGAAACTGATCAGCGCGAGCTCCGCCCGGCGCACCGGGTTCTGCGCGATGTTCGCCACCGCATCGCGCCCGAACGGCGGCAGGGTAAGCGCGCTGCGGGCGCCGTTGTCGATGTCGACGCGGTAAAGGCCCGGCCGCATGCCTTCGAGCAGGCCCACCAGCAACGCATCCCCCTCGAGTAGGAAACGGGCGGTGGTGGCGCGCGTGCCCGCCAGCAATGGCGTGAACTCGTTGCCGCCATCGCGCGACAGGTACAGGCCCTCCGTGGCCGCGGCGGCAACCGTGCCGGATAGCGTCGGATGCGCGGTCAGCATGCCGAGCTCGCCGCGCAGTCCGCGTCCCGCGGCGCCGCGCCAGCCGACGAGGCGATCGCCCGTCATGCGGTAAATGCCTGGACGCGGCATGAGCGGGTTCGGCTCGGCGTTGTACACATAGAGCGAGTTGCTGAAGTAACCCGCCGCGACGAAGTGAAACTCCGCCTGACCCTCGAGGCCGAGCCTCGTCCACGATCGCCCGCCGTCGGTGCTACGCATCAAGCCGAGGGGATTCGCGGCGCCGCGGCTCCCCGCCGCGTGCCCGCTCGTGAAGATGAAGTCCCGGGTGACCACGAATCCCATGTAGTCGTTTGCCGGCCCGGGCAGCGTCGACCAGCGCCCGGCGCTGTAAACCGCGATGCCGTGATGGTTCGGTATGAGGATGTTGCTGCCGTCGGCGCTGTAGCCCAGGCCGTGCGCGTGCCGCAATTCGATGAGGGCGTGCGCCGGCGCGGACAGCAGCAAAGCCAGGCTGGCGGGCAAGGCGACGGCAGCTCGGCACATCCTGGCCGCCTGGACCGGGCTGGTGCGACTTGTCTCCACGGCGATAGAAGCATACGCCTGCCGCCGAGACATGGCAGCGCTTGCGACAATCATTCGGAGTACGTGAAGGCTGGCTTGGATCGTCATTGCGCCGCCGTCTGAAACGTGAGATTGAGCCGCTCGCCGTTCAGCTCCACTTCGAGCAGCCAGCGGCCGGCCATGGAGAGCGGCGCGGCACCGTGCCACGAGCCGCTCTCGTCCCTGAGCAGAGCCACCCGCTCGGGCGTCATGGTCATGTCGAGCATGCGCAGCACCGCGGTCGGCGCGCCCGGCGGCGCGATCGGCCGGCCCTGCAGGTCGTTCGCCGATACGGTGACCGCCACCATGCCCCGCTCGGCGGGCGCAGCCCGCGCGGCGAGCTTCCAGTCGCCGCCGGCCCGCGCGAAGCGGATCTCGCCCGAGACCGGCAGGGCTTCGGGCGAGGCGGGCGGGCGCAACACGGCCCAGAGAAATATCGCGATGACGGCAAACGACGCCGCGAAGATCGTCGTTGCTGCCCAGCGCCCGGCGCTCACCGGCTGCCTCGCGGAAACGACTCGGGCAGCGCGACGGCGGCGCCACGTACCGGGCCTTCGTAGGCGATCTTCCAGGTTCCATCCTGCTCGATCCAGTACTGGCGCTTGAGCGTGCGCTGCGAGAGATTGCTCGAGCGGTACTCCTGGTCGAACGTGACCGCGACCGGTCCGCCGCGCGCTGCGCTGCGCAGCACGCTCAGGTTCTCGAGCCTGACCTTGATCCATTTCTTGCCTGCGTTGACGCGCCGCTTGTGCGCGCTCCAAGCCCCGAGATCCATCGGCCCGGAGCGGAAGGAAGGGGCGTAGTGCGCGAGGTATCTTTCCGCGTCCAGGCTTTCCCAGTCGCTGCGCCACGCCTCGAGCCGCTCGAGGAAACGCGCGCGCTCGCGCCGCCAGGCGTCCTCGTCCAGCCATTCGACCCGCTCGGCGATGATCACCGGCGTCACGCCGGGACGCACGCGCTTCGCCAGGCGCTCGATATCTGGATTGGCGAGCGCGACGCAGCCATCGCTCGCCCAGGGCGCACGCGCGTAGGTGTCGGAAGGCACGCCATGCAGCCAGATGCCGTAGCCGGTCCTGCCGGCGATGCGGTCCCACTCGTTCGGATAATCGATCGGCAGCGCGCCCCAGCCGTACAGGTCGGGCAGCTTCGCCCCCGGGATCATCGAGGTGACGCGGTACACCCCGAGCGGAGTCTTGCGGTCGCCTTCGCGCAGCTTGTCGATGCCGTTTTTCCCCAGGGTCGTGTAGTAGTCCTCGACCAGGCGCGGCACGCCGTTGGCGTTCTCGAAGAGGAAGACACGCCAGCGGCTTGCGTCCACCACCACCGCGTGCGTCTGTGTAGGCGCGAGCTGGAGCACGAACGCGGGTACGCCATCCGCCGGCGGCGGCGCATGGTACGCGCGCAGCCGCGCCGCCGCTTCGGCGCGCAGCTCCTCGAGGCGCTCGCCGCGTGCATGGCCGGTATCGCCAACCCCGCCGAGCGCTCGCGTGCGGGCGAGCAAGACGTCGCCGCGCACGAGATGGGCGAGCCTGAAGTTGGGGTGCTGTCCGATGAGGCGATCGACCGCCTCGAGCGCCTGCCCGGTCCGCCCGGCAGCGATCTGCTCGAGCACCTCGCGCAGCTGGACGTCGGCCTCGGTGGCCGAAGCCGCTGGCGCCAAGGCGGCGATGGCGAGGGCGGCGAGGAGGCGCCTCATCGCGGGCCGCTACTTCGCCGGCTCGATCTTTGTCACAGTGAGGGCGCTCCCGACCTTCTCGGCCTGGAACTTCACCTTGTCGCCAGGCTTGACCTGATCGAGCATCGCCGGGTCCTTGACTCGGAAGACCATGGTCATCGGCGGCATGTCCAGGTTGGCGAGCGGCCCGTGCTTGATGGTGATCTTCTTCGCGCTCTTGTCGACCTTGCGGATTTCTCCGTCGCTCAGGGTGGCCTGCTGCGCGATCGCCGGCGCGGCGAGCGCAAGCGCAAGAACGATCGTAGCGAGCATCTTCATGGCGAGTCTCCTTGGGTCGATGGTTTGGCCTACTGCACCGTGATCTTGGCGATCATGCCCGCCTCCATGTGGCCCGGGATCAGGCAGGCGTAGTGGAGTTCCCCGGCGCGCGTGAACTGCCAGACGACCTCGCCTTGCTTGCCCGGCGCGACGTGTGCCATGTAGGCCTCGTCGTGCTCCATGCCGGGAAACTTGCGCATCAGCTCGGCGTGCTGTTTCAGCTGCTCCATGCTGCCGATCACCATCTCGTGCATGACTTTGCCGTCGTTGCGCACCAGGAAGCGGACCGTTTCGCCCTTCTTCACCACGATGTCGGCGGGCATGGCGTGCGGAGTATTGCCCGCGCGCACGTCGCTGGTGCGTTCGGCTGCGACTACCGCGAACCGCATGGTGTCCTGCATCCCGACGCGGATGGTGCGATCGATCCTCTTCGGGTTTCCAGCCTTCCCGAAGGGCATTTCCTCCGTCTTCGAGTAGTCGATAGCCTTAGGTTCCCCGTGCCCGCTGTCGCCATGCCCGAAGGCAGCCGGGACGAGCGACAGCAGCGAGACGGCCACCGCGGCGGCCAGGAAGGGTCTTGCGTGGTGCATTGCACTTGCTCCTTTCGAGAAGAAAACAACAAAGAAACATTCGAGCCGATCAATGGCCGACATGGCCCGCAGGCTTTTTCGCGCGCAGCGCCGGGGCCTTTTCGCCCGCCGCCGCAGGTTGCTGGCGCGCCGGCGGCGGCGCCTCGCCCGTCCATTCGTACGCGACGGTGCCGCGCGGGTGTCGATACCAGCCCGGGTCCTTGTAGTCGTTGCGCGCGAGGCCCGCGCGCACCTTGACGACCGTGAACATGCCGCCCATCTCCAGCGCGCCGAAGGGGCCCTCGCCGCTCATCATCGGCAGCGTGTTGTCGGGAAGCGGCATCTCGTGCGGCATCGAGCCGCCGGTATGCCCCATGACCATGTAGTCGGGCACGAGGCGGTTGATCTTCTCCACCAGGCCGCGGTGATCCACCCCGATCATGGTCGGCACGTCGTGGCCCATGGCGTTCATCACGTGGTGGGACTTGTGGCAATGGAAGGCCCAGTCGCCCGGGTTGTCGGCGACGAACTCGATGGCGCGGATCGCGCCGACCGGCACGTCGACCGTAGTTTCGGGCCAGCGCGCGCTCTTCGGCACCCAGCCGCCGTCGGTCAGCGCGACCGCGAAATCGTGGCCGTGGATGTGGATCGGATGGGCGGTCATGGTCAGGTTGGCGATGCGAATGCGCACCCGGTCGCCCTTGCGCACCGGCAGGTGGTCGATGCCCGGGAAGACGCGGCTGTTCCACGTCCAGAGGTTGAACTCCAGCATTTCAGCCACCTTTGGCGTGTGCGCGCCGGGCGCGATCTCGTAGGCCGCCATGACGAAGGCGAAGTCGCGGTCGACCGGGGCGAACTTCGCGTCGCGCGGATGCACGACCAGCGAGCCCATCATGCCCATCGCCATCTGCACCATCTCGTCGGCGTGCGGGTGGTACATGAAGGTGCCCGACTTCGGCATCTGGAACTCGTAGACGAAGGTCTTGCCCGGCGTGATGTGCGGCTGGGTGAGGCCGCCGACGCCGTCCATGCCGTTCGGCACGAGGATGCCGTGCCAGTGGATCGTAGTGTGCTCGGGCAGGCGGTTGGTGACGAAGATGCGCACGCGGTCGCCCTCCACGCACTCGATCGTCGGCCCCGGCGACTGGCCGTTGTAGCCCCACAGGTTCGCGGTCATGCCGGGCGCGATCTCGCGGCGCACCGGCTCGGCGACGAGGTGGAACTCCTTCCATCCGTTGTTCATGCGCCAGGGCAGCGACCAGCCGTTCAGCGTGACTACGGGGTTGTACGGCCGCCCGGTAGCGGGAAAAAGGGGCGGGGCGGCCTCGGCCGTCTCGCGCATCGGGGCTTCCGGAAGCGACGCGGCACCGACTCTGGACACCAGAGCCGCGCCGAAAAATCCTGCCGCCGAGCCCGCCAGGAACTTCCTTCGAGAATTCATTTCAATGTCCTCCGCCGCCGGGGGAAGCGGGCGCTTCCGACGCGGCTCTCGTGAGTTGCATCGCCCCGGGCGAGCGCCCGGTGAGCGCCATCTGCAGGTCCGATTCGGCCAGCCAGTAGTCGCGCAGCGATTCGATGGACGCGTTCACCGCCGCAACCTGCTCGCGCGAGTCGGCGAGCAGCTCGAACACGCTCGCCAGCATGCCGTTGTAGCGCAGCAGCATCTCGTCGGATATGCGCCTGCGCAGCGGCACGATCTCGTCGCGGTAGTGCCGCGCCAGGTCGAAAGCGGTGCGGTAGGCGCCGTAGGCCTCGCGCACCTCGGATCGCGCCTGGACGGCGGCCTGCGCGGCACGGTTCACCGCCTGCATATACTGGCGCTCCGCCCGTGCGTTGCGCGCGGTGCCGAAGTCGAAGATCGGGATGCCGATCTCCAACTCCCAGCCGCGCTGGCGCGGCCGGTCGGTTTCGCTGTTGCTCAGCGCCCCGAGCTCGAGCAAGCTCACGTAGCGCGTCACCCTGGTGAGGCCGAGCGAGCGCGCGAGCGCCTCCGCATCGCGCTTCGCCCCTTGCACATCCAGGCGCTGCGCCATCGCCTGCGCTTCCAGGTCGCGCGCCTCGCGCGGCTCGGCGGGCAGCTCGAGCAGCCGCTCGGGCAGCCGGAACGCCAGATCCTCGCCCCACAACCCCAGCAGCCGGGTGAGGCGCTCGCGCGCCGCGCGCTCGCCATGCTGCGCGCGCGCGAGCTGCGCGGTGGCCTCGGCGTAGAACGCCTGCTCGCGCGCCTGGTCGAGCTTGGAGAAGTTGCCGACCTCCGCCATACGGCGCGCAAGGTCAGCGCTCGCCTCCGCCGCCTCTTTCACCTGCGCGGCGTACTTCGCGCCTTCCTGCGCCGCCACGGCGGCAAACCAGGCCTTGCGCGCATCGAGCGCCACGCCGAGCGCCTCGGAGGCGGTGCGGCTCCGCACCGCCTCCAGGCGCGCCTCTTCGGCGCGCACCGACAGCGGGATGCTGAGCAGGCCGAGCACGTCGAAGAAGACGCTGCGCTCGTACTCCGTTTCGTCGCCGCGACGCAGCCGCGCGAAGGAGAAGGTGGGCCCGCGCCAGCGGCTCGCCTGCACGAGCTCGGCCTCCGCGATGCCGACCTCGGCGTAGCTCGCCTGCAGGCCGGGGTTGTTCAGCAGCGCGGTCTCGACCGCGCTCTGCGGGCTAAGCGGCTGTGCGAGCAGCTCCTTCACCCGCGCACGCACCGAATCGGCTTCGTTCTCGGAGCGCACCCACTTGGGCTGCGCGCCGATGCGCTCCTGCACCGCCTGCTCGACCGGGGAGAACCCGGCATCCGGCGTGAGCGACTTGCAGCCGGCGAGAATAATGACCGCGCCCGCGGCAAAGCGCCTCATTTGTGGCCCCCATGCGCGCCCGGCTGGGCCTCGCGCGGTTCGCGCGCGCCGCCCGGCTCGCGCGGGCTTTCCGTCTTGCCGCCGGCGACTCGCTCATTCGCCGCCCGCCACGAAGCGAGCTCGGGCTCTGCGTAGGGCCGGTAGGCCTCGAAAGCCGAGCGATATTCGACGCGCGGCGCGTCGGCCTTCGGATCCCTCGGATCGGGCCGCTTTTCCTGCGCGGCCGCGGCGCCCGCGGCAGAAACCGCGAGAAGAAAACAAATGCTTTTTCGCATGACTCACTCGACTGCGACGTGCGCGCGAAAGCGCGCGAAACGGCGCGCACGCGGCGCGCCGGCTCAGTCAGAGGTCAGAGAGCGAGAGGCGGGGGATCGAGGTGCTCGGGAACGTGGCCGCTGGCGAAATACGCGGCCATCGGGACGCGCTCGGTGCCGGGCGCGGTCGCGATCGCCGGCTGCGCCGCGGGCAGAGCCGATGCGCTCGCGCAATGCTCGGCGCAGGCGTTGCAGTCGGCGTTCGAGCCCGAATCGGGAGCCTGTCCGTGCTCGTGCGCGGCATGATCGTGGTCGGCGTCGGCCGGCGCGGCAGCCGCGGGCGCGAAAGCGCAGAAACCGATCGTCACCGCCGCGAGAGCGCGCAGCGGCAGCAGCGCAAGCAGCGTCAGCACGACGAGAAATGTTGCGGCTCTTCTCACAGCGGCGCGCATC
>JBQTJF010000262.1:0-10891 GCA_052387375.1 Betaproteobacteria bacterium
TCGATCGCGCTCGCCGACCAGCCGCAGTTCCCCGGCAACCTCGAGATCGAGAGCCGCATCTCGGCGATCGTGCGCTGGAACGCGCTCGCCATGGTGGTGCGCGCCAACCGCGCGCATCCCGAGCTCGGCGGCCACATCGCGAGCTACGCCTCGGCGGCGGACCTCTTCGAGGTCGGCTTCAACCACTTCTTCCGGGCCGACGACCTGGTCTACTTCCAGCCGCACTCGGCGCCCGGGGTATACGCCAGAGCCTTTCTCGAGAACAGATTAAGTGAGGAGCAGCTGAATCATTACCGCCAGGAAACCGGCGGCAAAGGCTTGTCCTCATACTGCCACCCGTACCTGATGCCGGAGTTCTGGCAGTTCCCCACCGGCTCGATGGGCCTGGGGCCGATCAATGCCATCTATCAGGCGCGCTTCATCCGCTATCTGGAAAACAGAAGCATCGTCGAAAAGAAGAAAACCAGGGTATGGGCGTTCGTCGGCGACGGCGAGATGGACGAGCCCGAGTCGCTCGCCGGCCTGTCGCTCGCGGCGCGCGAAGGCCTCGACAACCTGGTCTTCGTCGTCAACTGCAACCTGCAGCGGCTCGACGGCCCGGTGCGCGGCAACGGCTCGATCGTGCAGGAGCTGGAGGGCCTGTTCGCCGGCACGGGCTGGAACGTGATCAAGCTGCTGTGGGGCGCGGACTGGGACCCGCTCTTCGCGCGCGACCACGACGGGGTGCTGCTCAAGCGCCTGCACGAGACGGTCGACGGCGAGTTCCAGACCTACGCCGCCACCGACGGGCGCTTCAACCGCGAGCACTTCTTCAACAAGTACCCGGAGCTGCGCGAGATCGTCGCGCACATGAGCGACGAGGACATCGACCGCCTGCGCCGCGGCGGCCACGACCCGGTGAAGATCTACTCCGCCTACCACGTCGCCTCGCGCCACGCCGGCCAGCCCACCGTGATCCTCGCCAAGACCAAGAAGGGCTACGGCATGGGGCACTGGGGCCAGGGCAAGATGGGCACGCACCAGCAGAAGAAGCTCGACGACGAGGCGCTCATCGAGTTCCGCGACCGCTTCGCCGTGCCGCTCTCCGACGAGGACGTGGCGCAGTTGCGCTTCTACAAGCCGGCCGCGGACAGCGCGGAGATG
Organism: Betaproteobacteria bacterium; assembly: GCA_052387375.1. Taxonomy (GTDB): domain Bacteria; phylum Pseudomonadota; class Gammaproteobacteria; order Burkholderiales; family SG8-39; genus SCGC-AG-212-J23. The sequence continues at coordinate 1,144 of JBQTJF010000262.1, forward strand.
AAGTATCTCGTCGGCAGACGGAAGGCGCTGGGCGGATTCCTCCCCCTCAGGAACACCAAGGCGGAGCCGATCGCGGTTCCCGCGCTGGAGTTCTCGAGCACGAGGAGCCAGTCCACGACCATGGCCTTCGTGCAGCTCCTCGCGAGCCTCATGAAGGACGAGAAGCTGGGGCCGCGCGTGGTGCCGATCGTCGCCGACGAGGCGCGCACCTTCGGCATGCAGACGCTGTTCCGCCAGTTCGGCATCTACTCCGCGCTCGGCCAGCTCTACGAGCCCGAGGACCACGAGGAGCTCCTCTACTACCGCGAGGCGAAGGACGGGCAGATCCTCGAGGAAGGCATCACCGAGGCGGGCGCGCTCTCCTCCTGGCTCGCCGCGGCGACGGCGTACTCGGCGCACCGCACGCCGATGCTGCCCTTCTACGTCTACTACTCGATCTTCGGCTTCCAGCGGGTGGGCGACCTCATCTGGGCCGCGGCGGATTCCCGCGCGCGAGGCTTCCTCGTCGGCGGCACCGCCGGGCGCACCACGCTCGCCGGCGAAGGCCTGCAGCACCAGGACGGCACCTCGCACCTCGCCGCCGCCGCCATCCCGAACTGCCGCGCCTACGACCCCTGCTTCGGCTACGAGCTCGCGGCGATCATCCACGACGGCGCGCGCCGGATGCTCGAAGCGCAGGAGGACGTCTTCTACTACCTTACCGTCGCCAACGAGAACTACCCGCAGCCGGCGATGGCCGAGGGCGCAGCCGAAGGCATCCTCAAGGGGATGTATCGACTCAGGGACGGGGAGAAAGTGCAGCTTCTCGGTTCCGGTCCGATCCTGCGCGAAGTCATGGCGGCAGCCGGGCTGCTGGAGAAGGACTGGGGCATCGCCGCGGGGATCTGGAGCGTCACCTCGTTCACCGAGCTGCGCCGCGACGGCATGCGCGCCGGGCGCGAGCGGCGCTTCGGCCGCAAGGCCGAGAGCTGGGTGGCGAAGTGCCTGAAGGACGCCAGGGGGCCGGTGATCGCGGCGAGCGACTACGTGAGCGCGGTGCCTGATCTTATAAGACCCTATGTTTCTGGATCTTTTGTTTCTCTTGGGACCGACGGCTTCGGAAGGAGCGACACGCGTGCCGCGCTGCGCGCCTTCTTCGAAGTGGATGCGAAGCACATCGCCGTGGCGGCGCGCGCCGCCCGGGACCCGAAGCTAGCCGCCGACGCCGTGCGGCGTTACGGGCTCGACCCCGCGGCGCGGCCCCCCTGGGAGAGGTAAGGGTTTCAGATCGGGGTCTGACCCCGAACTGATTCTTGGCGGCGGAAGCCGAAGGACAAAACCTTCGCGTTCCCGCGCCAGGCGCTCGCGCTCGTAGGGCCGCAACTGCCGCGCGATCTCCGGGTCCGGATGCAAGGGCCTTCCAGCATCTCGCAACTGAAAATCATGTAACTGCTGAAGTGCAGGGCGGTTGACCCCGGCGGCGAACTCGGCCGACTGCTGGTCGCGCTGGATGAGCGCTTTCTGGATTTCCTGCTCGTTGGCGAAGCCAGAAAGAGGCACGGCGACCAACAGACACACAAAAAACCTCATTCCACCTCCGCCGCGCGCTTCTCGCGGATCGCCGCGGCGAACTCGAGCACGGTGCGCGCGAGGGCGACGCGATCGTCGAGCGTGCGCATCACCGTCGGCGCGGCGAGCACCTCGATGCCCAGCGAGCGCACGCTCTCGGCCGAGGCGGCGTCCTCGCGGTCGATGAGGAAGCCGTCGATGAGGCGCAGGTATTCGGCGGCGACGCCGCGCGGCGAGGGCTCGCGGCCGAGCTCGCGCATCATCTTGCCCGCCGAACCCCTGAGCACCTTGTCGCCGACCACCGGCGTGACCGCAATGACCGGCGCGCCGCCCTTGCGCAGCAGCTCGCGCATGCCCGCCACCTCGAGGATCGGCCGGATCGAGTGGTAGGGGTTGGCGGGGCAGAGGATCACCGCCTCGAGGTCGGCGGCGTGCAGCGCGTCGATGATCTCGTCGGAGGGCCGCGCGTCGGCGGCGCCGGCGTACTGGAAGCCGCGCGCCGGCGGCTCGCAGCCGAGCTCGTGGAAGTACTCGTGGTAGGTGACCGCGCCCTCGTCGGTGAGGACGTGCGTGCGCACCGCCTCGTCGCTCATCGGCAGCACGCGCGCGGCGATGCCGAGGCTGCGCGCGAAGTCGAGCGTGATCTCGGTGAGGCGCCGCCCGGCGCGCAGGCCGTCGGCGCGCAGCAGCGCCGCGGCGCTCGAGCGGTCGCCGAGCAGCGGCCGGTCCGGGCCGCCGAGCGCTTTCACCATGGCGTGCAGCGCGCGGCTCTCGCCCTCGGGCTCCCAGCCCGCGGCGTTGCTGGCGCGGCCGGAGAGCGTGTAGAGCATGGTGTCGATGTCGGGCGAGAGCGCAAGCCCGAGGTGCTCGAAGTCGTCGCCGGTGTTGACGATCACCGCGAGGTCGCGGCCGCGCAGGCGCTGCAGCCCCTCGGCGAGCTTCGCGCCGCCGACCTGGCCGGCGAGCGCCACGACGGTTCCCATGCGAACGATTCTAGCGGAGCGACTGCGCCAAGGCGAGGCAGCGCGCGCGCAGCGCCGCGCGCTCCGCGGGCTCGAGCCCGCGCGGGTCGAAGCGGTAGCGGTAGTGCAGCTCGAGCACGTCGCGCAGCTGCTCTGCCATGGGGCTCTTCAGCATCCAGCCGCCGAGAGGCTGATCGGGCGAGCGGACCCCCAGACGTTTTGCCAGCAACGGCTCGAGCGCGTAGAGCTCCGAGTCGTCGCCGGGATGCGCGCGGCGCCTCGCCGCGACGGCGGCAGCGCGCGCGGCGCGCTTGCCGCGCAGGATGCGCCAGGCGAGCACGGCGGCGAGCAGGGCGACGAGCGCGTACACGACCGGGCCGCCTTGCAGCGCCCCGCGCTGCGACCAGCGGTAGCCCGCCCAGCGCAGCAGGTCCATCAGCCCCTGCCACGCCGGCTTCTGCTTGTCCTCTTCGACGACCCAGGAGGGCGGCGTGGTGTCGAGATCGACCCAGCGCCCGCCGACGAAGGCGCGCGTCCAGGCGTGCGCGTGGCGCGCGCGCACCACATACGCGCCCTCGAGCTCGCTCCACTCGACCACGGCGAAGCCGGTGGCGTAGCGCGCCGGGATGCCGGCAGCGCGCAGCGCGAGCGTCGTGGCGCCGGCGAAGTACTCGCAGTGGCCGCTCTTCGCGCGCTCGATGAAGTCGGCGAGCGGCGTCGCGCCCTCCGGCACCGGCGCCTCGCGGAAGAGCGAGTAGCTGAAGGCGGCGAAGTGGCGCTGGATGGCTTGCACTGCCTGCTCGTGCGGGCGGCTGCTCAGTCCGCCAAACAAACGCGCAAATGCTTCCCTTTCCCGCGGCGGGACCTGCAGGTCCTCCTCGCGCGGCGGCGCGTACTCCTCGCCCGCCCCGGTCTCGACGACGTAGGGCGCCCAGTCGCCGCCGAGGTCGGCGAGCGTGGCGCCGAAGGCGTTGCGCCGCACGCTCGCCGCCGGCAGCCCCGAGAGGCGCAGCGTGCCGGCGGGCAGGGCGAGCAGCGCCTTGCCGTCCTCCAGCCGCGTGACGATGCGCGTGCGGCTGCCCGGCTCGCCGGCGGCGATGCGCCAGGTGGTGCCGTCGGGCTCGGCCTGCAGCGGCGCCATCGGCGCATTGCGCGCGATCCAGTTCGTGCCCGCGAGCGTGGTGAAGCTCGAGCGGTGCAGGAGCTTGACGCGCTCGGCCTGCGCCGGCCCGGCGTACACGCGCAGCACGATGGTCTCGATCTCCTTCAGCCGCCCGACCGAGCCGAGGTCGGTGCTGGTGCGGTAGGGGTCCGCGGCGATGCCGCGCAGCACCCAGTCGCTCACCCAGTTCTCGATCGAGGCCTGCAGCTCGGCGAGGCCGCTGTGCGCGGCGTAGCCGATGCCGGCGGCGGCGAGCACGAGCGCCGCCCACGCGCCGCGCGCGGCGTGCCGCGGCCGCGCCGCGGCCAGCGCCCAGGCGACGAGCAGCACCGCGCCGGCGTAGAAGAGCTCGTCGCGTTTGTTCGGGATGCCGGCGGTGACGAGGCACACCGCGAAGTACACGCCGGAGAGATCGACCTCCGGGTCCGGGGTGGAGGGCTCGCGCTCCTTCAGCTTGCGCAGGTAGCGGAAGAGGGCGCTGAGCGGCATGCGCCCGGCGCTCGAGAAGCGCTGCGCGAGCAGGATCGGCATCAGCACCGCCGGCAGCCACAGCAGCGTCGTCAGCACCGCGCGCGCGGTGCGCGGCTCCTCCAGCGTGGCGCAGAGCCATACCAGCATGCCGGCGAAGAACAGCGTGCACGAGTCGGCGATGCGCGAGAAGTCCAGCGGCCGCAGCTCGATGCGCCAGGCGAGCGCGTGCGGCGCCTCGGCGAGGAGCGCCAGCGCCGCCGCAGCGGCGTAGTTGCCCGAGCGCCAGCCCCAGAAGGCGAGCGCTGCGCCGAGAAGGAGCGGCGGCACCTTCACCGCAGCCTCGCCAGCCCCGCTTCGACCTGGCCGGGACGAAGCACGAAAAGATTTCTCTCGGTGACGGGCTCGTCGGACACCAGCAGCGCGCGTACCTCGAGGCCGCTGCCGGAGAGCTGGTCGAGGAAATTCTTTCTCTCGTCGTCCCAGTCGAGCAGCACGACGATGCAGCTCGAGAGCGCGCGGCGCTGCGCGAGCACGGCGCGGGCGAGGGTGGCGAAGGCTGCCGGGGGGCTGGGCGCCACGCCGGCGAGCACTTCGAGCATGTGGCTCACCTGCATCTGGCCGCGGCCGGCGGTGTAGGTGCGCACCTCGCCGCCGACGAAGAGGAGATCGAGCAGGCACTCGCGCGTGTCGATGGCGTAGACGAAGGAGGCGGCCACCGCCACCGCTTCCTCGAAGGCCGCGTCCTCGCCGGCGCGGCTCGCGGTGTCGAGCATCAGCGCGTGGCGCTCGAAGAACTCGTCCTGGTACTCCTTGACGATCGGCGTGCCGGTGCGCGCGAAGCTCTTCCAGTGCATGCGCTGCAGCGGGTCGCCGGGGCGGTACTCGCGCAGGCCGATGAACTCCTCGGAGTCGCCCACCGAGGTGGCGAGCGTGACGCCGCCCTGCTGGAAGCGGCGCCGGCCGGGCAGGGCGAGCGGCGGCAGGCGGTAGCGGCGCGGCAGCGCGATCAGCGCGCCTTCGGCCGCGACGCGCTTCAGGCCCCGCACCAGCCCGAGCGGATCGGTGCGCGCCAGCGTCAACCCGGCGAGCTCGATGCGCCCGCGCCGGCGCGGTTGCAATGACAGATGGATAGTTTCTTTTCTTCCTGGAGGAACCATCGGCACTTCTGCTTCGGCAAGCTTTCCCGGCGTCCGTCTTTCGATCAGCCAGCGCCAACGCCAGTAGCCCTGGCTGCGGTCGAACCAGTTGCGCCGCTCCTCGCCCGGCTCGCGCGCCGCGCGCCACTCGGCGTAGCTCGGGCGCGGGTCGCGCAGCAGCTCCCTCAGCGTCACGCCCGCGAGCGCTCGCCGGCCGCGGTTCTCCACGGTGACGCGGTACTCGAGCGGCTCGCCCGCCGTGGCGTAGCGCGGCAGCTCGCGGCGCACCGCCACGCGCGCGCGCCACCACGGCGCGGTGACGAAGGCGAGCGCAAGCACCGCGGCGAGGAAGGCGAAGGCCTGGTAGCTCATGGTGCGCGTGGTGTCGATGCCGATGCCCGCCGCCGTGGCGGTGGCGCCGAGCGCGAGCCAGCCGGCGCCGGTAAGCCGCTCCCTGAGGAAGCGCTGCAGCGCGCTGAACGCCCGAAGGGCCCAGTAAGTGATCTTTTTCAAGAAGGGACGGGAGTCTCGCGAGCCACCTCGGCCACCAGCGAGGCGCCGCTCGCGCCGGCGAACTTCGCCTGCGGGTCGAGCACGATGCGGTGGCCGAGCACGGCGCCGGCGATCTCCTGCACCTGCTCGGGCCGCACGTAGGCCTCGCCGTCCATGAGCGCGAGCGCCTTGGCCGACTGCACCAGCGCGATCGAGGCGCGCGGCCCGCAGCCGAGCAGCACCTGCGGCGCGGCGCGCGTGCGGCGCACCAGCTCGACGATGTAGTGCTTGACGAGGTCGGACATGCGCACGCGGCGCACCGCGCCCCTCAGCTCGAGCAGCTCCTCGTGCGCCGCCACCGCGCGCGCCTGCGCGAGCGGGTGCTCGAGCTCCTGCGCCGAGAGCACCGCCACCTCGGTGTCGGCGTCGACGTAGCCGAGCGACAGGCACATGGCGAAGCGGTCCATCTGCGCTTCGGGCAGCGGGTAGGTGCCGCGGAACTCCACCGGGTTCTGCGTGGCGATGACGAAGAAGAGCGGGTCCATGGCGTGCGTGCGGCCCTCGATCGTCACCTGGCCCTCGGCCATCACCTCGAGCAGCGCCGACTGCGTGCGCGGCGAGGCGCGGTTCACCTCGTCGGCGAGCAGGATCGAGGTGAAGACGGGGCCGGGGCGGAACTCGAAGCTCTGCTCGCGCTGGTTGAAGACCGAGACGCCGAGGATGTCGGAGGGCAGCAGGTCCGGGGTGAACTGCACGCGCGTGAAGCGCGCGCCGATCGAGGCGGCCAGCGCCTTGGCGAGCGTGGTCTTGCCGGTGCCGGGCGTGTCCTCGATCAGCACGTGGCCGCCGCCGGCGAAGGCGGCCAGCAGCTTGCGCACCGCCGCGTCCTGCCCGCGCATCACGGCGCCGATGTTCGCCGCGATGCGCTCCAGGAGCCGCTGCGACGCGACCGCGTTGAGCTCCGCCACCACCGCCAGTCCTCCCCCGCGGCGATGCTAGCATGCAGCGCAAAAACGAGAGCTTTACGCCCGCGCTGCTCGTCGGTGCTACGCTCGTGGTCGCCGGGCTTTACCTGACGAACGGACCGAGATAGGCCATGGAGCCACAGGAAGCGGCGCGCTGGGAGGCGGCGCTCGGCAGGAACGCGAAGCATTACCTGATGAGCTTCGAGCGCATCCGTTCGCGCGGGCGCTGGACGCCCAACTGGAACTCGGCCGCTTGCCTCCACAGCTCGGCGTGGTTCTGCTACCGGCGCATGTACGGCCTGGCGCTGCTCAACTTCTTCGCTCCGGTGCTGCTCTTCGTCGCGCTGGCCGTGGCGGGGTCCGATGTAATCGCGGCGTATGTACTCGGCGCTTATCTCGTCGGCGTATTCCTGCTGCTGCCGGTATTCGCTGACAGCATCTACTTCGGGCGCCTGAAGGACAGGCTCGAGCGCGCCCGCCCGCCTTCGGCGTGGACCGGCCTCGCGGCGGGGGGCGTCGTCGCCGCTTCCATCGCGCTCATCCTCATGACGGTGACCGCGAGCTATGGCGATTACAGCGGCCGCGCCAAGGTTTCCGAGGGCATCCTTTCGGGCTACGCGATGCGCACGCAGGTGAGCGAATTCTTCCAGGAGCACGGGCGCCTGCCCGCCGCGGCGGAGGCGGCGAAGTTCGACCGCAGCGTCGCTTCGAAGTACGTCGAGTCGGTAGCCTACGACGCCGCGCGCAAGGCGGTGGTCGTCACCATGCGCGCGCCCTTCGCCGGCAAGCACATCGAGCTGCGCCCGGTGGTGCAGGCAGACCGGCTGGTCGAATGGCGCTGCGGCAGCCCGGACCTGCCGAAGAAGGAGCTGCCCGGGAGTTGCCGCGACTAGGCCCGCGGCTCAGAACTTCTCCGCCCAGGGGCGCAGGTCGGCCTCGAAGGTCCACGCCGAGCGCGGCTGCGCATGGAGCTGCCAGAAGAGCTCGGCGATGGCGTCGGTGGCGAGCATGCCGTCGGGAGGGAGGTCCGGGGCGTTTTCCCCTCGGCGCTCGGCCATGCGCTCGCGCGTGCGGCGGTTGTCGATCATGCCGTCCACCACCACGTGCGCGACGTGGATGTTCTTCGGCCCGAGCTCGCGCGCCATCGACTGCGCCACCTGGCGCAGGCCGCCCTTGGCGGCGGCGAAGGCGGCGAAGTGCGCCGAGCCGCGCACCGAGGCAGTGGCGCCGGTGAAGAGGATGGTGCCGCGGCCGCGCGCTGCCATGCGCCGCGCCGCCTCGCGGCCGAAGAGGAAGCCGGCGTAGCAGGCGAGGCGCCACACCTTCTCGAACATCTCTGCGGGCGTGTCGAGGATCGAGCCGCGGTAGTTGGCGCCGGCGTTGAACACCGCCACCTCGACCGGCGCGCGCGCCTCCAGCCGATCGAAGAGCGCGACGACCTCGGTTTCCTCGCGTAAATCGGCTCTGCCTATGCCCTCTTTACTTCTTGAAGAGAGAACCGTCTCGAAACCTCCGGCAGCGAAGCGCCGCCCCAGCGCGGCGCCGAGCCCTTCGCCGGCGCCGCCGATCACCGCGATGCCTTTCATAGCATTGCCCCGATCTCCGCGCCCTCGAGCATGGCGCGCTTCGCGTCGAGCTCGGTGGCTTCCTTCGCGCCGCCGATGACGTGCTTCGCTTGCAAGTCTCTTCTGGGCAGCTGCCCGGCGCAGACGACGATCGTGTCGGCGGCGATGAGCTGGTCCTTGCCGTCGAGCGCGATGTGCAGTCCCTCGTCGTCGATGCGCCGGTACTCGACGCCCTTCAGCATGCGCACGCCGTTGCGTACCAGCTCGGCGCGATGCACCCAGCCGGTGCTGCGGCCGAGCGTGTGGCCGAAGGGCGTGTGCGAGCGCTTGAGCATGGTTATCTTGTGAGCAGGTCTTGCTTCGGGCGGATTCATGGGCAATCCATCCTTGGAGATCCCCCAGTGTTCCGCAAACGCCTTGGCGTCGAGCGGCGCGCGGCTGCCGCGCTCGAGGAGGTAGAGCGCCACGTCGAAGCCGATGCCGCCCATGCCGATGATCGCCACCTCGCGCCCGGCCGGCACGCGGCCGGTGAGGACGTCGACGTAGCTCGCCACCTTGGGATGCTCGATGCCCGGGATCTCGGGGCGGCGCGGATCGATGCCGGTGGCGAGGACCACTTCATCGAAGCTGTCCAGTTCTCCGGCGGTGGGAGATTTCTGCAGGAGCACTTCCACCCCGGCGCGCTTCAGGCGCTCGGCGTAGTAGGCGACCGACTCGGCGAACTCCTGCTTGCCGGGGATCAGCTTGGCGAGGTTGAACTGCCCGCCGAGCTCGGCCGCTCTTTCGAACAGCGTGACCTTGTGGCCCCGCTCGGCCGCCACTGCCGCGCACGACAGTCCGGCGGGGCCGCCGCCGATCACGGCAATGGATTTCTTCGCTTTCGCCGGGGAGAAGACCAACTTCGTCTCGCGCCCTGCTCTCGGATTCACCACGCAGCTCGCCGGCTGGCCGATGAAGTAGTGGTCGAGGCAGGCCTGGTTGCAGGCGATGCAGATGTTGATGCCGGCGCGGTCGCCGGCCTGCGCCTTGGCGGCGAACTCGGCGTCGGCGAGCATGGCGCGCGCGAGCGACACCATGTCGGCGTCGCCGCGGGCGAGGATTTCTTCGGCGAGCTCCGGCGCGTTGATGCGGTTGGAGGCGATGACCGGGATGCCGACTGCCTGCTTCAGCCGGCGCGTCGCCCAGGCGAAGCCGCCGCGCGGCACCGCCTGCGCGATGGTGGGGATGCGCGCCTCGTGCCAGCCGATGCCGGTGTTGAGCAGGGTTGCCCCAGCGTTCTCCACAGACCTGGCGACAGCAATGATTTCCTCGGATGAAAGACCGCCCTCGACAAGATCCAAGGCAGAGATGCGGTAGAGGATGATGAAGTCGCGCCCGCCAGCCTCGTGCAACGCGCGCGGGATGACCTGGTGTCTTCTCGAGACCACAGCCGTAGAGCACGCCGCTC
>JBQTJF010000263.1:0-2427 GCA_052387375.1 Betaproteobacteria bacterium
CGCCTTCCACGTCGTCGGCCACGACCGCGGCGGGCGCGTCGCGCACCGCATGGCGCGCGACCACGGCCGGCGCCTGCGCACGCTCACGGTGCTCGACATCTCGCCGACGCTGAAGATGTACGAGAGCACCAACATGCCGTTCGCCAAGGCCTACTACCACTGGTTCTTCCTCATCCAGGAAGCGCCGCTGCCCGAGCAGATGCTGAAGAGCATGGGACCGGGCTACATCCTGAAAAGGCTGGGCAGGGGAAAAAGCGGCCTCAAGGTCTTCGACCGGCGCGCGCTCGCCGAGTACGCGCGCTGCTTCGACGCGCACGCCACCTGCGAGGATTACCGCGCCGCCGCCACCATCGACCTCGTCCACGACAGGAAAGACAGGGAAAAAATCCGCATGCCGGTGCTCGCGCTGTGGGGCCGCCAGGGCGTCATCGCGGCGCTCTTCGACTGCCTCGCCGACTGGCGCGAGGTGGCGGCCGACGTGCGCGGGCGCGCGCTCGCCTGCGGCCACTTCATACCCGAAGAGAAGCCCCGGGAGCTGCTATCGGAGCTGCGCCGCTTTCTGGGCCGCTGAGGCGCCTGCTCGGCCCCGCGGAGGGCTGGTCGCTGGCGCCGGTCGCGGCGTGGCTGCTCGACGAGGGATACCGGCTTGCCGACCCGATCGCGCTGCTCGACGGCCTGGCGGCGAAGCTCGACGCGGCGGGCGCGCGCATCGATCGCATCCGCTTCACCAGCGGCACGCTGCACCCGCAGCTGCTCGCCTGGGGCGCGTTCTGGAACCGCGGCGCGCGCGCCGAGCTGTGGACCGGACGGCACGGCATCCTCGAGACCGACGCCTACGTCGGCAGCCCGGCGCAGGTCGTGCGCGAGGAGCGGCGGCCGTTGCGCAGGCGCCTCGAGGCGCTGGTGGAGGGGCGCGATCACGTCGTGCTGCACGAGATGCGCGCCCAGGGCATGACCGATTACCTGGCGCTGCCGGTGCTCTTCAGCAACGGCACGTCCAACTTCTTCGCCGTGGCGAGCACCGCGCCCGAAGGCTTCAGCGACGCCGACCTGGAGCGCTGCGGCGCGCTCGCGAGCCTGCTCGCGCCGGTGCTCGAGGTGCTGGCGGTGCGCCGCGTCACGCTCGGGCTGCTCGACGCCTTCGTCGGCCCGCGCATCGGCGAGCGCATCCTGCGCGGCCAGGTGAAGCGCGGCGACGGCGAGCGCATCGACGCGGCGTTCTGGTACTCGGACCTGCGCGGCTTCACGCGGCTCTCCGAGTCGCTCGAGCCGCCGCGGCTGCTGCAGCTCCTCAACGACTACTTCGAGCACTGCGCCAACGCCGCGGCGGCGCGCGGCGGCGAAATCCTGCAGTTCATCGGCGACGCCATCCTCATCGTCTTCGAGATTCGCCGGCCGGAGGACGAGCCCGCCGTGTGCGACGCGGCGCTCGACGCCGCGGTCGACGCCTTCGCGCAGATCGCCGTGGTCAACCACCAGCGCCGGCGCTCGGGGGAGCCGCAAATCGCGTTCGGCCTCGGGCTGCACGTCGGCACCGTGACGCACGCCAACGTCGGCGCGCCCTACCGCCTCGCCTTCAACGTCGTCGGCCCCGCGGTCAACAAGACCGCGCGCATCCAGGCGCTCACCAAGGAGGCGGGCGTGCCGCTGCTCGTCTCGCGCGAGTTCGCCGCGCGCGTCAAGCGGCCGCTGCGCCGCGTCGGCAGCTTCGACCTGCGCGGCGTCGCCGGCACGCAGGAGCTCTTCGCCCTGCCGGAAGCAACCTAGACGTCGATCTCTTCGGGCTTCAGCGTGACGATCTTCCCGTCGCGCCAGATGACGATCGACTCCCCTCGCGCTTTATGGCGCTTGTACGCCGCGGTCACCGCGCGATTGACGGCATCGACGATGTCCTGTGGATCGAAAGCCTTTTGCAGTCGCGCCAGCTCTTCGGGATCTGCTGTAACGACTCGAGGCTCTTCAGCGCGGTGCTTCATATGTCGGATGAGCTCCTTCCAGAGATGATTATCGAGCACCTGGAGACCAGTGCCAATCCTCCGCCAGGCGATTGGTCGTCCCGGTCGAGAGACGTTGTTCATCAGTACCCAAGTATCAGCCGCATGCAGGTACGCGTTGAAGAAGTTATCGAGCCCACGCTCGTATCGACGCCGGATCACATCTTCCGGTATCGCATGCCCGCCGGCGGCGACTCGCCTGGCAACGCGCTCGACTGCCATATCGGCGCTCGGCAGCCAGAAGAACGTCAGGTGAAAGAGGTAACCAGACTGTTGCATCGCCTGGATGCGTGGAAGCAGCATCCGGCTAGCCAAGGTGGTCTCGAATGCGATGTCCCGGCGCGCCGCAGCTAGCGCCTCCAGTCGCGCCAACGTCCGACGCGCTGCCTCGATCTCCGAAAGGCCTTCTTCCCTTTGAATGACATCCGCGTTG
>JBQTJF010000264.1:0-7608 GCA_052387375.1 Betaproteobacteria bacterium
GACAAGATCATCATGGGCGCCGAGCGGCGCTCGATGGTCATGCCCGAGGAGGAGCGCCGCAACACCGCCTACCACGAGGCCGGCCACACCATCGTCGCGCGCCTGCTCCCCAAGACCGACCCGGTGCACAAGGTGACGGTGATCCCGCGCGGCCGGGCGCTCGGCGTGACCATGCAGCTCCCCGAGCAGGACCGCTACAGCCAGGACCGCGACCGGCTCCTCAACATGATCGCGGTGCTGTTCGGCGGCCGCATCGCCGAGGAGCTGTTCATGCACCAGATGACCACCGGCGCGGCGAACGACTTCGAGCGCGCCACCGAGCTCGCGCGCCGCATGGTGACGCAGTGGGGCATGTCCGACGAGCTCGGGCCGATGGTCTACGGCGAGAACGAGGGCGAGATCTTCCTCGGCCGCGCCGTCACCACGCACAAGAACGTCTCGGAAGCGACCATGCAGAAGGTCGACGCGGAGATCCGCCGCATCATCGACCAGCAGTACCGCCTGGCGCGGCGCCTGCTCGAGGAGAACCGCGACAAGGTCGAGGCGATGGCGAAGGCGCTGCTCGAGTACGAGACGCTCGACGCCGACCAGATCGGCGACATCATGTCCGGCAAGCCGCCGCGGCCGCCCAAGCCGAGCGGCGGCTCGCAGACCCCCAGGCCGGCCGCCGACACCGGCGCCCCGGGAGAGACGGCGCCGCACCCGGCCGCCTGACCCGTGGATTAGCGCCGCACGCCGAAAGGGCCGAGCAACTCGGCCCTTTTTGTTTGCCAGATGACCTCTTTGCGCTGCGGCCGGTTCATTCTCGATCTCTCGAGGCCTCTCGTGATGGGCGTGGTGAACGTCACGCCCGACTCCTTCTCCGACGGCGGCCGCTTCCTCGACCCGCGGGCGGCCGCCGCGCAAGCGCGCCGCCTCGTCGAGGACGGTGCGGACCTCATCGACGTCGGCGGCGAGTCCACCCGCCCGGGCGCCGCGCCGGTGTCCGAGCAGGAGGAGCTCGACCGCATTCTGCCTTTACTGGAGAAACTGCATGATCTTGCGAGGCCGATCTCGATCGACACGCGCCGCCCGGCGGTGATGCGGGCCGCGCTCGCCGCCGGCGCTTCGATGATCAACGACGTGCGCGCGCTCGCCGAGCCCTACGCGCACGAGGCGGTGGCGACGACCGGCTGCGCGGTCTGCCTCATGCACATGAAGGGCGAGCCGCGCACCATGCAGCACGCGCCGCACTACGACGACGTGACCAGGGAGGTGAAGGCCTTCCTCAAGGAGGCGGTGCGCAAGGCGATGTTCGCCGGCATCGGCAAGGATCGCATCGTCGTCGACCCGGGCTTCGGCTTCGGCAAGACCCACGCCCATAACTTGCAGCTTTTGCGGAATCTCTCTGCATTGCAGGACCTGGGCGTGCCCGTCCTCGCCGGCCTTTCCCGCAAGTCGACCATCGGCGCGGTCACCGGCCGTCCGGTCGAGGAGCGCCTCGCCGGCAGCCTCGCCATGGCTTTGCTCGCGCTGCAGGGCGGGGCGACAATACTGCGCGTGCACGACGTCAAGGAGACGAGGGACGTGATCGCGGTCTGGGAGGCGTTTGGACAGTGACCCGCAAAGGCCGAGGATGAGGAAGTATTTCGGCACCGACGGCGTGCGCGGCACGGTCGGCGCCGCGCCGATGACGCCGGATTTCGTGCTGCGGCTCGGCTACTGGGCCGGCAAGGTGCTTGCCGCCAAGAGCGCCCATCCGGCCGTGCTCATCGGCAAGGACACGCGCATCTCCGGCTACATGATCGAGGCGGCGCTCGAGGCGGGGTTCTCCGCGGCGGGAGTGGACGTGCACATGTGCGGCCCGATCCCGACGCCGGCGGTCGCCTACCTGACGCGCGCGCTGCGCCTCTCCGCCGGCGTGGTGATCAGCGCCTCGCACAATCCCTATCCCGACAACGGCATCAAGTTCTTCTCCGGCGACGGCTTCAAGCTGCCCGACGCCACGGAGAAGGCGATCGAGGCGCAGATGGAGCAGCCGATGGGCTGCAACGACGCCGCCAAGCTCGGCCGCGTCTGGCGCGTCGACGACGCCGGCGGGCGCTACATCGAGTTCTGCAAGTCGACCTTCCCGGCGGAGCTCGACCTCAAGGGCATGAGGATCGCCGTCGACTGCGCCAACGGCGCCGACTACAACATCGCGCCGCACGTCTTCCACGAGCTCGGCGCCGACGTCGTGTCGATCGGCGTCAAGCCCGACGGCTTCAACATCAATGAGAAGGTGGGAGCGACAGCGCCATCGGCCCTCAAGCAGGAGGTTCTGAGTCAAAAGGCCGATCTGGGCATCGCCCTCGACGGCGACGGCGACCGCGTGCTGATCGTCGACGGCGCGGGCAGGAGCTACGACGGCGACCAGCTCCTCTATGCGATCGCCTGCCACCGCGCCGGCAAGAAGCGCCTCGCCGGTGTCGCCGGCACGCTGATGACCAACTTCGCCCTGGAGAAGGCCTTCGCGCGCCTGGGCATCGCCTTCGCGCGCGCGCGCGTCGGCGACCGCTACGTGCTCGAGCTGATGCGCGAGAAGGGCTGGGAGATGGGCGGCGAGAACTCCGGCCACATCATCTGCCTCGACAAGCACACGACCGGCGACGGCATCGTCTCGGCGCTGCAGGCGCTGCACGCGATGCGCGAATCGGGCCGCGGGCTCGCCGAGCTGACCGCCGACCTGGTGATGTACCCGCAGGTGCTCCTCAACGTCGCCGTCCCCCGCGGCTTCGACTGGCAGCACCACCAGTCCGTCAGGGATGCGCAAGCGGCAGCCGAGCGGTCGCTGAACGGGCGGGGACGAATCCTTCTTCGCCCGTCCGGCACGGAACCGGTGCTGCGCGTCATGGTGGAAGGCGAGCCGAAGGAAGCCATCCAGTCGGCGGCGGATTCGATCGCCGCCGCCGTGAAGCGCGCCGCCTCCGGCTAGTGCCGCACCAGCGGCCGGACGCCCGACTCCGGCTGCAGCGTCACGTGGTCGATGCCGAACCTGTCGTGCAGCCGCGCCTGCAGCTCGGCGAGCACGCGGTCCCAGGCCGCCATGCTGCTTACGACGACGTGCGCGGAGAGCGCGGCGCGGCTGCCCGAGAGCAGCCAGACGTGCAGGTCGTGCACCGAGACCACGCCCTCCACGCGCGCCATCTCGCCGCCGATCGCCTCTACCGAGAGGCCGCGCGGCACGCCCTCCATCAGCGCGTGCAGGCTCTCGCGCAGCAGGCGCCACGACGAGGCGGCGATCAGGCCGCAGATCACGAGCGAGGCGAGCGGATCTATGGTTGTCCATCCGGAGAGCGCTATGACCACGCTGGCGAACAGGGCCGCCAGTGAGCCGAGCGCATCGCCGATGACGTGCAGCCGGGCGGCGCGCGTATTGAGGTCGCGCGCGTGCGGGCCCAGCCAGCGCAGCACCACCATGTTGAGAACAAGGCCGGCGGCGGCGATGGCGGCGGCCACGGCGCCGTTCACTTCGCCCGGCTGGCGCAGGCGCAGCACCGCCTCGAACGCGATGGCGGTGACGATGACCAGCATGGCGCCGGCGTTGGCGAGCGAGGCGAGCACCTCGGCGCGGCCGAGCCCGTAGGAGTGCCGGCTCGAGGGCGGCCGGCGCGCCATCCACGCCGCGACCGCGCCCAGGCCGAGCGCGGCGCTGTCGGTGAGCATGTGGCCGGCGTCGGAGAGCAGGGCGAGCGACCCGGTCCACCAGCCGCCGATCGCCTCGAGCACGGCGAACCCGACGGTCAGGCCGGCGGCGGCGCGCAACGCCGTCCCGGCGCCGCGGGCATGGCCGTGATGGTGGTGATGCTCCGTCACTTGCCGATTCTGCAACATTTCCATATTATTGGAAATATGGAACCAAAGACGGTCGTCGACGCCCTGGGAGCGCTGGCGCAGGAAACGCGCCTCAAGGCGTTCCGGCTGCTCGTCGAGGCGGGGCCGAAGGGCATGCCTGCCGGCAGCATCGGCGAAAAGCTCGGGCTGCCGCCGGCGACGCTGTCGTTCCACCTCGCGCAGCTTGCGCGCGCCGGCCTGGTGCGCAGCCGCCAGGAGGGCCGCTTCGTCATCTACAGCGCCGATTTTCAATCCATGAGCCAGCTCGTCGGCTTTCTCACCGAGAACTGCTGCGGCGGGCAATCTTGCCAAGGAGAACAGCATGAAGCGCCTACACGTGCACGTCGCCGTGCATGACCTCGAGCAGAGCATCCGCTTCTATTCCTCGCTCTTCGCCGCGCCGCCGGCGGTGAAGGAGGACGACTACGCGAAGTGGATGCTCGACGACCCGCGCGTCAATTTCGCCATCTCGACGCGCGGCAAGAAGGCCGGGCTCGATCACCTCGGCATCCAGGCCGAGAACGGCGCCGAGCTCGAGGAGGTCGGCTCGCGCCTCGCGCAGGCCGACGTGTCTGTGCTGCCGCATAAGGACGCGGCGTGCTGCTACGCGAAGAGCGACAAGTACTGGACCATCGACCCGCAAGGCATCGCCTGGGAGTCCTTCCATACGCTCGACTCGATCCCGATGTACGGCGGCGATACCGGGAGCGTGCAGAAGATCGAAAAGTCCGCGTGCTGCGCACCCGCCGCCGATGAACCCGTACAACGTCCTGTTTCTCTGCGCCGGTAACTCGGCGAGGTCGATCCTCGCCGAGGCGTACCTCAATGCGCAGGGCCGCGGGCGGTTCAAGGCCTACAGCGCCGGCAGCCATCCGACGGGGAAGGTGAATCCCTTCGCCCTGGAGCCGCTCGCCAGACATCGGATCGACCCCGGCGCGGCGCGCTCCAAGAGCTGGGACGAGTTCGCGGTCCCGGGCGCGCCCGACCAGGACAAAAGCGCAAGGCTTTTCTACGGGCGTTCACCGAGCTCTCGACGCGCATCCACCTCTTCCTCAGCCTGGCGATCGAGAAGCTCGACCGGCTGGCGCTAAAGCGCCACCTGGAGCAAATTGGACGCGCATCGGCCCCCGCGTCCCGCCGCATGGTCCTTTGAAGGTGGGAAAGGGCTGGAGGCGAAGGTTGGAATCGAACCAACGTGGACGGCTTTGCAGGCCGTAGCATCTCCCCACTCTGCCACTTCGCCTCTGCGCGAGGAATTCTGCACAGGCGGCGGTTAAGCATTCCTGCGCCGGCATCCGCCGGTATGACCATTTGGCATCGCGGCGCCCTGTCGCGCGATGGCGCGCATTCGCGCTCTCAAGAGCGCCTTGGCCATCCCTGACGTTCTTTAAGACAGGCGGATAATTTTCTCAGCGGCGCCGCCGGTAGCATCCCGGGCATGGACGTACTGCTGATCGACGACCACCCGATCATCCACGAGACCCTGCGCGCCATCGTGCGCTCGGTGCGCTCGGACGCCGCCTTCCACGGGCAGTTCGACCTCGCCGGCGGCCTGTCGCAGGCGCGCCGGCTTTCCGACCTGCGCTTGATCCTGCTCGACCTCGGCCTCCCGGGCTGCTCGGAAATGGAGGCCCTGACCAGGTTCCGCAGCGCCTTCCCGGACACGCCCGTGGCCGTCATCTCGGCGGACGAGGACGAGCGGCGGGTGCGCGCCGCCCTGGAGGCGGGCGCGGCCGGCTACCTGCCCAAGACGCTGCTGCCGAAGGCCATGGCGAGCGCGCTGCGGGCGATCATGGACGGTAAGGTCTACAGCCCGCTCGCAGAGCGCTAGCCGGCTAGGGCACCAGCCGCCTTTTCCCGACGCGCACTTCGACGTCGTGACGCTGCAGCACGCCTCGCGCCACCTGCGCATCAAGCGCGCGGAATGATCGGCTTTCACCGCGCCGCCAGGCCGCTGCGGCGGTGAACTTACGGTAAAATTCAAAGGTTTGTGGGATCGAGCGCGCGCAGCCGGCTGGTCGCCGGAAACTGGAAGATGCACGGCGGCCGGGCGGCCAACGCGGCCCTGCTCGACGCCATCGTGCGCGGCACGGCGGGCGGCGAAGGCGCCGAGTGCGCGGTGTGCGTGCCCTTCCCGTATCTCGCGCAGGCCGCCGAGCGATTGCGCGGAACCCCGGTCGCGTGGGGCGCTCAGAACCTTAGCGAGCACGCGCAGGGCGCCTATACCGGCGAGATTTCCGGCGCCATGCTCGCGGATTTCGGCTGCAAGTACGTGATCGTCGGGCATTCCGAGCGGCGGCAGCTCTTCGGCGAGAGCGACGCCCTGGTGGCGGCGAAGTTCGCCGCCGCGCGCCAGGCCGGCCTGACGCCGATCCTGTGCGTCGGCGAGACGCTCGCCGAGCGCGAGGCGGGAAGGACGGAAGAGGTGGTCGCAAGGCAGCTCGATGCGGTTTTGCACGCGAATTCTCTCGAGCACGGCGTGCTGGCGTACGAGCCGGTGTGGGCGATCGGCACCGGGCGCAATGCCACGCCCGAGCAGGCGCAGGCGGTGCACGCTTTTCTCAGGAGGAAAGTGCCTCCGGGAACGCGGGTTCTCTACGGCGGCAGCGTCAAGGCCGCGAACGCGGCGGGGCTTTTCGCCATGCCCGACGTCGACGGCGGCCTGATCGGCGGCGCCTCGCTGGTGGCGGAGGAGTTTCTCGGCATCCTGCGCGCGGCAGGAGCGAAAAGGGTTACGACATGAGCATGTGGACCAACGTTTTCATCGTGCTGCACGTGGTGGTGGCGCTCTCGATCATCGGGCTGGTGCTGCTCCAGCATGGCAAGGGCGCCGACATGGGCTCGGGCTTCGGCGGCGGCGCCTCGGGCAGTCTGTTCGGCGCCACCGGCTCGGCGAACTTCCTGTCGCGCGCCACCGCGGTCCTGGCGACGATCTTCTTCGCGCTGAGCCTCGCGCTCGCGTACATCGCCACGCATCGCGCGCCGTCGGAAGGCGGCGGGGTGATCGATGCGGTCAAGCAGCGCCAGCAGCAGAAGCCGCCGGCGCCGCCCGCGGACAAGCCGGCGGCGCAGCCTGCCCAGCCGCCGGCGCCCGAGGCGCAGGACAAGGCCGTGCCGCAGTGATTTTGGGGGATAATCCGAGGCTTACGCCCACGTGGTGAAATTGGTAGACACGCTAGCTTGAGGGGCTAGTGGCCTAAAAAGCCGTAGCAGTTCGAGTCTGCTCGTGGGCACCAGACACATGCTCGCAGAATACTTTCCGATCCTGCTCTTCATCATCGTCGCGCTGGCGATCGGCGTGCTGCCGCTCGTGCTGGGCAAGCTGCTCGGCCCGAACCGCCCCGACCCGGCGAAGCTCTCGCCCTACGAGTGCGGCTTCGAGGCCTTCGAGGACGCGCGCATGAAGTTCGACGTGCGCTACTACCTGGTGGCGATCCTCTTCATCCTCTTCGACCTGGAGATCGCCTTCCTCTTTCCCTGGGCGGTGGTGCTGAACGACATCGGCCTCGCCGGGTTCCTCTCGATGATGCTGTTTCTCGCCATCCTCACCGTCGGCTTCGCCTACGAGTGGATGAAAGGAGCCCTGGAAGGGGAGTAGAAGGCATCCTGCACGAGGGCTTCGTCACCACCACCGCCGACAAGCTCATCAACTGGACGCGCACCGGGTCGCTGTGGCCGATGACCTTCGGCCTCGCCTGCTGCGCCGTGGAGATGATGCACGCCGGCGCCGCGCGCTACGACCTCGACCGCTTCGGC
>JBQTJF010000265.1:0-1967 GCA_052387375.1 Betaproteobacteria bacterium
GAGCTCGCCGAGTCGCGCCTGCGCCGCGCCGTGCTGTTCTGCGCCGCGGCGGTCGCGCTCTCGCTCTTCGCCCTCGGTGTGGCGCTGATTGCGCTGCTCCGCTAGCGCTCTCCTGCTTTGCCTGCTCGTCGCCGCGCCGGCAGCGGCGGCGCAGCCGGCGCCGCCCAATGGCGTCCTGCTCGTGGCCAAGCCCGGGCTCACCGACCCGAACTTCCGCCAGACGGTGGTGCTGGTGACGCAGACCGAGGACGCGCATACCGACGGGGTGATCCTCAACCGGCCCACCGGGCAGCGCATGGAGGGGCACGCCGAGCCGCTCTATGCCGGCGGCCCGGTGATGGCGCGCGTGGTGGTGGCGCTCTTCGAGTCGGACGCGCCGCCGCCGGCGAGCGCTTTTCGCATACTGAAACGCGTGTGGCTGACCATGCACCCGGACAACCTCGCCGCCCTGCGCGAGCGGCCGCCGGCGCGCCTGCGGCTTTATTCCGGTTTTTCCGGCTGGGCGCCGCGGCAGCTCGAGAGCGAGCTCGCCCGCGACGGCTGGCACGTGCTGCCGGCGCGCGAGTCCGTGATATTTCGCAAGCGCACCGAGGGGATGTGGCGCGAGCTGCTGGACGAGGCGCAGGCCCGCGAGAGAAAAAAACCCGCATGATCTTTTCCGGACGATATACTGCGGCCATGCTACGAGCCCTGGCCGCCAGCTTCCTCCTGGTGATGTCCGCGGCGGCATACGCCCAGTCCCAGGACGAGGCGATCCTGCTCGTCGCCCATCCCGCCTTCCGCGACGCCGACTACCGCCAGACGGTGCTGATCGCCGCCCCGGCGCCCAACGGCGGCCACGTGGGCGTGATCCTCAACCGCCCGACGCGCCGCTCGCTCGGCAGCCTGTTCCCGGACCACGAGCCGTCGAAGAAGGTGGCCGATCCCGTGCACTACGGCGGGCCGTTCTCGCGCGGCGCGCTGGTGGCCCTGGTCAAGGCCGAGAGCGCTCCCGGGCCGGGCACGGTGCTGCTGATGAAGAACCTGTACCTCGCCTTCCGGGCGAACACCATCGACCACGTCATCGAGGCCACGCCCAACGAGGCGCGCTACTACGTCGGCTACGTCGGCTGGCGCCCGGGCGAGCTGCGCAGCGAGATCGACCGCGGCCTGTGGTCGGTGCACAACGCCGACATCGACACCATCTTCCGCAAGGACACCGAAGGGCTGTGGGAGGAGCTCCTGCAGTCCACCAAGCGCATCCGCGCCGAGCTGGCGCCGGATTACGCCGCGGCCCTGGCGGGGGACTTCTCGAACACCGTCCTGCCCGCCCGGTAGTCGACGCGGATCCGGTCCTTGGGCGCAAAGCGGCCCTCCAGGATCGCTTTCGCGAGCGGGTTCTCGAGCTCCGACTGGATCGCCCGCTTCAGCGGCCGCGCGCCGTACACCGGGTCGAAGCCGGCCTTGGCGAGCTCCGCAATGGCCGCGTCGGTCACCTCAAGATCGAAATCGAGCTTGGCAAGCCTGTTCTTGAGGACATTGAGCTGGATCCTCGCGATCGACTTGATGTGCTCCTCGCCCAGGGCGTGGAAGACGACCACCTCGTCGATGCGGTTGACGAACTCCGGCCGGAAATGCATCTTCACCTCGGCCATCACGGCGAGCTTGATGACGCCGTAGTCGCTGCCCGCCATCCCCTGGATCATCTGCGAACCGAGGTTGGAGGTCATGACGACCACGGTGTTCTTGAAGTCGACGGTGCGCCCCTGGCCGTCGGTGAGGCGGCCCTCGTCGAGCACCTGCAGGAGCGCGTTGAAGACCTCCGGGTGCGCCTTCTCCACCTCGTCGAAGAGGATCACCGCGTAGGGCTTGCGCCGCACCTGCTCGGTGAGCTGGCCGCCCTCGTCGTAGCCGACGTAGCCCGGCGGCGCGCCGATCAGGCGCGACACCGCGTGCTTCTCCATGTACTCCGACATGTCGATGCGGAT
>JBQTJF010000266.1:0-10015 GCA_052387375.1 Betaproteobacteria bacterium
CGCCGAGATGCTGCTGCACGCGGTCACGCATTGCAGCTACCACCGCGGCTTCGTCGCGGAGATGTTCTACGAGGTGCCGGCGCGGCCGCCGACCATGGACCTGCCCGTCTACCTGAGGGAACGCCGCGCCTAGGAAAGGTCTGAAAAGTCGTCCCCGCGAAGGCGGGGACCCCGTTAAGTCGTGTTAGTGAACCGCACATGGGAGCAAGGCTTATCGAGGAGATGAATCCCGAGTGGAAGGACCTTTTCTGCGCAGGCGTTCTAATTCTTTAAACGGGTTCCCCGCCTTCGCGGGGACAACCTCCAGCGCTTTTTCAGAGGTTCCTTAGATGGGCGCGCAGGCGCTGACGCTATCCGTGCTCGTGGCCGCCGAGCTCGCCCGCCAGGCCCTCGGCCCCGACGCCCTCCTGCTCATCGACAACGTCGTGCGCCACGAGGCGCCGGCGCCGCGCGCCGCGCCGGCGCTGGTGCGCGAGCTGCTCGCCAGCCCGCTCGATGCCGCCGATGCCGCGACGATATTCAGGAAGTCGGTACCCGAGGTTCTGGGCCGCTTTGCGCTTCCCCGGCGCGAACCCCTGTCTTTCGAGACCGCGCGGGAGCGCTATATCGCCGAGCTCGCCGCGGCGCAGCGCGCGCTGCTCGCGGCGCGCCCCGGCTTCGACGAGGAGCGGGTGCTGCGTCAGCTCGGCGAGGGGCTGCCTGCCGCGGATGCGCTGCCTCTGGTCAACGTCGAGCGCGCGACCAGCCTGTTCCTCGAGGCGACGCTGAAGTTCGTCCAATCGATCGATGCGAAGCGCGTGCCGGAGCCGCGGCGCTTCCAGTCGGCGATCGGCACGGTGGTGATCGGCAGCGCCGGCAGCGACCGGCATGCGCCGGGCGCGGCGCTGATCGTCGACCCCGGCGGCGACGACACTTACCTGCGCGCGCCCGCGTTCGGCGGCGCGGTCTCGGTGGTCGTCGACCTCGCCGGCGACGACCGCTACGTCGGCGCCGACGTCGCGGTGCGCGGGCTCGCGGCGCTCATCGACTTCGCCGGCGACGATCGCTACGAGGCGGGCGGGCCGGGCCTCGCGGCGGCGATCGCCGGTGCCTCGCTGCTCGTCGACTTCTCGGGTAACGACGTATACGAAGCGCGTTATTTCGGCCAGGGCGCCGCGGCGTCCGGCGTCGGCGCGCTCCTCGACCTGGAAGGCGACGACGTCTACCGCCTCACCGCGTGGGGACAGGGGCTGGGGCTCGCCGGCGGGCTCGGGCTGCTGTGGGACCGCGCCGGCAACGACCGCTACGCCGTCGCCGGCGCCGTCGATCCGCACAACCGCGGGCTGCTGAGCGGCGCGCAGGGCGCCGCGTTCGGCTGGCGCACCGCGCGGGGCGGCGGCATCGGCATCCTGCGCGACGAGCGCGGCGACGACCGCTACCAGGCGGAGATGTTCGCGCAGGGCAGCGGCTACTACTACGGGGTGGGGCTCCTGTGGGACGAAGGCGGCGACGACCGCTACCGCGCGGTGCGCTACGCGCAGGGCAGCGGCGCGCACGAGGCGGTCGGCGTGCTGCGCGACGAGTCGGGCGTCGACGCCTACGAGCTCGCGCACGGCGCGGGCCAGGGCATGGGGCTCGACCTCGCCGTGGGCGTGCTCGTCGACGGCGGCGGCGACGACCGCTACGCGGCGCGCTTCGCCGCGCAGGGCAGCGCCACCGCGAACGGCTTCGGCCTGCTCGCCGACGCGGGCGGCGCCGACCGCCTGCGCATCGCCGACCGCTACGCCTGGGGCGACGCCGAGCCGCTGCGCGGGCTGCCGAGCGTCGGCGTGCTCCTCGTCGACGCCGGCAAGGCGCTTTTCGAAAAAGTGGAGGTGGATAGCGGGGCGGTAAGCGCGCCGCAAGCCGATACCTGCGCGAGCCCGGATCTTCTGAAGGTGCGGCGTGACGACTTCGACGCCCTCCTCGCCGCCGGCGAAGCGCTGCGCTGCGTGCTTCTCAAAGGCGAGCGCTGGGGCGAGGCCGAGGCGCTGCTCGAGAAGGACCCGGCCGATCCGCTCGCCGCGTGGATCGCGCCGGCGCTGCGGGCGGCGCCGGCGCCGCTGCGCGAGAAGCTGCGCGCGCTGCTGTGGAGACATCCGAGCTGCGGCGTCAGAGCGAATGTGCTGACGAAAGAAAGGCTGGAAGAAGCCCTTTCGTCCGGTTGCTGGAGACTTCAGGCGGCGGCGCTGCGGCTCGGCGGCGCGCCGCCGCCTGGCGCTAGCCTGCCGTCGTTTCTTCGCGCGCGCCGGGCTTACTGACGATCTGCACGCTGGAGGCCTGCGGGCCCTTGTCGCCCTGCTCGGCGCTGAAGCGCACCTCGGTGCCGACCGCGAGGCGGTCGAAATCGTCGTGCAGCACGCTGTTCCTGTGGAAGTAGTACTGCCGGTCGTCGTCGACGGTGCGGATGAAGCCGTAGCCCTCGGCGAAGAGCTTCTCCACCAGGCCGTGCGGCTGGCCGCCGTCGGCGCGGCCCTTCTCCTCGTAGCGGCGCAGCGCCGCGGTCTTCTTCAGCTGCCGCTCGACGGCGCCGAAGGCGAGGTTGATGAGCGCCGGCAGCTGCATCGGCATGTCGCGGATGTCCTTCGTCTTGCGCACCGCCAGGTCGTGGCTGGGCGGCAGCCGCACCTCGATCATGACGCTGTACTTGTTGCCCTTGTTGTGCTTGGCCTGCTCCTGCGTCAGCGTGACGTGGCAGGAGGTGATGCCCTCGGCGAAGCGCTCCAGGCGCTGCACGCGCTCGCCGATGTAGGTCTCGATCCAGGGCGAGCGATCGACGTCGTGGAACTTGATCTCGGGATGGACTTGCATTCCCGTTGGAGAACGAAAGACCGCGGAAGTTCTAGAACCCCGACAGGCGGCGGTGCGCCACGCCGTTGCGCACGCGCATGACTTTCCAGAAGAAATTGATGCGCGAGAGCTCCGCCAGCTCGTGGCTCGGGTCGAGCAGCTCGCGCAGCTCGAAGTCCGGATGGAAGCCGAGCTTGTCGGCGAAGCGCGCCAGGCCCTTCTCCACCGCGCCGACGATCGGGTTGTCGGAGCGCACGTGGTTGACGAGGAAGATCTCGCCGTCGGGCTTGCACACCCGGTGCAGCTCCTGCAGCAGGCGCGCCGGGTTCTCCACCACCGAGGCGACGTACATCGCCACCACCTTGTCGAAGCTCGCTTCGGGCAGCGACATCGCCTCGGCGTTCATCTCGAGCAGGGCCTCGACGTTGCCGAGGCCGCGGCGGCGCACGCGCGCGTGCGCCTTGTCGAGCATCTCGCGCGAGACGTCGATGCCGGTGACCTTCACGCCCGCCGGATAGAGCGGCAGCGACAGCCCCGTGCCCACGCCCACCTCGAGCACGCGGTCGCCGGGGCGCAGCGCCAGCGCCTCGAGGACCGCCCGGCGCCCCGGCTGCAGGACCGGGCCGAAGACCGCGTCGTAGATGCCCGCATACCGCCGGTATGCCGCCTTCACGGCCTCGATCTGCATGACGGGCCGGATTGTAGCAAGGCCCGCTCCCGGACTAATCGCGCGCCTTGGCGCGGTAGGCTCACCGCCAGTTCCCCATCAGGATGAACGGCCCCCAGAAAAAGGGGTGTGAAAAAGGCTTGCCGTTAAGGAGGCCCAGCTGCGCCTGGCGCAGCGCTTCGGCCTTGCTGACCGAGGCGTCCGCGGCGCGCCGGCGGTAGAAGTCCTGCATCAGCAGCCCGGTGCTCGCGTCGGCGACCGGCCACAGCGTCGCCATGACCGCGCGCGCGCCGCGCTGCTGCGCGAGCGCGCCCAGGCCTTCGACCTCGCGGCCGTTCGCGTCGGCGCCGCCGCCGAGCGCGGTCTCGCAGGCCGAGAGCGTCAGCAGCTCGACGCCGCGGAAATTGAAGCCCGCCTCGCGCAGGTCGCGCAGCGACAGGCGGCTGCCGTCGCCGAGCAGCAGGAAGGAGTCGGTCTCGGTGCCCGGCTGGAAGACGAAATGGCTGGCGAGGTGCAGCAGGCCGACGCGGCGCCCGAGCGCCTCGCGCACGCGCTCGGCGGTGAACTGCTCGTCGAGGTGCACCTCGCCCTCGAGCGCGCCCGCCTTGAGGATGCCCTCGAGCTCGCCCTTCACCGCCGGCAGCGCCTCGAAGCCGGGCAGCGGCCGCGTCGTGCCCAGCCCGGCGAAGCGCAGCGAGCGCTCGGGGCGCGCGCCGAGGCGGCTCTTCACCGCGTCGGTGAGCAGCGCAAGGCGGTAGCGCTCGACGAGGTAGCGCTCGCCGTCGTGCAGCGCCGCGAAGGGCACGTAGCGCAGCGCGCCGTCGAGCGAGAGCATCAGCGTCGCCGCGCCCGCGGCGCGCAAGTCGGCGGCGACCGGCGCGACGAGCGCGTCGTAGAGCGCGCGCGCCGCCGGCAGCGGGTCGCGCGCCGGATGCTGCAGGGCTTCGCGGAACGCGACTATGTTCTGATACAAGACCTTCTCGGGAACGGCGAAGGCGCGACCCAGCTGCGCCTCTCCGGTCGTCAGGATGATGCGCACCTTGTCGGGCAGCACCACGTAATGCAGCATCACGGCGCCGGCGCCGAGCGCCTTCAGGTCGTCCTGGTGGCTCTCCAGCCCCTCGACGTCGCGCCGCGCCAGGCTGGCGCGGCGCTCCACGTCGAGGCGCGCGCTTTCCCGCACCAGCTCGTCGAGGAAGGCGACGAAGCCCTTGCGCGCCACCTCGGCGTCGGCTTCGAGCTGCGCGAGCTCCGCCTGCTCCGTGTCGCTCAAGCCCTCGCGCCGCTTGCGCTCGAGCGCCTCGCGCCGCGTGCCCAGCGCCGCGAGCCGGCCGCTGATCTCGCCGTAGCGCTTCGCCCAGGGCCGCTCGGCGCCGTTGAGAGCGGGCCGCGTGGCGCGCGGGTCTTCGCTCGCGTCGCGCCGGATGAAATCGAAGAGCTCCTCCTCCTTCAGCATCGCCAGCACCTGCTGCGCCTCGGCGAGACGGCCCTGCCCGATCAGCAGGTCGGCGAGGTCGCGGTACACGACCGACTTGTCCTGCAGGAAGCCCGCTTGCAGGCCGCGCTCCAGGCCGGCGGTGCTCCTGCGCATCTGCTGGATGGTGTCGACCGCCTGCTTGCCGAAGTAGGCGGCCGCGGGGCCGTGGCCGCGCGCCCGCAGCAGCTCGCTATATGCATGCTGGAAGCGCCACAGGTACTCGGGCGCATCGCGCGCGCTCGCGTCGCGCAAGCCCGCGAGATAGAAGGGCTCGGCCTGCTCGCGGACCGGCTGCAGCCGCGCGAGCAGCCAGACGCTGCGTAGCGTGCGCTGGTGCCGCGGCCCGTACACCTTGAGATAGATGTCGAGCGAGCGGCGCACCGCCGACTCGGCCTCGTCGCGCCGGCCGAGCGCGATCAGCGTCTCCGCCAGCCCCATGAAGCCGTGGCCGATCGAATGGTCATCGGCCGCCAGGACGCGCTCGCGGAGCGCGAGCGCGAGGCGGCGCGCCTTCAGGGCGAGCGTGGTGCGCCCCGTCGCATCGTAAGCGTCGCCCATGTAATGGAGCGCCGTGCCCGTAGCCGCGCTGCACATGCCGGCGGTCCTGACGCGAATGTCGAGCGAGCGCAGGTAATGGTCCTCGGCGCGCGCGAAGTCGCCGAGCAGGATGTAGAGCGTGCCGAGCAGGTTATGGCTGTAGCCGAGCTCGGGATGGCCGGGACCGAGCGCCCTTTCTCCGTCGGCCAGGGCGGACCGTATCTGCCGCTCGGCATCGGCATAGCGCGCCAGGTCCCGGTACACGACGCCGAGGAGGTTGCGGCAGTGGATCGCCGCGCGTGTTTCCTGGAGCGAGCTCTTCTCCGCGAGCGCCAGGCAGCGCAGCAACGTCGGCTCGGCCTCGGCCGGCTTGCCCTGCGCGCGCTGCATGAGGCCGATGCGCCCGAGCGTGTCCAGCGTTTCGGGCATTCTCTCGAGGACTTTTTGCGCCGCGCCGTACTCGTCGACCAGGTCGTAGACCGCCGCGAGCCGGTCGAGCAGCGCGACGGGCGGGTTCGCGCTCGCCTCGAGCTGCCGGCGCAGCTCCGGCAGCTCGAGAGCGGCGCGATGCCGGGGATGATCGGCCGGCCGGCACGCCGCCGCATCGAAGCGCGCCTGCAGCTCGTCCATCGTGTCCGCAAGCACCGGCGCGGCGAGCATTGACAGCATCAGCAGCAGCATGGAACAGTGCGGCGCTCGCATGGCAGCGTTGCGCTTATCCCTTGGCATTCTCGCCCTGTGCTCGGCCGCCCTCGCGACGGCCGAGGAGGCGGCGGTCAAGCAGTGCGCCGACCGGCATCCGGTCGGAGGCGCGCGCGCGCACTGCCTCGCGCCATGGCTGGATCAGCTGGTCGCCGGCGCCGGCGCCGGCGCGGCGCTGGCGGCGGCCGAGGAACTGGTGAAGACCGGGGTGATGAACGACTGCCACATCATGGCCCACGCCGTCGGCCACGCAAGCTGGCGCAAGGCGCGCGAGCTGCCGCTGGCGTTCGGCGCCTGCAGCCGGGCCTGCATCCAGGGCTGCATGCACGGGGCGATCGAGGCGTCGATGATGCCTGCCGCCGGTGCCGAGCTGCAGGCCGGGCGCGTGCTGGCGTTCTGCGACTCGCTCGGCATGGGCAGCCTCGAGCGCCGCCAGTGCCTGCACGGGCTCGGGCACGGCATCATGCACCAGCGGCGCGACAACGTGCGCGCGGCGATCGGCGAATGCGAGGGCCTGGGCGGCCGCTACGAGAGCGACCAGTGCCTCGGCGGGATGTGGATGCAGTGGGCGCACTTCCCGGTCGCAGAAGGCGCGGCGGGCTACCGCGCGAAGGCGCCTTCGCTCTGCGCCGCAGTGCCCGAGGACCGGCAGCCGCGCTGCGCCCGTGCGGTCGGCGGCGCGGCCATGTTCGCCACCGGCCACGACGCAGCGCTCAGCCGCGCGATCTGCCAGGACCTGCCGGCGGCGTTGCGCGGGAAATGCAACGAAGGCGTGCAGTTCGAGGCCGACCTGCTGCGCCAGGAAAGCGGTCATCAGCATCAGCATTGAGCGAAAATGAAAAAGCCGGCGCGCTGACCGGCTTTTTCGGCGCAGCCCCGGACGCTATTGCTGCTGGATCTGCGCGTCGTCGGTCTTGTTGTCCTTGGACCGGGTCGGATGGCTGTCGGCGAGCACCTGCGAAGCAAGGAATAACGCCGCGAGCGCCGCGGCGAGCATGCTGAACCGTTTCATCGTGGAACGCTCCCCTGTCGAGCCCGCGTCCCTGCGGGTAGGCGCCTCCGCCCATGGAGGCTCGCAAGACGCTACGCCCGGGTTCGGGCAAAGTCAATTTCCATGACAAATTCCGAGGTTCTCGCGACCAGCATCCCGGCCCGGCTCGACCGCCTGCCCTGGTCCGCCTGGCACTGGCGGGTGGTGATCGCCCTTGGGGTGAGCTGGCTGCTCGACGGGCTGGAAGTCACCGTGGTCGGCTCGCTCGGCCCGGCGCTGCAGCGCCCGGACACGCTCGGCCTTTCGGCCGGCGAGATCGGCTGGGCCGCCTCGGCTTATATCGCCGGCGCCGTGCTCGGCGCGCTCTTCTTCGGCCGGCTCGCCGACCGGCTGGGGCGCAAGCGCATCTTCCTCGTCACCCTCGCCGTCTACCTCGCCGCCACGGTGGCGACCGCGTTCACCTGGGACATCGCCTCCTTCGCCTTCTGCCGCTTCGCCACCGGCTTCGGCATCGGCGGCGAGTACGCGGCGATCAACTCGGCGATCGACGAGCTCATCCCGGCGCGCGTGCGCGGCCAGGTCGACCTCGCCATCAACGGCACGTTCTGGGTCGGCGCGGCCATCGGCGCCGCGCTTTCGATCGTCCTTCTCCATCCCGGCTTCATCGGTCCCGAATGGGGCTGGCGGATCGCCTTCGGGCTGGGCGGCATCCTCGGCATCGCCATCCTGCTGGTGCGCCGGCACGTGCCCGAGAGCCCGCGCTGGCTGCTCACGCACGGCCGCGCGCAGGAGGCGGAAGCCGTAGTGCGCCGGATCGAAGCTGAAATCGGGGTGACAGAAGAAGGATCCGCCTGTCTGGCGATGCGGCCGCTGCGCACCATCGCCTGGCGCGAGGTCATCCACACCATCGCCGTGCGCTACCGCCGCCGCGCCGTGCTCGGCATCTCGCTCATGGCGTCGCAGGCCTTCTTCTACAACGCCATCTTCTTCACCTACGCGCTGGTGCTGGCGCGCTTCTACGGCGTCGCCGAGGAGAACGTCGGCTACTACATCTTTCCCTTCGCCATCGGCAATTTCCTCGGCCCGCTGCTCCTCGGCCGCCTGTTCGACGCGGTCGGCCGCCGGCGCATGATCGCCGCCACCTACGCCGTCTCCGGCATCGGCCTGCTCGTCACCGGCTACGCCTTCAGCCGCGACGCGCTCGGCCCGGTCGGCCTGGCGCTCGCCTGGTCGTCGATCTTCTTCGTCGCCTCGGCGGCGGCGAGCTCGGCCTATCTTACGGTGAGCGAGATCTTCCCGGTCGAGATGCGCGCCGTCGCCATCTCGCTCTTCTACGCCGCCGGCACCGCGCTCGGCGGCTTCGCCGGCCCGCCGCTCTACGGCGCCATCATCGAGTCTGGCAGCCGCGGCGCCCTCTTCGCCGCCTACGGCTTCGCCGCCACCCTGATGTGCGCCGCCGCGGCGATCGCCTGGTGGCTCGGGGTGGACGCGGAGCGCAAGCCGCTCGAAGAGGTCTGCAAGCCGCTCGGCGCCGAGTAGGCCTCGGCAGCGGGGCCCGGCAGGACGCAAATCGGTACGATCGTACCGATTCTGCCGCTACGGTGCCCGCGAAACGTGGTCTGTCCCTGTTTTCTGGCGCCGGTCCTTGACCACCGCGCGGATGACGGCGATCAGCTTCTCGGCGTCGACCGGCTTGTCGACGCGGTCGGCGAAGCCGGCGGCGGCGAGGCGCTCGCGCTCGATCAGCGTGAAGGCGGTGCGCGCGATCGCCGGCACGTTGCGCTGGCTGTCGCGCGCCATCTCCAGGGAGCGCACGCGGCGCAGCACCTCGAAGCCGTCCTCGCCGGGCATGGCGAGGTCGAGCAGCAGCACGTCGGGGCGGCGCGCCGCGGCGGCTTGCAGCGCCGCCATCAGCTCGGCGCCGGAGCCGAAGCCCTCGACCTCGGCGCCGGCCTGGCGCAGCGTCAGCGCCACCACCTCGTGGGCGTCGGCGTCGTCGTCGGCCACCCAGACGCGCACGCCGGCGAGCGCGGCCGGCCCGGCGCGGCGGCGCTCGGCGCGCGGCGGGCTGCCGGCGTGCGCGAGCGCCGCGGCGGGCGCCGCCGGCAGCTCGACGGTGAAGGTGGCGCCGCGGCCCTCGCCGGCGCTGTCGGCGCGCACCTGGCCGCCGTGCAGGAGCGCGATGTGCCGCACCAGCGCGAGGCCGATGCCGAGGCCGCCGGCGCGGCGCGTCGCCGAGGTGTCGGCCTGGGTGAAGCGGTCGAAGACGTGCGGCAGGAACTCGTGCGCGATGCCGATGCCGGTGTCCTTCACCTGCAGCTGCACGCGCTCGCCGTTCTTCAGCAGCAGCACCGCCACCTGCCCGCGCTCGGGGGTGAACTTCACCGCGTTGGAGAGCAGGTTGGAGGCGAGCTGCTGCAGGCGCCCGGCGTCGCCGACCACCAGCACCACGGTGTCGTGCGGCTGGAAGCGCAGCTCGATCGACTTCGCCGCGGCGCCCGGGCGCGCCGCGTCGAGCGCGGCGAGGACGATCTCGACCAGGTTGACCGCGCGCCGCTCGATGGTGAGCTTGCCGCTGACGATGCGCGAGGTGTCGAGCAGGTCGTCGATGAGCCGCGTCTGGTGGTCGACGTTGCGCTTGATCGCCTTGGCGGCGCGGTCGACCAGCGCCGGGTCGGGCGGCTGCGTGGTGACCATGAGGTGCGCCCAGCCGCGCAGCGCGTTGAGCGGCGAGCGCAGCTCGTGCGAGACGATGGCGAGGAACTCGTCCTTGGCGCGGTTGGCGCGCTCGGCCTCGGCGCGCAGCCGCTGCTCGGCCACCACCAGCTTCTCC
>JBQTJF010000267.1:0-5495 GCA_052387375.1 Betaproteobacteria bacterium
CCGGTGGCGAGCGCGAAGCGGGTGGGCGAGCAGACGGAGGAGTTGGCGTAGCCGTCGGTGAAGCGCAGTCCTTCCTTCGCCATGCGGTCGAGCACCGGCGAGCAGCTCGAGCGGCCCCCATAGCAGCCGAGGTCGGCGTAGCCGAGGTCGTCGGCGAGAATGAAGACAAAGTTGGGCCGCATCAGGCGATCCGCAGGCATATCTTGCCGAAGTGCGCGCCGCTCGCGAGGTAATCGAGCGCCGCGCGCAGCTCGCCGAAGCCGAACACCTTGTCCACCACCGGCCGCAGGCGGCACGCGCCGACCGCGCGCAGCATCGACTCGAACTCCGGCGGCGCGCCGACCCGGATGCCCTGCAGGCGCACGCCGCGCGTGACGACCGGGCCGAGCGCGAGCTCCGCCGTCTGGCCGGAGACGACACCGATCAATGCGATGGTGCCGCCGGCGCGCACCGCGCGCAGCGCCTGCGGCACGCTCTGCGCGCCGCCGACGTCGACCACCAGGTCGCGGCCGCGGCTCTCCTTGCCCCATTCCGGCGTGGCGCGGTAGTTGAAGCCGGCGTCGGCGCCGAGCGCCTTCGCGCGCTCGAGCTTCGCGTCGCTGCCCGAAACCACGGTGACGCGCGCGCCGCAAAGCTTGGCGAACTGCAGGGCGAAGAGCGACACGCCGCCCGTGCCCTGCACGAGCACCGAGTCGCCCGGCTTGGCTCGCCCTTCGACCACGACCGCGCTCCACGCGGTAAGCGCCGCGCAGGGCAGCGTCGCCGCTTCCTCGTCGCTCAGATGAGCAGGAATCTTTACAACCCCAGATTGATCGAAGACTCGGTACTGCGCCATGACGCCATCGTGCGGGCCGCCAAGACTTTTCCCTTCCTGGAAAAACGCCGGGCAGACGCGGTCCCCGACGGCCACGCGCGTGACGCCGGCGCCGACCTCGAGCACCTCGCCCACGCCGTCGGAGACCGGCACGAGCGGCAGCTCGCCGGTCTGCGGCCCGTACCCGCGCCGCGCCACGACGAGGTCGCGGGAGTTGAGCGAGGCCGCCTTCAGGCGCAGCAGCACCTCGCCCGGGCCGGGCCGCGGCTCGGGCCGCTCGACAAGAGCGAGGTGCTCGAGAGACCATTGGGCGAGCTGCCAGGCTTTCACGCCGGGCCATTATCCAGTCTCGGGAGAAAATCGATGCGCCTCGTCGCTGCCCTGTTCGTGCTCGCCGCCGCCGCCGCCCAGGCGCAGTCCTGGCCGGCGAAGCCCGTGATCCTGATGGTGGCCGCCGCCGCCGGCAGCTCGGTCGACATTCCGGCGCGGCTGGTCGCCGAGCGCCTGGACAAGCGCATCGGCCAGCCGGTGGTGGTCGAGAACCGCCCGCAGGCGGGCGGCACCATCGCTGCCAACCAGGTCGCCAAGGCCGCGCCCGACGGCCACACGCTGCTCTGGGCGTTCAACGGGCCGATCGCCAACGCGCCCTACCTGTACTCGAAGCTGCCCTACGACCCGCAGAAGGACCTGGTGCCGGTGGTGCAGACGACCGGCCAGCCCTTCGTGCTCGGCGTGCCGGCCTCGCTCGGCGTCGGCTCGGTCAAGGAGCTGGTCGAGCGCATCCGCGCCAACCCGGGCAAGCTCAACTATTCCTCGCTCGGCAACGGCAGCGGCACGCACCTGACGATGGAGCTGCTCAAGTCGCAGGCGAAGCTCTTCCTCGTGCACATCCCCTACAACGGCGGCCCGCCGGCGGCGGCCGCGGTGGCGACCGGCGAGGTGCACGCCTCGTTCATGCCGATGGCGCTGTTCCTGCCGCACGTCAACGCCGGCCGCGTCAAGCTGCTCGCGGTGTCGGGCGCGCGGCGCTGGGACATGCTGCCCGAGCTGCCGACCATCGCCGAGTCGGGCTTCCCCGGCTTCGACTCCGACGGCTGGAACGGCATCCTCGCCCCGGCGGGCACGCCGCGCGAGATCGTGACGCGCCTGAACCGCGAGGTGAACGAGATCCTGCAGCTGCCGGAGGTAAAGGAGCGGCTGGCCAGGAGCCGCATCCGCATCGACGGCGGCTCCTCCGAGCGCTTCGCCGAGCTGATCCGCCGCGACGCCGAGCGCTGGTCGGCGGTGATCCGCGCCGTCGGCGCGAAGCTCGACTAGCGGCTGCTCGCCGCCGTTTTCGCGCCGTAGTCGGCGATCGCCTTCTTCAGCATGGTGTACTCGGCGCAGGGGAAGAAGCAGAGCTTGTCGAGCTGCGCGAGGTGCTCCTTCGCCTTGTCGAGGTTGCCCACCATCAGGTAGGCCTCGCCGATGTACTCGTGCGCGCCGCGGTGCTGCGGATCGAGCTTCAGCGCCTCGTTGTAGTGCTTGAAGACCAGCGACAGGTCGGGGTTGGGGCCCTTGCGCAGCGCGTAGGCGTAGAGGTTGTGGTAGCGGGCGTTGCCCGGTTCGTTGGCCAGTGCCTCTCTCAAACCTTCGGACGCGACGCGCCAGTCCTGCTTCGCTGCGGCCGCCTCGTAGCGCTCGATGACGGCGTCCTTCTTCTTTTCCGGCCCGCTCGGCGGCTCGTCCGCGGCGTAGGCGGAAAGCGATAAGATGAAAAGCGGGAGAATGGCTCGCATGTTCGCTCCTCCAGGATGGCGCATCTTACTCCTTGCTGCCGGGCTAACAGCGGCGGCGGCGCCGACATTCCCCGAGCCGCCGAAGGGCCGCGAGGCGGCGCTCGCCGCGCTGCGCCATGCCGATGCCGCGACGCGCGCCGAAGGCGTGGTCTGGATCGCCAACCGCGGCGCCATGGCCGACGCGCCGCTCCTGCACGAGCGCCTGCGCGACGAGAGCCCGTTCGTGCGCGGCTTCGCCGAGCAGGGGCTGTGGCTGCTGTGGGGCCGCTCCGGCGACGCGGCCATCGACGAGCTGATGGCGCGCGGCACCGAGGAGATGCAAAGCGGCCAGCATGAGAAAGCCATACAGACATTCAGTGCTGTCATAAGAGCAAGACCCGAATTTGCGGAAGGCTGGAACCGGCGCGCCACGGTGCGCTACCTCGCCGGCGACTACGAGCGCTCGATCGCCGACTGCGTCGAGGTGCTGAAGCGCAACCCGCGCCACTTCGGCACGCTCTCGGGCATGGGGCAGATCTACTTCAGCCTGCAGCAATACGAGACGGCGCTGTCCTGGTACCGCCGCGCCCTCGAGGTGAACCCGAACCTGCTCGGCGTGGAGATCAACATCAAGGGCATCGAGGAGCTGCTGCGGGGAAAGCGCGGCCGCTCAACTTAATTCCTCCAGGAGCTGCAGGACCGCCTGCGCGGCCTCGCGCGGGCGCTCGAGCGGGAAGAGGTGCCCGCCGGCGATGCGGCGCAGCCGGAACCTGCCCTGCATGCCGCGCAGGCCCATGCGGCGCACCACGTCGGAGTCGGCGCCGCCGACGAAGCCCGCCGGCACGCTCGGGCGCTGCGGCATGCGGTGCGGAAAGGTGCGGTAGATCTGCGCCTCGATCGCCGGGTCGATGCGCAGCCGGAACTTGCCCGCCTCGTCGCGCACCAGGCCGTGCTGCACGTAGTCGTCCAGGCATGCCTCGGCGAAGTGGCGGAACAGGCGCCGCGTGCGGAAGTGCGCCCTGGCCTCCTCGCGGCCGTCCCAGCGGCTGCGGCGGTCGCGGCTCGCGCCCGCCCGCGTGACCCGGTAGACCAATCCCAGGCGCTTGGTGGCGCGCAGCATGAAGCCGCGCAGCGGGCCGAGCACCGGCGCGTCGAGCAGCACGATGGCGCGGAAGAGCTCCGGCCGCCGCGCCGCGGCGAGCAGGCTCAGGTATCCGCCGAGCGAATGGCCGACGGCGAAAACAGGTTCCTGGATGGAATCAATCAATTGTTCAACGAGGTAAGGCCATCCTTCGCTCACCGGATAGCGCGGGTCGGTGCCGATCGCCGCGATCCACGACAGCCGGTAGCGCTTCTCGAGCTCGCCCAGCATCGCCGAGTAGCAGCGCGCCGGGAAGCCGTTGGCGTGCGAGAAGTGGAGCGCCGGCCTAGACGTAGTCTTTCGCCGCGCTGTCGGCGTCGAGCGGCCGGCCGGCGAGGTAGCCCTGCAGGAAGTCGCAGCCGCAGCGCTGCAGGAAGGCGCGCTGCGCCTCGCTCTCGACGCCCTCGGCGATGACGCGGATGCCGAGCGCGTGCGCCAGCGCGACGATCGCCGCGACGATGGCGCCCTGCTCGCGGTCCTGCGGCGCGTCGCCGACGAAGGCGCGGTCGATCTTCACCTTGTCGACCGGAAAGCGCTTCAGGTAGGCGAGGCTCGAGTAGCCGGTGCCGAAGTCGTCGATGGCGATCGACACGCCGAGCTGCTTCAGGCGCTGCAGCGTGCCGAGCGTGGCGTCGGTCTCGCGCATCGCGGTGGACTCGGTGATCTCCAGCTCGAGCAGCTGCGGCGGCAGCCCGGTCTCGCGCAGCGCGCGCGCCACCATCTCCGGCAGGCGCGGGTCGTTGAACTGGCGCGGCGAGAGGTTGACGGCGATCTGCAGGTCACGCTCGGCACCGATGAAGGTGGCCCAGCGGCAGGCCTCGCGCAGCACCCACTCGCCGAGGCGCAGGATCAGCCCGGTCTCCTCGGCGAGCTGGATGAACTCGCCCGGCAGCACCAGGCCGCGCTCGGGATGCTGCCAGCGCACCAGCGCCTCGTGGCCGGCGACGCGGCCGCTCTTCGCCGCGACGATCCGCTGGTAGTGCACGCGCAGCTCGTCGCGCCCCAGCGCCCGGCGCAGGTCGCTCTCCAGCGCCAGGCGGCGCGAGGCCGCCTGGTTCATCTGCTCGGTGAAGAACTGGTAGTTGGCGCGGCCGAGCTCCTTGGCGTGGTACATCGCCGCGTCGGCGTTGCGGATCAGCGTCTCGGCGTCGCGCCCGTCGTCGGGGAAGACGGCGATGCCGATGGAAGGCGTGACGATCAGCTCGCGCTCCTCCGCCAGCACCGGCGCCGAGAGCTGCTCGATCACCTTCTGCGCCACCTGCGCCACGTCCGAGGAGCGCTTGATCTCGGGCAGCACCACCACGAACTCGTCGCCGCCGATGCGGCAGATGGTGTCGCCGACGCGCAGCTGCGTCACCAGGCGGCCCGCCACCTCCTTGAGCAGCGCGTCGCCCACGGCGTGGCCGAGCGAGTCGTTGATGGCCTTGAAGCGGTCGAGGTCGACGAACATCACCGCCGCCTGCTGGCGGTTCCGCTGCGCGAGCGCCAGCGCCTGCGTCAGGCGGTCTTCCAGCAGCCGGCGGTTGGGCAGCCCGGTGAGCGGGTCGTGGTCGGCGAGGTGCTGCGCGCGCGCCTGCGCGTCCTGCAGCTCGGCGGTGCGCTCGGCCACCATGCGCTCGAGCGCGCCGAGCGCAGCTTGCACGCGCGAGTCGGCTTCGCGCTCGGCGGTGACGTCCTCGAAGCTCCAGATCCACTCCTGCTCGGGCTCGCCCGCGTCGATGCGCCGGCCGCGCGTGCGGCAGCGGAACACCGAGCCGTCGCGGCGCTTGAAGCGCCACTCGCT
>JBQTJF010000268.1:0-4435 GCA_052387375.1 Betaproteobacteria bacterium
GCCGTCGGGCGCGGGCTGCGCGGGCGCCGCGGCGGCGGCGGGCGCGGCCGGCGCCGGGACGCGCGGCGCCCCCGCGTGGTTCGACGGGGGCGGCGCCGCGGCGGCGCGCGGCGGCGCGCGGTCGAACACCGGCGCCGCGATGCGCGGGCCCGCGCAGCCGGCGAGAAGCGCCGCCAGCATCGCCGCAAGAATCGCCGCTCTCACGCCTTTCCCGCCTCCATCGGCACGAAACGCACCGGGTCGAGCTCGGATTCGAGGTAGCCGCGACCGCTGCGCTCGAACAGCACCAGCCGCTGGGCGCCGCCGTTCGCTTTCAGCGGCAGCACCAGTCTGCCACCGGGCGCCAGCTGCCGTAACAGCGCCTCGGGCACGCGCGGCGCCGCCGCCGCGACGACGATCGACTGGAAGGGCGCCGCCTTCTCCAGGCCGGCGTAGCCGTCGCCATGCACGAGGCGCAGATTCGCGAGGTGCAGCCCGAGCAGGTTCTTGCGCGCGCGCTCGAGCAGCCCCTTGATGCGCTCGATCGAGTAGGCGTGGGGAAAGATCCGTGCCAGCACCGCCGCCTGGTACCCGCAGCCGGTTCCGATTTCAAGGACATTCGCCGGTTGACGATCCCGCAGGATGACTTCGATCATCTTGGCAACAACATAGGGCTGCGAGATGGTCTGGCCGAAGCCGATCGGCAGCGCCGTGTCCTCGTAGGCGCGGCTCGCCAGCGCCTCCTCGATGAACAGGTGCCGCGGCACCGCGCCGATAGCCGCCACCACGCGCTCGTCGCGGATGCCCTTGGCGCGCAGGCGCTCGACCATGCGCCCGCGCGTGCGCGCCGAGGTCATGCCGATGCCTAGAGCGCCAGCCATTCCTTCGCGCGCGGCAGCTGGCCGTTGTGGGTGAGGTCCATGCGCAGCGGCGTGACCGAGACGCGCCGCTGCTCGACGGCGTAGAAGTCGGTGCCCGGCCCGGCGTCGGCGGCGCCGCCGGCCGGGCCGATCCAGTAGGCCGCCTCGCCGCGCGGCGTCTGCATCTTCACCACCGGCTCGGCCGTGTGGCGCCGGCCCAGGCGCGTCACCTCGACGCCGGCGAGCGCGGCGGGCGCGACGTCGGGGACGTTGACGTTGAGCAGCACCGGCTCGCCGAACGGCGCGCGGCGCAGGCGCTCGACCATCTGCAGGGCGATGCCGATGGCGCTCTGGAAGTGCTCGCCGGCGCGGCTGGTGAGCGATACCGCGAGCGAGGGGATGCCGAGCAGGTAGCCTTCGGCCGCCGCGGCCACGGTGCCGGAATAGATGGTGTCGTCGCCCATGTTGGCGCCGAGATTGATGCCGGAGACGACCACGTCGGGGGTGAAGTCGAGCAGCCCGGTGACGGCGATGTGCACGCAGTCGGTGGGGGTGCCGTTGACCGAGAAGAAGCCGTTCGGCGCCCGGCGCACGGTGAGCGGGCGGTCGAGGGTGAGCGAGTTCGAGGCGCCGGAGCGGTCGCGCTCGGGCGCCACCACCGTCACCTCGCCCAGTTGCGCGAGCGCCTCGGCGAGCAGCGTGATCCCGGGTGCGAAATAGCCGTCGTCGTTGGAGACGAGAATCCTCACGCGGGCGATTCTACCGTTCGGGTGGAACAGACCAGAGCCACGTTGTCTAATCGGGCGTGCGGAGCGCGGCGCTGATTCTGGCTTTCGTTCTAGCTGCGGCCGCAGGCGCGGCCCGCGGCCAGAGCTACCGCGTCGAGGTCGAGGCACCACGCGATCTCGCCCGCACGCTGCGCCAGGGTCTCAACCTGGTGCGCCAGGCGAGCGACCCGGACCTGCGCCGCGAGCGCTTCCAGCGCCTGCTCGAGGAGGCGGTGCGCGAGGCGCGCGAGGTGGCGGCGACCGAGGGCTACTTCTCGGCGCGCGTCACCACGCGCATCGACGAGACCACGCAGCCGCGCACGGTGCACCTCGCGCTCGAGCCCGGCGAGCGCACGCGCGTCGCCTCGGTCGACATCCGCGTCAGCGGCCCGGCGGCCGCCGACCCCGAGGCGCGCGAGGCGCTCGAGCGCGTGCGCGAAGGCTGGCGCCTGCGCCGCGGCGAGCCCTTCCGCCAGGCCGACTGGGAGGAGGCGAAGCGCGCCGCGGTGCGCGAGCTGGCGCGCTGGCGCTACGCCGCGGCGGCGATCGGCGAGAGCCGCGCGCTCGTCGACCCGGGCTCGCGCAGCGCCGCCCTGAGCGTCGAGATCGCGAGCGGGCCGCCGGTCCGCTTCGGGCCGCTGCGCGTCAGCGGCAACCGGCGCTATCCCGACGCGGTGATCGAGAACTTGAGCCCGGTGCGTCCGGGCGAGACCTACGACCGCGACAAGCTGCTGCTCTACCAGCGGCGCCTGCTCGAGACCGGCTACTTCGCCAGCGTGCAGATGGACGTCGATGCGCAGCCGCACGAGGCCGACGCGGCGGCGCTGCGCGTGGCGGTGCTCGAGGCGCCCTCGCAGAGCGTCGAGACCGGCGTCGGCTACACCACCGACGCCGGGCCGCGCTTCGAGCTGCGCTACGGCAACAACGACGTGCGCGACAGCGCCTGGCGCTTCAAGAGCGCGCTCGCCCTCGACGAGAAGGTGCAGAACCTGCAGCTCAACCTCGACACCCCGCCGCGCGCCGGCGCGCGCTGGAACAGCCTGTTCGCGCGCGCGCGCCAGACCGACATCCAGAACGAGACGACGCGCGAGCTGGCGCTGGGCCTCGCGCACAACTTCGGCCGCGAGGTGCAGCCCTCGGCGCTCATCGTCTCCGGCCACCTCGAGGAGGGCCGCCTCGCCGGCGCGCCGACCGACAACCGCCAGGCGCTGTACTTCGGCTTCCGGCGCGTCTTCAGCCGCACCGACGACTTCGTCGCGCCGCGCTCGGGCTACCTCGGCTCCTTCGAGCTGGGCGGCGCGCCGCCCGAGCTCTCGACGCGGCAGTTCCTGCGCGCCATCGCCAGCGCCTCGCTCTTCTTCCCGCTCGGGCGCTCCTTCGACCTCCTGCTGCGCGGGCAGGCGGGCGGCGTCGTCGCCGAGGCGCGCACCGGCATCCCGACCAGCTTCCTCTTCCGCACCGGCGGCGACCAGACGGTGCGCGGCTACGCCTTCGAGAGCCTCGGCGTGCGCCAGGGCGACGCGGTGCTCGGCGGGCGGCGCCTGCTCGTCGGCAGCGCCGAGCTCATCCACTGGGTGCGGGAGAACTGGGGCGTGGCGGCGTTCGTCGACGCCGGCAACGCCTGGGACCGGGGCGTCGAGTTCAACGCCGCGGTCGGCGCCGGCTTCGGCGCGCGCTTCCGCACGCCGATCGGGCCGATCCGCGCCGACCTCGCCTACGGCGAGGAGGTCGGCGCCTGGCGGCTGCACTTCTCAGTGGGCTACACCTTCTGACCATGAAGTGGTTCGGCCGCCTCGCATGGATTTTCTTTTTTCTACTTCTCACAGGATTTGTCGGCGCGGCCTGGCTGCTCGGCACCGAGTCGGGACTGCGCTGGGCGCTGGAGCGCGCGCAGGCCGCCGCCGAAGGCAGGCTGGCGGTCGAAGGGGCGAGCGGCGTGCTCGCCGGCACGGTGCGGGTCGCGCGCATCGCCTACGAGACGGAAGGGTTCAGGCTGGAAAGCCGCAATGTCCGGGTGCGCGCCGGCCTGCTCGCCGCCCTCGGCGGGCGCATCTCGCTCGACCCGCTGGAGATCGATACGCTGCAGCTCGTCGTCCGACCCGGGGGCGAGCCTGCCGCGTCTGCGCCTTCGCTGCCCTGGGGCGTGTCCCTGGGCAACCTGGCGGTGGAACAGCTCGAATTCGCGAGCGGCGAGCAGCGCCATCTTCTGCGCGAGGTGCGCCTCGCGCATCTGCAGATCGACCGCGCGCTCTCCGCCGAGGGCTCGCTGCGCCGCCCCGACGAGCGCTTCCCGCTCGACGCGAGCTTCACGCTGAAGGGTTCTCTCGAGCGCATCGAGATTTCGAGCGCCGCCGCCGTCGCTTCCGTGCCGATCAAAGCCAGGCTCGTCATCCGTCCGTTCGCCGAGCCGCGCCTCGAGGCGCTCGAGGCGCAGGGCGGCCCGGTGGATCTCGCGCGCTTCGACGCGGCGCTGCCGCGCACCGCGATCTCGGCGAGCCTCGAGGCGAAGGCCGCGGCTGGCGGCGGCCTTGCCGGCACGCTCTTCGCCGCCAACGCCGCGCACGGGCCGCTCGACGCGGACCAGATTCCGGTGGCGCGGCTGGAGACGCGCTTCGCCAGCCCGGACCTGCGCAATGCCACGCTCGAGCGCCTGCTCATCGTCGTGAGCGGCGGCGGCACCCTGGAGGGCAAGGGCGAACTCGGCCCCGGGAGCGCCCGCGCCGAGCTGCGCGCGGCCGGCATAGTCCTGAGGGCGTTCCGCTCTACGCTGCGCGCCACCCGATTGCAGTGGGATTTGCTACTACGGCTCACGAGGGAGGAACAACTCTT
>JBQTJF010000269.1:0-39139 GCA_052387375.1 Betaproteobacteria bacterium
AATCATAAGAAAGACTGCCGTATATCACACCGCGGTGCGAGAGGTTGTCGAACCGAGACAATGACATCGCGTTCGTGCGGCCACGATATCCGGCGCGGATCGGGTTAAGCCGTTGTTTTCTCTGGCCGTACGAAATGCTCGTCAGGAAATCCTGATAAGAGCGGGATTCGAGCCCAGGGCCTCGGGAGGTCGGGCCTGGAACGAGACCGCCAGAGAAGCAAAATGGGTACGATCGTACCCATTTTGCAAAACCCCCCGCTCCCCCCGACTAGATCGGGGGTCGCTTCCCCCCTTGTCAGGGGGTCGACAACAAGGCGACTCCTCTACTGCTTCGGAATTTTCGCCGCCTCGACGACGCGACCCCAGCGCGCGGTCTCCGCGGCGAAGAACTCGCGCAGCTCCGCCGGCGTGCCGGCGCGGCCTTCGACGCCGAGGTCGGCGAAGCGCTTCTGCACGTCGGGCGCGGCGAGGGCTTTGACGACCGCTTTCTGAATCAGATCGATTGTTGAACCTGATGTGCCCGGCGGCGCGGCAAGGCCGTTCCAGGAGGAGACGTCGTAGCCGGCCACGCCCTGCTCGATGGCGGTCGGCACGTCGGGCAGGCCGGCGAAGCGCTTGGCGCCGGTCACGGCGAGCGCGCGCAGGTTGCCCGAGCGGATGTGCGACATCGCCGGCGCGAGGATCTCGACGATGAAGTGCGCGTCGCGGTTCTTCGCCGCCGCGACCACCTCGCCGGTGTTCTTGTAGGGGACGATCTGGAAGTCGGTGCCGGTGCTCGACTTGAAGAGCTCGGCGGCGAGGTTCTGCGTGCTGCCGATGCCGATGGTGGCGACGTTCATCCTGCCCGGGGTGCGCTTCGCCTCGGCGACCGCGTCCTGCACGCCCTTCAGCGGCGCCTTCGGGTCGGCGAGGATCACCAGCGGGAAGAAGCCGATGGTGGAGATCATGGCGAAATTCGCCGGCTCGTAGGGCAGCGACTTGAACAGCGCCTTGCTCACCGCGGTGCCGTTGTTGATGAGGAGCAGCGTGTGCCCGTCGGGCTCGGCGCGCGCCACCTCCTGGCCGGCGAGGATGCCGCCGGCGCTCGGCTTGTTCTCGACTACCACCTGCTGGCCGAGCCCCTCGGCCATCTTCGGCGCGACCACGCGCGCGGTGATGTCGGCGACGCCGCCCGGCCCGAAGGGCACCACGATGCGCACGGGCTTGGTGGGAAAGGCCTGGGCCGCGCCGGCCCAAGCAGCACCGCCATCAGTATGAGCCGCTTCATTTCCATCTTGGATAGACCTTTCTCGCGTTGCCTTCGAAGATTTTCTGCTTGTCCGCCGCGCTGAGGCTGCTCGCCTCGATGTAGCGCCTGGTGTCGTCGTAGTAGTGCCCGGTCTCGGGGTCGATGCCGCGCACCGCGCCGACCATCTCGGAGGCGAAGAGGATGTTCTCCGCCGGGACCACCTTGAGCATGAGGTCGATGCCCGGCTGGTGGTAGACGCAGGTGTCGAAGTACACGTTCTTCAGCAGGAGCTCCTTGAGCGGCGGGCGCTTCATGTCCTGCGCGAGCCCGCGGTAGCGCCCCCAGTGGTAGGGCACCGCGCCGCCGCCGTGCGGGATGATGAAGCGCAACGCCGGGAAGTCCTTGAAGAGGTCGGAAGTCAGGAACTGCATGAACGCGGTGGTATCGGCGTTGATGTAGTGCGCGCCGGTGGCGTGGAAGTTGGGGTTGCACGAGGAGCTCACGTGCACCATCGCCGGTACGTCGAGCTCGAGCATCTTCTCGTAGATCGGGTACCACCAGCGGTCGGTGAGCGGCGGGTCCTTCCAGTTGCCGCCCGAGGGATCGGGGTTGAGGTTGAGACCGACGAAGCCGAGCTCCTTTACACATCTCTCCAGCTCAGAAACGCAATGTTTCGGTTCTACTCCCGGCGATTGCGGCAGCTGGCACACCGGCACGAAGTTCTTCGGGTAGAGCGAGCAGCAGCGGTGGATGAGGTCGTTGGAGAGGCGCGTCCACTCCAGGCTGATCGCCGCGTCGCCGACGT
Source organism: Betaproteobacteria bacterium (assembly GCA_052387375.1). Classification (GTDB taxonomy): domain Bacteria; phylum Pseudomonadota; class Gammaproteobacteria; order Burkholderiales; family SG8-39; genus SCGC-AG-212-J23. Next base: position 2,034 of record JBQTJF010000269.1, read on the forward strand.
GGTGCTCCATGGTGCTCGCGCGCGGCGAGAAGAAGGTGACGTCCGTCCCGCGCTCGCGCTGCAGCTTGAGCTGCGCGCCTTCCAGGCTCTCGCGGATCTGGTCGTCCGAGATCTTCAGGGCCGCAGGTTTCTTCCCGGCGGCCTGCTGCTTCCGCCAATCCCACAGGGACTGCGGCGCGGTGGTGTAGTGGCCGTGGCAGTCGACGATCATGCGAAGAGCTCCTCAACGCTCAGGCGCCGCGGCAGCATGTCCTGCCGGTGCAGGCAGTCGATCGCGACCTCGAGGTTGCGGCGGTTCTCCTCCAGGCCGAAGGGATTCATCTCCGGGTTGCCGGCGGCCTTCCTGCTTTCCAGCAGCAAGTCGTAAATGGGCTTCGGGTCCACACCATGCTTGACCACGACCATGTGGTTGATCTGTATCGCCCCGCGCTTCCTCCGCCATTCCTTCGCCGCGGCGGCGGTGTCGGCGATGACGGGCTTCAGGCGCTCGTCGGCCGGGATGGCGCCGACGATGCCGGCGTCGAGCTCGCCCGAGAGCAGCATGGCGTTCATGTCCTTGCCCGCCGGCGCGCGCTCGACGTTGGGCGGATCGCGGAACTCGGCGACGTGCGGCTCCTCGAAGGTGACCCAGCGGATCTTCGCCAGGTCGACGCCGCAGTCCTCGGCGAGGATGCCGCGCACCCAGCTCGCGGTGGTGACGGAATACGAGCGCGAGCCGACCTTGCGCCCTTCCAGTTGTTTAGGGGAAATCTTTTGTGAAGAAACCAGATAGGGATGCTGAAACCTCGCCGTCAGCACCGCGGGCAGGAGGCGCAGCGGCTTGCCGTGCGCCTTGGCGAGCAGGAAGGTCATGATCGCGAGCTCGGCGACGTCGAACTCGAGGTTGCGCACCACGCGCTTGAAGAACTGGTTCGCCACCTTGACGTCGGGCACGAAGTCGAAGCCCGCCTTCTGCTTGAACAGCCTGGTGACGGGGTAGTCCCCGAACATCGCCTTCATCAGTCGAGCGGCCCGTCGACGTACTTGAGGCCCTTCTCCTCGAGCGGCTTGCGCATGCCGTAGATGTCGAGGCCGAGCTCGCCCTTCTGCAGGCGCAAGCGCGTGGCGGCTTCCTTCTTCTCGCGCTCCTGGCCGGCGGCAACGACCTTGGCTGCTTCGCTGCGGGGAACCAGGACCACCCCGTCGTCGTCGGCGACCCCCACGTCGCCGGGCTTGACCTGCAGGCCCGCCACCACGACCGGCACGTTCACCGAGCCGAGCGTCGCCTTCACCGTGCCGCGCGCGGAGATGGCGCGCGACCACACCGGGAAGCGCATGTCGCTGATCTCGGCGGCGTCGCGGCAGCCCATGTCGAGCACCACGCCCTTGGCGCCGCGCGCCTTGAGCGAGGTGGCGAGCAGCTCGCCGAACGCGCCGTCGGTGTTCTCGCTCATGCAGGCGACCACCAGGATGTCGCCGGGCTTCAGCACCTCGGCGGCGACGTGGATCATCCAGTTGTCGCCCGGCGCGCACAGCGCGGTGACCGCGCTGCCGGCGATGCGCGCGCCGCGCCACAACGGCCGCATGTAAGGCGCCATCAGGCCGGTTCGGCCCTGCGCCTCGTGCACGGTCGCGACCCCGAGCTTCTCCAGCGCCTCGATCGCCTGCGCGTCGGCGCGGCGGATGTTGCGGACAACGGTTCCCGTCATGTCGGCAGGCTCCTGGAAAATTCTATGAGGCTTCCCGAACCTCGACCAGCATCGTTCCGAGCGCATCCGAGTGCGCGCGCAGCCTGTCGCCCGGGCGGATCGGGCTCACGCCCTGCGGCGTGCCGGTGAAGAAGACATCGCCCGGGTGCAGCGTGTAGAAGCTCGAGGCGAACTCGATCAGGCGGGAGACGTCCCACAGCAGGTCCGAGGTGCTCGCGTCCTGGCGCACCTCGCCGTTCTGCTCCAGCCGGATCTGTATGTTGCCCGGGTCGGGCACCTGGTCGGCGGTGGTGAGCCAGGGCCCGAGCACCGTGTAGGTGTCGATCGACTTGCGGAAGCTGCGGTCCTCGCTGCCGCGCACCGTCACGTCGAGGCCGAGGCAGTAACCAGCTACATAAGTGATTGCGTCTTTGCGGGACACGCGGGAGGCAGTCTTCCCGATGACCACGACCAATTCCACTTCATGATCCGTCCGCCGGTCGAGGAAGCGCTGCGCGATGCCCTGCGAGGGCCCTACCAGCGACGAGGTGGCCTTGAGGAAGAGCCCCGCCTTCTCGATGTCCCAGATGTTGAACCCGGGCGAGACGTTGCTCTTCTGCATCTCGGCGATGTGCGCCTTGTAGTTCACCGGCGCGGCGAGGATCTTGCCCGGCGCGCGGACGGGCGAGAGGAGCCGGACCTCGGCGAGCGGAATGGCCTTGCGCGTTTCGAAGTCCAAGGATTTCAGCTTCTGCAAACCCTCGATGGCTGGCTCGCGCAGGCCCACGACCGCTTCGGTGACGTCGTGGACCTTGTCGCCGCGCACCACGCCAACGCGGTCGTCGTCGAAGCGGCAGATCTTCATGCGGTCATCAGGTGGGAAAGGCGGTAGCGCTCGCCCGGAAGTGTAACCGCCGCGAGGTCGTGGCCCTCGCTGATCGACATCACCTTCCCGGGAGGTGACGACGTGTCCGCCGACCCCTCTTCCCCGGCTTTCCACGACGCGGCACAGCGTGCGCGACAAGCGGCAAGAAGCAAAGATCTTGCGCGACCAGGGCGTGGGGTCGTTCAGCCGTTCCAGGTACGCCGGCGATGTCATGACGGACGCGTCGCGCACTTCGTACAGGATGAAGTAAGGCCATGTAACCGCCTCGTCCGCGGCGCGGCAGCGCCGCCCGCGCAGGAAGCCCGGGATGCCGAGCCGCTCGGGCAGGTGCTCGCCCGAGTGCCAGGCGTCGTGCTCGCCGCGCCGCGCCGCGTCGATATGGCACCAGATGGCAATCGCCGCTTCTCCGACGAGCATTCAGAATCCGTATAGGCGCGCCGGGTTCTCGACGAGGATCTTCTTCTGCAGCGCGGCGTCGGGCGCCATCAGGGCGAAGAGATCGACCAGGTCGCCGTCGCTGGGCATGTGCGCGCCGACGTTGGGATGCGGCCAGTCGGTGCCCCAGAGGATACGCTCGGGCGCGGCGGCGATCAGCGCCTGCGCGAAGGGCACCGCGTCGGTGAAGGGCGGCCCCATGGAGGAGACGCGCTCGGCGCCGCATATCTTCACCCAGAAATTGTCCTGTTTCATCCAGCCGAGCAGGACCTTGAAGGACTGCTGCTCGAGCCCGGCCGCCGCCTTCACGCGCCCCATGTGGTCGATCACCATCGGCACCGGGATGCGCTTGAACATGTCCTCGAATTCCACGAGGTCGGTTGCATCGAGGTGCAGGATGAGATGCCATTCCATGGCTTTCACGCGCTCTACGGTCTTCTTGAAGAACGCCATGTCCGGCCGGCCGCCGAGGTGCTTGACGAAGTTGAAGCGCACGCCGCGGATGCCGCCGTCGTGCATGCGCTGGAAATCCTTCTCCGCGTACGTCTCGTCGATGATCGCCGTGCCGCGATAGGCGCCCTTGGAGCGTGCGATGCCGTCGAGCGTCACGCGCATGTCCGAGCCGTGGCAGCTCGCATGGACGATGACCGCCCTTCGAATCCCAAGGATGGAATGCAATTTCTGTAGACCTTCAAACGGGGAGTCCGGCGGCACGTAGGGCGCATCCTTCGCGTACGGGAACTTCGCCCCGGGGCCGAAGATGTGGCAGTGCGCGTCGCAGGCGAGCGGCGGCGGGGTGAACCTGGGCTTGCGGGTGTTCGGGTCGGGCGGCGCGGTGGTTTTCATAGGTGTACGGGGAGTCCGGTGAAATTCTCGGCGAACATGCGGCGGCCGGTCTCGGTGAGCGCCATGTATTGCAGCTCGGCGAGCTGCAGCCGGCGCGTGAAGGCGTCGGTATCCGGAAAGCGGTGCACGGTGGTGCAGAGCCAGGTGGAGAAGCGTTCGACCAGCCACATGCGGCGCAGCGCCGTGTCCGAGTAGCGCTCGAGCAGCGCGTCGTTGCCGCGCTTGTAGTGCTCGACGAGCGCGCGGGCGAGCACGCGCACGTCGGCCACGGCGGAGTTGAGGCCCTTGGCGCCGGTGGGCGGCACGATGTGCGCGGCGTCGCCGGCGAGGAAGAGCCTGCCGTAGCGCATCGGCTCGGCGACGTAGCTGCGCATCGCCGCGACGCCCTTCTGCACGATGCGCCCCTCGTTCAGCGCCGGCGCGCCGGGCAGGTCGAGCCGCGCGTGCAGCTCGCTCCAGATGCGCTCGTCGCTCCAGTTCTTCGCATCATCGTCGGGCGCGCACTGCAGGTACAGGCGCGTCATGGCCGGCGTGCGCATGCTCATCATGGCGAACTCGCCGGGATGGCAACCCCAGGTGATGTCCGGCCACGCCGGCGGCGCCTCGGCGAGCACGCCCAGCCAGCCGAACGGGAACGGGTGGTCGTGCTCCCTCAGCACGCTCGCCGGGATGGCGCTCCGGCAGATGCCGTGGAAGCCGTCGCAGCCGGCGACAAAATCGCATTCCACCTGCTTTTGGCCGTAGTGGACGATCGGCCGGGAGTCCAGGTCGTCCAACCTGGTTACGGGAGATTCATAGAGAATTTCTGCCCCTGCAGCCAGCCGCGCGTTGACGAGGTCCTCCACCAGCTCGTGCTGCGGCCAGACCATGGCATAGCGTCCGGCGATGTCGAACTCGACGAGGTGCGGCTCGCCGCTGAAGCGGAAGTCGATGCCGCGCATGCGGATGCCCTGGCGCGAGACGCGCTCGCCGATGCCGGTCTCGCGCATCAGCTCGACCACGCTCTGCTCGAGCACGCCGGCGCGCACGCGCTCGCGCACGTGGGCGCGGCTGCGGCCCTCGAGCACCACCGAGTCGATGCCTTCGAGGTGCAGCAGGTGCGAGAGCATGAGCCCCGCCGGCCCGGCGCCGACGATGCCGACTTGCGTCCTAGAGCGCAGCGGCGATCCTCTCCGCCGTCAGGGGCAGCTCGCGCACGCGCACGCCGAGCGCGTCGCAGAGCGCGTTGGCGATCGCCGCGCCGGCCGGGCCCATGGCGCATTCGCCGGCGCCGACCGAGGGAAGCTGGTTTTGCAGAATGGAAACTTCCACCTGAGGGACTTCGGAAAACCTGAGCATCGGATAGTCCTCCCAGCCGAGGATGCCGGGCCGCCACGCCTCCTTCAAGGCCCAGCTCGCCGCCTGGATGCAGCCGCCCTCGCCCTGGTTGGCGACGCCGTCCGGGTTCACCGCCAGGCCGACGTCGACCGCGGCGACCAGCCGCGTCACGCGCAGCTCGCGCCCCGCCTCCACCTCGGCGACGACCGCGCAGTAGGCGCCGATGTTCTTGTACCTGGCGAAGCCCAGGCCCCGGCCGCGCCCTTCGGATTTTCTGAATGAACCGGCAGTATCAATTGCCTTCTGGATGACGGCCTTCGCCCGTGAATCGCTCAAATAGCGCAACCTGAATTCTGTTGGGTCAACACCTGCTGCGGCCGCGAGCTCGTCCATGAACGACTCGATGGCGAAGACGTTGCCGAAGCCGCCAAGAGAGCGCAGCGACGAGACGTTGCGCGGCGCCTCGCGTACGTAGTGGTTCACGACCAGCAGGTCGGGCGAGTCGTAGATCGGGATGGCGTTGCGATCCGCCCCGCCCGCGGGCAGCGGCGGGTTGGAGGGCGGCGCGAGCTCGAAGGGCGTCGCGAGGTGCGCTGCCGCGGCGAGCACCGGCTTCGCGGCGCGCCCCGGCCGGCGTGTGTGGCCGTTGCTCCAAAGATCGTGCCGCCAGGAGACGATGCTCCCCGCGGCGTCGAGCTGCGCGTCGAGCGACACCAGCATCGCCGGGCCGCAGGGCTCCCAGGCGAACTCGTCCTCGCGCGACCACTGCACGCGCACCGCGCGCCCGTGCGCGGCGCGCGCGAGCAGCGCCGCGTCGAGCGCCGCGTCGTCGGCGCCGTTGTGGCCGTAGCAGCCGGCGCCCTCCACGTGGCGCACGACGATGCCTTCTTCCGGCATGCTGAATATAAGGGCGAGCTCGCGGCGCAGGTTGAAGATGCCCTGGCTGTGCGTCCAGACCTGGAGCCGACCGTTCTGCCATTGCGCGATGGCGCATGAGGGACCGATCGATGCGTGCGCGATATAGGGCTTGCGGTAGGTCGCCTGCACGCGCTTCACCCCGCGCGCCTTCGCCGCGGGATCGGCCTTCTGCTTCGCCACGTGCTCTTCGGCGACGTTCTCCTTCAGCCACGCGTAGATGTCGTCGGGCACGCGCGCGCCCTCCTCCCACTTCGCGCCCGCGCGCGCCTTCTTCGCCGCGGCGATCGCCTCCTCCTCGCGCTCGGCGAGCACGCCGACGAAGCTGCCGTCTCTGACCAGGCCGGGTATGGAAGGAATGTCTTTCACCGATTTGAACGCGTGAAAGGGCCTGATGATGCGTCCATGCAGCATGCCGGGCAGCGTCATGTCCTGGATGAAGCTCGGCCGGCCGGCGAACTTGGCCGGCAGGTCGAGGCGCGCGGCGCTCGTGCCGACGATGCCGTAGCGCGCGGCGGGCTTCTCCGGCGCCGCGAGCAGCTCGGCGCAGGCCTTGCGCAGCGCGCGGCCCGCGTCCTGGATCGACAGGCTGCCCGAGGTGACGCCCTCGTCCGGGCAGTACTCGGTGCTCGGCGGCAGGATTCTTATCTTGTCGAGATCAACCCACAATTCCTCCGCGGCGATCTGCGCCAACGCGCTGTGGATGCCCTGGCCGAGCTCGACCTTGCCGGTGGCGATCGAGACCGTGCCGTCGGGCTCGGGCCGCACGCGCTGCGGCAGCTCGGCGGGCTTATTCATGTACGGCCTCGTTTGCCACCTTGAGCACGGCGCGCACCACGCGGTTGTGCGAGCCGCACCTGCAGAGGTTCTTGTCGAGGGCTTCCCGAACTTCCGGCTCGGATGGACGCGGATTTCGCTGCAATAAAGAAACAGAAGCCATGACGATCCCGCTCATGCAGTAGCCGCACTGCGCGGCCTGCTCGGCGACGAGCGCCTTCTGCACCGGGTGGCGGCCGCCGAGGCCTTCTATGGTGGTTATTTTCTTCCCGGAGAGAGACCAGACAGGAAGATCACAGCTCGCTACCGGCTGGCCGTCCAGCAGCACGAAGCAGGCACCGCACTGGCCGCTGCCGCAGCCGAAGCGCGTGCCGGTGAGGCCGAGCTCGTTGCGCAGCACGTAAAGGAGCGGCGTGTCCGGATGCGCCTCGACGCTGCGCGAGGCGCCGTTCACCTCGAGCTTCACGCAGGACGGGGCGTGGACTGCCACGCCACGAATTTCCAGCCCTGCGGCGTCTTCGTCCAGGCCTCGAGGAAGACCAGCCTGAGCGAGCGCGGCTGGCCGCTGGACTCGACCTCGAAGTCGACGCGGCCCGTGATCAGCGCCGCGTCGCCGTAGACGCGCGCTTTGCGCTCGCCGGGCACGATCCTGCGGTAGCGCGTCTTGCGCGAGCGCATGGCGTCGATCCAGCTCGCCTTCGTGTCGCCGCCGCCGTGCGAGTGCGTGTAGACGAGCTCGTCGTGCACCATCGCCTCGAGCGCCTTGAAATCCTCCTCGACCGCCGCGGCGAAGCGCCGGTCCTGCAGGGCGAGGATGTCCTTTTCGCTGCTCATCGCCATACCTCCCGCGCTACCTCGATCACGCGCTCGAGCTTGCGCCACTGCTCCTCGGGCGTCAGCTTGTTGCCGTGGTGCGTGCTCGAGAAGCCGCACTGCGGCGACAGGCAGAGGTCCTCGAGGGGCATGTGCCGGGCCGCCTGGTCGATTTTCCGCTTCAAATCGTCCTTGCTCTCGAGGGCGGCGGTCTTGGAAGAGACGAGCCCCAGCACGACCTTTTTCCCCTTCGGCACGAAGCGCAGCGGCTCGAAGCCGCCGGCGCGCTCGGTGTCGAACTCCATGAAGAAGGCGTCGACGCCGCTCGAGAACATGCTCTCTGCGACCGGCTCGTAGCCGCCTTCGGCGACCCAGGCGCTCTTGAAGTTGCCGCGGCAGGTGTGCATGGCGACGGTCATGCCGGCCGGGCGGCCCTGCACCGCGCGCGTGATGGTGTCGGCGTAGGTGCGCGGCAGCTTCTCCGGGTCGTCGCCGTTGCTGCGGCAGTTGTCGCGGATCTTCGGGTCGCAGAGATAGGCGAAGGCGACGTCGTCGAGCTGCAGGTAGGTGCAGCCCGCCCTGGCGAACTCGGCGATCGCGGCGCGGTAGGCGGCCGCGGCGTCGCTCCAGAACTCGGCGAGATCGGGATAGGCCTCGCGCGAGATGCCCGCGCGCCCGGCGCGCAGGTGCAGCATCGAGGGCGAAGGGATGGTGAACTTTGCGGTCTTCGAAGTCACGCTCTTCAAGTACTTGAAGTCGTCCAGCATGATGGGCTTCGAATAGCGCAGCTTCCCGGTCACATGCGGGATCGGCGGCTGCTGCTCGGTGCCGCCGAACTTCGGTCCCGGGTTCTCCCGCGCGACGACGCCCTCGAGCTGCGAGAGGAAGTCGAGGTGCCACCAGTCGCGGCTGAACTCGCCGTCAGTCACCGCCTGCAGGCCGATCGCTTCCTGCTTTTTGACCACATCCTGGATCGCTTTCCGCTGGAAGGCGATGTCTTTCCTCCGGCGCGCCTCATGCAGGCCCGGAGGGCGGAGCAGGCTGCCGACGTGGTCGGCGCGGAAGGGTGGCTTTAGCTGCAGCGGCTTCATCGAAGGGGATGCTACCATCGGCGCGCTGCGACTCTCAGGAGGAGGAACCGTGTTTCGACTGCTTGCCGTTGCCCTGTTCGCTGCCCTTGCCATGCCCGTTGCCGCGCAGCAAGGCACGATCACGCTCGTGGTCGGCTTTCCCGCCGGCGCGACGAGCGACATCCTGACGCGGATCGTGGCGGAGGAGATGCGCGCGAAGCTCGGCCAGCCGGTGATCGTCGAGAACAAGGCCGGCGCGGGCGGCCGCATCGCCAACGAGGCGGTCAAGGCGGCGAAGCCCGACGGCACGACGCTGCTGATGACGCCGGTCGCGACGATGTCCATCTACCCGCATTCGTTCGGCAACCTGCGCTACGACCCGTTCAAGGATTTCCGGCCGATCGCGCACCTGTCGGACTTCCAGCTCGGGCTCGGCGTGTCGGCGCAGGTGCCGGCGAAGACGCTCAAGGAGTACGTCGCGCTGGTCAAGAAAGACCCGAGGAAGTACGGCAACTATGCCTCCGCGGCGGTCGGCAGCATCCCGCACTTCCTGGGCGTGCTCTTCGCGCGCACCGCCGGCATCGAGATGACGCATGTGCCGTACAAGGGCACGGCGCACGTCCTGCAGGCGCTCGCCAGCGGCGAGATCTCCGCCGCGACCACGGTGAACGCGGACATCAACAGGCTCGTGGCGGCCGGCAAGGCGCGCCTGCTCGCGGTCGGGGGCGCGAAGCGCGACCCGGCGTTCCCCGACGTGCCGACCTTCAAGGAAGCCGGTTACGACATGCCGGCAGCGACGCCGTCCTGGTACGCGCTGTTCGCGACGGCAGGGACCCCGGACGCCGCCGCGGAGCGCCTGTCCGAGGCGGCCATTGCCGCGATCAAGGATCCGGCCGTGAACAAGCGCCTGACCGACATGGGGTTGCAGCCGACGGGCTACGGCCCGGCCGAGCTGGCGCGCATCATGCGCAAGGACTACGAGAACTGGGGTCCGGTCATCAAGGCTTCGGGGTTCAAGCCCGGCAATTAGCAAGTGAAGGTGCTGTTCGCCTCGGAGAGCGAGAAGGCCGAAGACTGGCTCCCTCGCCTCCGGGAGGCCCTGCCTCATGACAGCTTCGGCTTCGATGCCGACGGCGTCGAGGTTGCTCTGGTCGCCAACCCTCCCCCGGGCACGCTCGAGAAGCTCGGCGGCGCGAAGCTCATCCAGTCGCTGTGGATGGGCGTGGAGAAGCTGCTCGCCGACCCGGCGCTGCCCCCGCATGTGCCGCTCGCGCGGCTCATCGACCCGGGCATGGTGGCGGCGATGTCGGAGATGGTGCTGGCGCACGTGCTCGACTGGCACCGCCAGCTCTTTCTCTACCGCTACCACCAGCAGCACGCCACCTGGCGGCAGCTCGAGCAGAAGCTCGCCTCGGACCGCAGCGTCGGCTTCCTCGGCCTGGGCGAGCTCGGCGCCGACGCGGCGCGCAAGCTCGTCGCGCTCGGCTTCAAGGTGGTGGGCTACAGCCGCCGGCCGAAGGACATCCCGGGCGTGCGCCGCATCACCGACCTGCAGCTCTTCCTCGAGCAGACCGAGGCGCTGGTGTGCCTGCTGCCGCTCACGGCGCAGACGCGCGGCATCCTGAACGGCGCCAACCTGCGCCGGCTGCGCCAGGGCGGCTGCGTGATCAACCTCGGGCGCGGCGGGCATGTCGTCACCGCCGACCTCGTCGCCGCGCTCGACTCCGGGCACCTCGCGCGCGCCTATCTCGACGTCTTCGAGCGCGAGCCGCTGCCCGCCGACGACCCGCTCTGGCGCCATCCCGCGGTGACCGTCACGCCGCACATCGCCGCGCTCACCGAGCCGCGCACCGCGGTGGCGAAGATCGTCGAGAACATCGAGCGCGTGCGCCGCGGCGACGCGCCCCTCAACCTCGTGGACCGCGAGGCCGGCTACTGACCCCGAAAACAGGGACAGACCACGTTTTTCGGAATGCTTCCGATCGGAAACATTACGGGCCGTCGCGCTCCTTCTTCCAAGCCCGGCAAAAAACGTGGTCTGTCCCTGATTTTGCGGTTTTTCAGTAGGAGAGCTTCGGGTACCAGTCTGTGCCGCGTCCCTCGGGCGTGAAGTCGAGCAGGTTCCACAGCGGCCAGACGGCGTCGACGTGGCGCGGGTCCTGCCCCTGCTCCGCCGGCGCGTAGAGCAGCTCGCTGCCGTAGAAGTGCTTCACCTTCCCGTCGTGCTTGCGAAATACGTTGAGCATCGGCATCTGCCGGCCCTCGGCGTCCTCGCCGTGGTAGTCGCGGTTATAGCTATTGTTTTGCGAGGAGAGCAGCTTCAAATTCCTCCAGCCGCGGCTGCGCGCATGCTCGCGGATGCGCGCCAGCGGCGACTTGGCGATCACCACGAGGCTCGCGCGTTGCGCGATGTGCTGCGCGTCACCGTCCAGGCCGTCGAGCATCGAGGTGCACATCGGGCAGGCCTTCTCCATCTTCGGCCCGTACATGAAGCTGTAGGCGACGAGCGTGTCGCCGCGCGTGAAGAGCTGCGAGAGCCCGACCGGCCCCTGCTCGCCTTCGAACACGTAGTCCTCGGGCACCTCGCCGCCGGAGGGCAGCTTGCGCCGCAGGGCGGCCACCTCGTCGACATGCCGGCGCAGCGACTTCTCGGCCTCGAGAAGCCTGTCCCGCGCCTTGCGGTACTCGGGCATTTCGTTCGGGAACTTCATGCACGCCTCCGTTTCGCCGGCAACGCGCCGACGTATTTTTCCGCGAGCGCCACCCAGCGCTTGAGCGAGCGCGCGTCGCAGCCGGGATCGACCCACACGAAGCCCGCAAGTTTCCGGCCCGTGAAGTCCATCGGCCGCGCGCCCGGACCGGACAGCGCCTCGGCGTCCTGCGCTTTGCCGACGCGGAACATGAAGCGCGACTTCGCCGTGCCGCACAGCATGTTGCCGCGCAGCAGGAAGCAGACGCCGCCGAACATGCGCTTCTCGCTCACGCCTCTGCGGCCCTTCAAAGCTGCCCGCACCCGCTGTGCCAGCAGGTCCTTCACGGCTGGGTCTCTTTCCAGCTCGGCCGCTCCTTGATCGCGGCGTGGGCCTGCATGAGCTTCGGGCAACGCTCGAGGAGCGCCTTGCTCTCCGGCAGCATTTCCAGGTAGCCGACGATCGGCGCAAGGAAATAGTCCGGCAGCGTCGGCTGCCGGCCGGCGAGGAAGGGACGCGTGTAGGCGCGCTCGAGCGCGGCGAGCTGCTTCTCCATCTCCTTCAGCGCCCCCTCGATGACGGTGCGGTCGTTCTTCTTCAGCACGTACTGCAGGATGTAGCGGCGCACCATGGCGTCGTACATGTAGGCGTTGATCGCGCTCACCCACTGCTCGGCGAGGGCGCGGTCGCGGATGTTCTGCGGCAGCAGCGTCGGCCCGGGGAAGGCCTCCTCGACGTAGCGCAGGATGGCGCTGGTCTCGAACAGGCGCACGTCGCCGTCGCGGAACGCCGGGATGCGCGCGAAGGGATGCAGCTCGAGCACCTGCGGCGAGCTCGGGCCGCAGTTCTCCAGCGCGTACTTCACGCCCCTCTCCGCGAGCCCCATGCGCGCGGTGCGCGTATAGCTCGAGCGCGGGTCGCCGAGCAGCGCGACGCTCGCCGCCGTCCCGCGCGGGTCGAGCAGGTCGGCGAGGCGGTTGAAGCACGAGCCCCAGCCCTCGGTGTGCGAGTCGGCGAGCGCCTGGTCGGGGAAGCCGGTGTGCGTCATGCGCACCTCGGTGGCGCCGCCGCGCTCGGCGAAGGTGACGGTGATCAGCGTCTCGACGTTGGGCATGCCCTCGCCCAGCCACTGCCAGGTGTAGACGAGGCGCTCGGGGCGCGCGATCTCGCGGTAGGCGGCGACCGCGGTGAACTGGTCGCCGTCGCGGGCGCGCATGGTGACGCGGAAGCCGCCGCCGACGCGGGCGTCGACTTCCAGCGCCGGGATGGTCATGCCGCGGGGGCACATCCACTGGCGCATCGCCGCCTCGGTGACGAAGGCGTCGAAGACGCGCTCGCGCGGCGCGCGGACCTCGCGGGAGAGCTGCAGCTCGAAGCTCGGGGCACGGTTCATTTTTTCCCTCCTCGTTCCAGGTAGTCGGCCAGGCGGTCCAGGCTCTCCTCCCAGTAGCGCCGGTAGCGCTCGAGCCAGCCGTGCGCCTCGCGCAGCCGCGTGCCGCGCAGGCGGCACACGCGCCACTGCGCGTCGGCCTCGCGCTCGATCAAGCCGGCGCGCTCGAGCACCTTCAGGTGCCGCGACACCGCGGGCAGCGAGATGTCGAAGGGGCTGGCGAGGTCGCCGACGCTCGCCTCGCCCTTGGCCAGGCGCGCCAGGATGGCGCGCCGCGTTGGGTCGGCGAGCGCCGCGAAGGTCTCGGAAAGCCGGTCCATGCCTTTATTTAACCGATGAGTTAAATACAAGTCAAGAAGAAATTCAGCGGGCGAGGAAGCCGGAGTCCACCGGCAGGACGACGCCGGTGACGCAGCGCGCCTCGGCGCTGCAGAGATAGACGATCGCCGCGGCGATGTCCTCGGGCTCGGGCAGGCGCCCGAGCGGCGTGTGCGCCATCACCGTCTTCATGAGCTCGGGGCTGCCGAAGATCGGCACGGTGAGGTCGGTCTTGACGTAGGTCGGCGCCACCGCGTTGACGCGGATATTGTCGGCGGCCCACTCGAGCGCCAGCGCGCGCGTCAGGTTCACGACCGCGCCCTTGGAGGCCTGGTAGGAGGCGTTCGGGTAGATGCCGCCCGAGAGGCCCATGATCGAGGCGAGATTGACGATCGCGCCGCCGCCGCGCTGCTTCATGCAGGGAACGGCGTTCCTCGAGCAGAAGAACAGGGCTTTGACATTGAGGTCTTGCACGTCGTCCCAGTCCTTCGGACTCAGTTCAAGGGCAGTTTTCCGCACCGCCCGCCCCGCGTTGTTGACCAGGATGTCGAAGGCGCCGATGCGCGCGTAGGCCGCCTTCACCTGCGCCTCCTCGGTCACATCGCAGCCCGATTCGACGTCGAGCGAGTGCACCGTGGCGCCGGCCTGGCGCAGGAGCTTCACCGTCGCGGCGCCGATGCCCTTGGCGCCGCCGGTGACGACAGCGATCTTCGACTCCAGAGAAAACATGGGGCGTCAGTATACTGACCAGCGTGCTCGACCTGGTCATCCGCAAGGCGCTGCTCCTCGACGGCCTGCGCGCGCCGGCCTGGCGCGGCGACCTCGCTGTTTCCAACGGCATCATTTCGCAAATCGGGACGGTAGAAGGACCTGCAAGAAGAACCATAGACGCGCGCGGCCTGGCGCTGATGCCGGGCATCATCGACAACCACACGCACTACGACGCGCAGATCACCTGGGACCCGGGCCTCGCGCCCTCGCCGGCGCTCGGCGTCACCACCGCGGTGATCGGCAACTGCGGCTTCACCATCGCGCCCTGCCGGCCCGCCGATCGCGAGCGCGTGATGCGCAACCTGACGCAGGTCGAGGGCATGTCGCTGGAAGCGCTGCGCGCCGGCATCCGCTGGGAGTTCGAGTCGCTGCCGCAGTACCTCGACATGCTCGAGCGCCGCGGCGCAGCGCTCAACGTCGCCGCTTTCGTCGGGCACTCGTCGGTGCGCACCTACGTGATGGGCGAAGCGGCGACGCAGCGCGTGGCGACGGATGACGAAATCGCCGCCATGAAAAGCATCATCCTTGAGGCCATGAAAGCCGGAACCATCGGCTTCTCGACCAGCACGTCGCCGGCGCACAACGGCGAGGGCGGGCTGCCGATGCCCTCGCGCCTCGCCGACGAGCGCGAGCTGCGCGCGCTGGTCGGCTGCCTGAAGGAGGCCGGGCGCGGCGTCTTCATGCTCACCAAGGGCGGGCACACGAAGATGAGCTTCCTCGAGGACCTCGCCGCCGAGTCGACCCGCCCGGTCGTCGTCGCCGCGCTCCTCCACAGCAGCACCAACCCGGAGGCGGTGTTCCAGGACCTCCAGGAAATAAGGAATGCGAACGAGCGCGGACGCCGGCTGGTCGGCGCGGTGTCCTGCTGCCCGCTGAGCATGGACTTCACGCTGCGCTCGCCCTATACCTTCGAGGGATTGGAGGCTTGGCAGCCGGCGCTGGGCAAGAAGGATGCGGAATACAGAAAGATCCTCTCCTCCATCGATTTCCGAGATGCCATCCGCCTCGAGCTCGCGCGGCCGGCGCACTTCCGCCTCTTCAACGGCGAATGGGACAAGGTGGAAGTCGTGGAATCCCGGAGAAAGGACCTGGAGCAGCAGCCGGTGGCCCGGCTCGCGCGCGCGGCGGGCAAGGACCCCCTCGACTTCATGCTCGACCTGGCGCTGGAGGAGGACCTCGACACGGTGTTCAACGCGCTGCTCCTCAACTCCGACGAGGCGGCGGTGGGCCGCATGCTGAAGGACCCCTGCGCGATGGTGTCGCTCTCGGACGCGGGCGCGCACCTCACCTTCTTCAACGACGCCGGCTACGGCCTGCACCTGCTCGGCCACTGGGTGCGCGAGCGCAGGCTCTTTTCGCTCGAGGAGGCGGCGTGGCGGCTCTGCGGCCAGCCGGCGCACGTGTTCGGCATCCGCGGCCGCGGCGCGCTGAAGGCGGGCTACGCCGCCGACCTGCTGCTCTTCGACCCGGCGCGCGTCGGGCGCGGGCCGAAGAAGCGCGTCTTCGACCTGCCCGCCGGCCAGCCGCGGCTCACGGTCGAGCCGCTCGGCGTGCAGGGCGTCTGGGTAAACGGCGTGGCGCTGGAGGAAGGCCGCCTGACCGGCAGGCTGCTGCGGGAATTCTCCGCGTAGCGCTTCCACGACAGTCGAAAAGCGAAGACAAACAGCAGGCTGCAGCGTTTTGAGCGCCAGGCGTCGCCGCGGGCCGACGGATTTCCCTCCAAAAGCCTGAATTTGTGGCGATTTCGCGCTGGTACGGTTCGTGCGTACGACGACCAGCCGTACCGACCAACACTACAGAGAGGGCCGACACAGTGCTACAGAAAGACGGGTTCTTCCGCAGGCAGCGCGACGACAACCTTTTCCGCCAGACTCCCCCGGCCGCGCCGGCGGGCGCGCCTGCCGCCACGGCGGCCCCCGCGCCCTCCGTCCCGGCCGACAGGCCCGACGAGCGCAAGGAAGCGCGCCTCGTCGTCGGCCCGGACATCAAGATGAAGGGCGCCGAGATCAGCGACTGCGACACGCTGGTCGTGCAGGGCCGCATGGAGGCGACGCTCGACTCGCGCGTGCTCGAGATCAACGAGCACGGCGTGTTCCAGGGCACCATCGCCGTCGATCACGCGACGATCCACGGCAAGTTCGAGGGCGAGCTGACGGTACGCAAGCAGCTCGTCATCGAGGGCACCGGCAAGGTGTCCGGCAAGATCCGCTACGCCAAGATCAGCATCAAGGAAGGCGCGGAGCTCGCCGGCGAAGTCGCCGTGCTCGACAAGGCCCAGGCGAGCGCCTCGGTAACGCCCCGCCGGGCCGCCGCCTAAGCAGCAGCAGCGCAAGACCCCCGATCACCGCCGGCGCTAGCACGAGCGCCAGGTGATCGGGCTCGGTGAAGAAGTGCAGCCAGCCCGTCTCGGGCCCGTGCCCGGGATCGGCTAGCGCTGTCTGCGCCGTCAGCAGGTAGATCAGGATAGTGCGCACAGCATTCCCTCCGTTTCGATGAACCGGATCACCCGGTCGAGTCCCTGGCCGGTTTTCAGGTTGGTGAAGACGAAGGGGCGCGCGCCGCGCATGCGCTTCGCGTCCCGCTCCATCACCTCGAGCGACGCCCCGACCATCGGCGCGAGATCGATCTTGTTGATCACCAGCAGGTCGGACTTGGTGATGCCCGGGCCGCCCTTGCGCGGGACCTTGTCGCCCGCGGCGACGTCGATCACGTAGAGCGTCAGGTCGGAGAGCTCCGGGCTGAAGGTCGCGGCGAGGTTGTCGCCGCCCGACTCGACGAACACCACGTCGAGGTCGCCGAAGCGCCGGGTGAGCCGCGCCACCGCCTCGAGGTTGATCGAGGCGTCCTCGCGGATCGCGGTGTGCGGGCAGCCGCCCGTTTCCACGCCGATGATTCGCTCCGGGGGAAGGGCTTCGTTCCGGACGAGAAACTGCGCGTCCTCCTCGGTGTAGATGTCGTTGGTCACCACGGCGAGCTCGTACCTGTCGCGCAGCGCGCGGCAGAGCGCGAGCGTCAGCGCCGTCTTTCCCGAGCCGACCGGCCCGCCGATGCCTATGCGTAGCGTCATGATCTGAAGAGCCTCGAGTATTGGGTTTCGTGCCGGGACGACAGGAACGCCAGTCCGGGTGCCAGGTTGCAGGGTTTCAGGGACTTCGCCTTTTCAGCAATGGCCTGCAAGCGCCCCCCGAGAGACAACAGCATCCTTTGCCCATCCGTCTGGCCGAGGGGCACGGCCTTGATCGCCGCCATTACCTGGTTCTCGAGCCAGGACCAGAGGTAGGCGACCAGCGCCTCCTCGGGAGCGATGCCCCACCGGCGCGCGGCGAAAGCGAAGACCGCAGGATAGCTGCCTGTCGTCTCTCCGACATTCAAGTCTTTCAGAAGTAATGCCATCGAGCCGCCCATCTGTAGCGTCTCGGCGCGCAGCTCCGCGGTCTCGCGCGAGGCGAGGAAGAGCTCGTCGCAGTCCTCGCCGTTCAGCATGCGCCAGAGCAGCGGCGCCTCCATGGCGCCGACAGAGAACTCCAGGACATCGCCGATCCAGCGCCCGGCGCTCGCCGCGTCGTGCACGAGCCCGGCCTCCACCGCAGCCTCCAGGCCTTGGGAATAGCTGTAGGCGCCGACCGGCAGCGTCGGGCTGGCGAGCTGCAGGAGGCGCGCGAGGCTCATCGCCGGTTTGCCGCCCCCCTGACAAGGGGGGCGTGACCCCCGCCTACGCGGGGGGAACGGGGGGTTTCCCGGAATGTAACCGATCGGTTACATTTCGCAGCTGCGGAGCCCGGTTTCCAAGCCCGCCGAAAACCAACCCCCCGCTCGCAAGCTCGCTCCCCCCTTATCAGGGGGGCGGCAATGCCGGGCCTAGTCATGGTGATGATGGCCATGACCATGATCGTGATCGTGGTGGTGGTCGTGGATCTTGCCGCCGTGGCCCATCTCGTCATGGCGGTGGCCGCCGCCGTAGGCGCCCGCCTCGGGCTCGAAGGGCGCCTCCACGTGCGAGACCCTGGCGCCGAGGCGCTTCACCATCTCCTCGAGCACGTAGTCCTCGGCGATGCGCAGGAAGCCCGCGCCGACCTGCACCGGCACGTGGCGGTTGCCGAGGTGGTAGGCGACGCGGGCGATGTCGTCGGCCTCGATGTGGGCGAGCTTCTCCGGCGCCGAGACGATCTCGAAGACGCGCCCGTCGGTCGCGGTGACGCGCTCGCCGCCGCGGCGCAGCCTGCCGCGCTCGAGCACGAGCGCGACGTCCTCGCCGCTCTCGCTCCTGGCGCGCAGGCGGCTCTTCTGGCGCTGCTCGAAGGTGAGGACGAGGCGGTCCATGTCAGAAGAGGAAGTAGCGCTGCGCCATCGGCAGCACGCTTGCCGGCTCGCAGACGAGCAGCTCGCCGTCGGCGCGCACCTCGTAGGTCTCGGGGTCGACCTCGATCTTCGGCCGCAGGTCGTTGTGCACCATGTCCTTCTTGCCGATGCCGCGCGTGTTCTCGACAGGGATCAAGGGACGCTGCAGGCCGAGCGCGCCCAGCTCCTTTGATTCGAGCGATGCCTTGGAAACGAAGGTCACGGACGTCTTCAAGGCCTTGCCGAAGGCGCCGAACTGCGGACGGTAGTGCACCGGCTGCGGCGTCGGGATCGAGGCATTGGGATCGCCCATCGCCGCGGCGGCGATCATGCCGCCCTTCATGACGAGGAAGGGCTTGACGCCGAAGAGCGCCGGCTTCCACAGCACGATGTCGGCGAGCTTGCCTTCTTCCACCGAGCCCACCACGTGGGATATCCCATGCGCAATGGCAGGGTTGATGGTGTATTTGGCGATGTACCGCTTTACCCGCTGGTTGTCGGAAATTCCTCCGCGCTGCAGCTTCATCTTGTGCGCGGTCTGCCAGGTGCGGATGATCACCTCGCCGACGCGCCCCATCGCCTGCGAGTCCGAGGACATCATCGAGAAGGCGCCCAGGTCGTGCAGGATGTCCTCGGCGGCGATGGTCTCGCGCCGGATGCGCGACTCGGCGAAGGCGACGTCCTCGGCGATGCCCGCGTCGAGGTGGTGGCACACCATCAGCATGTCGAGGTGCTCGGCGATGGTGTTGACGGTGTAGGGGCGCGTCGGGTTGGTGGACGAGGGCAGCACGTTCGCCTCGCCGCAGACGCGGATGATGTCGGGCGCGTGGCCGCCGCCCGCGCCCTCGGTGTGATAGGTGTGGATGGTGCGGCCCTTGAAGGCCGCGATCGAGGCCTCGACGAAGCCCGACTCGTTCAGCGTGTCGGTGTGGATCGCGACCTGCACGTCCATCTTCTCCGCCACCGCCAGGCAGTTGTCGATCGCCGCCGGCGTGGTGCCCCAGTCTTCATGCAGCTTGAGGCCGACCGCTCCTGCTTCCACTTGTTCAATCAATGGTAAAGGCAGTGAAGCGTTGCCTTTGCCCAGGAACCCGAGGTTCATCGGGAAGGCTTCCGCCGCGGCGAGCATGGAGCGGATGTGCCAGGGGCCGGGCGTGCAGGTGGTGGCGAAGGTGCCGGTGGCCGGCCCGGTGCCGCCGCCGAGCATGGTGGTGACGCCCGACATCAGCGCCTCCTCGATCTGCTGCGCGGCGATGAAGTGGATGTGGCTGTCAATGCCGCCGGCGGTGAGGATCATGCCCTCGCCGGCGACGATCTCGGTGCCAGCGCCGATCGGGATGGTGACCGCGGGCTGGATGTCGGGATTGCCCGCCTTGCCGATCTTCCAGATGCGCCCGTCCTTGATGCCGACGTCGGCCTTGACGATGCCCCAGTGGTCGACGATGAGCGCGTTGGTGATCACCGTGTCGGCGACCTTCGCCGATGCGAGCTGGCTCTGCCCCATGCCGTCGCGGATCACCTTGCCGCCGCCGAACTTCACCTCCTCGCCGTAGACGGTGAAGTCGTTCTCCACCTCGATCCACAGCTCGGTGTCGGCGAGGCGCACCCGGTCGCCGGTCGTCGGGCCGAACATCTCGGCATAGGCTTGCCGGCCGATCTTCATTTCAGCTTGCCCATCACCTTCCCGGTGAATCCATAAACGGTTCTGGAACCCGAAAGGGCAATCAATTCCACCGTGCGCGTCTGGCCGGGCTCGAAGCGCACCGCCGTGCCGGCGGCGATGTTGAGCCGCATGCCGTAAGCCTGCTCGCGCTCGAACTCGAGCGCGGCGTTCGTCTCGTAGAAATGGTAGTGCGAGCCGACCTGAATCGGCCTGTCTCCGGAATTGACGACGGAAATGGAAATGCTTTTCCTGCCCTTGTTGATCTCGATGTCGCCCGCGGCGACCTTGATCTCGCCGGGAATCATGGGATCGGCTGGTGCACGGTGACGAGCTTGGTGCCGTCGGGGAAGGTCGCCTCGACCTGGATCTCCGGGATCATCTCCGGCACGCCCTCCATGACCTCCTCGCGCTTGAGCAGCGTCGCCCCCCAGCTCATGAGCTCCTGCACGCTCCTGCCGTCGCGCGCGCCTTCCATGAGCGCGGCGCTGATGAAGGCGACCGCCTCCGGGTAGTTGAGCTTCAGGCCGCGGCTCTTCCGCCGCTCGGCGAGCAGCGCCGCGGCGAAGACCAGCAGCTTGTCCTTCTCCCTAGGTGTGAGCTCCATCCCCGCCCCTTGTTTGCAAGAACGATGCCGGTCGGTGCCGCCGGGCGGGCCCGGCGGGTCGCCGAAAATTCTGCACCAAAACGGACGCCGCCGGGCGCGCTGCGCACCATCGCGGCTCAGTATCCGAGCTGCCGCGGCAGCCAGGTGACGATCGGCGGGTAGACGATGCAGAGGGCGAGCAGCGCGAACTGGCAGGCGATGAAGGGCCACACGTTCGCGACCAAGCTGCCGAGCGGCACCTGGCGCGCGCTCGAGACGACGAAGAGCAGCACCCCGACCGGCGGCGTCAGCATGCCGATGACGAGGTTGAAGATGAAGACGAAGCCGAAGTGCAGGGGGTCGATGCCGTAGAGCTGGGCGATCGGCGCGAGCAGAGGCACCAGCATGATGTAGGCGGCGTTCGATTCGAGGAACATCCCCGCGACGAGCAGCACGCCCATGACGATCCAGATGAACGCCACCGGGTCCCGGGTCAACCCCTGCACGAAGGCGGTGAGCTTCTGCGGGACCAGGTCGATCGACAGCAGGAAGGTCACCGCCGAGGCGAAGGCGATCAGGATGGCGACCACCCCGGTGGTGACTGCGGCGCGGAACATGGCCGGCGGCAGGTCGGACCACTTGAGCTTGCGGGTCACGGCGAGCCCCACCACGAGCGCGTACACGACGGCAATCGCCGAGCCCTCGGTCGCGGTAAAGGCGCCGCCGACGATGCCGCCCACGACCACCACCGGCATGAGGACGATGGGGAAGGACTCCCTGAGCTGGGCCAGGACATTCCGCAGGCTGATGCGCTCCCCGGTCAGGGGATAGTCGCGGCGCTTCGCGATCCAGGCGATGAGCAGCATCATGGCGGCGGCGAGCGCGAGCCCCGGGACGAAGCCGGCCATGAACAGGCCGCCCACGGATACCGAAGGGCCCGCCATGTAGGCGTAGACGATCATCGCGGCCGAGGGCGGGATGATCGGCCCGAGGTTGGCCGCAGCGGCGACGACCGCGGCGCCAAAGGGATTGCCGTAGTAGCGGGCGAGCGAAGGGCCGAGGGTGGAAGCGAGCGCGGTCGCATCCGCCACGGCGGTTCCCGAGATGGCCGAGAGCGACGCCGCCGAGACCACCGTGACGTGCCCCAGGCCGCCGCGCACGCGGCCGACGACGCTGTTGGCGAGCGCCACCAGCTTTTCCATGATGCCGCCCTCGACCATCAGCTCGCCGGCGAGCATGAAGCAGGGGATGGCGAGCAGCGGGAAGGAGTTCACCGCGTGCATCATGCGCTGCGGCAGCACGTGCCATTCGACGTCGCCCACGACCATTCCGGCAAAGGCGGCCAGCCCGAGCGCGAACGCGAGCGGCACCGCGAGCAGCGCAAGCGCGAAGAAGACGATGACGACCGCCGCGCTCACGCGTCGATCGCGCCGGCCGGCAGCATCGGCTCATGGTCCCAGGCGAGCCGGAGGAACTGCAGCACGCAGTGCGCGCCGCTCGCGCAGATCGCCAGGTAGAACCAGCCGGTCGAGAAGTCGAGCACCGGCATGAGCTGGTCCCAGGTCTCGCGCGCGATGAACGCCGCCTGCCAGGCGACCAGCGCCATGAGCGCGGCGCTGGCGAGGCAGGAGAGGCGGAACAGCCACGCGAGCGGCGCCGGCGGCAGCAGCCGCGCCACGAAGTCGATGCCGACGTGCGCGCCGAGCTTCACGCCGTGCGGCACGCCGAGGAACGCCGCCCACACGAAGGTGAGCCGCGCCACCTCGTCCGCCCAGTCGAGCGAGAGGTTGAGGAAGTAGCGGAACAGCACCTGCAGGGAGACCACCACGACCATCGCCGCGAAGGCGGCGACGATCACCCAGCGCGATGCCTGGTCGAGGCGCGCGAGGGCCGCGCGAAGCACGCTCAGCGCGCCGCGGCGATCACGTCGTCGACGAGCTTGGGGTCGACCTTTTTCTTCAGCAGCTCGAGAACCCCCGCGGTGGCGCGGCGCATCTCGGCGACGAGCTGCGTGCTCGGCGCCTCGAACTGCATGCCGCGGCGCTTCAGCTCCTCGAGGGCCTCGAGATCCGCCTGCGCGGCGTCGTCCCGCTGCCGCGCCACCGCCTTTCGCATGGCCGCGTCGAGGGCGCGCCTCGCTTCCGGCTTGAGCCCGTCGAAGCGCTTCTTGTTGGACACGACGAGGATGAAATCGAAGAAATGCCCGGTGCCGGTGAGGTACTTCTGCACCTGGTTGAAGTTGCGGTCGCGGATCACGGCGTACGGGTTCTCCTGGCCGTCGAGCACGCCCTGCTGCAGTGCCGAATACACCTCCTTGATGTCCATGGCGACCGGATTGGCGCCGAGGGCGCGGAAGGTGGCGAGGTGGATGTCGTCGGGCTGCAGCCGGATCTTCAGGCCCTCGAAGTCGGCGACGCGCTTGATCTGCTGCTTCGAGTTGGTGACGTTGCGCGAGCCGAGCTCCATGAAGCCGTGCAGGTGAAAGCCCTTGGCGGCGAGCTTGCCGCCGATCAGCCGGCCGACCTTGCCGTCGACCACGCGGAAGGCCTGCTCGCGCCCGGTGAAGAGGAACGGCACCGAGAGCGCGGAGATCTCGGGCACGGTGCGCGACAGGAACGCGGCGCCGATCACCGTGCCGAAGATCGCGCCCGAGCGCACCTGGTCGACGTTCTCCTGCGCGCCGCCGAGCTGCATGGCGGGGAAGAGATCGACGCTCACCGCCTTCTGCGTCGCCGCCTCAAGGTCGGCCTTGAACTGCTCCATGGCGACGCTTGAAGTGTGCTGCGTCGGGAAATTGCTGGCGATGCGCAGCTGCTGCGCTGCTGCGGGCGCCGCCGCGAGCGCCAGAGTGGCGGTGACGATCAGGGGTTTCAGCATGGCTGCCTCCTCCTCGGTTGTGTCTAGCTCAGCACCGCCTCGAGCTCGACGGGGCGGGCATCGATCACGGTGAGGTCGAGGTTGCGCTCGACGTGGTTGAGATGGTGGATCATCAGCTCGCGGGCCCGCCCGGCATCGTCCGAACCGATGGCATCGACGATCTCGCCATGCTCCTCGCCGAGGCACGAGGGCACCGACGGCCGGTCGTAGAGCGCGATCACCAGGCAGGTGAGCGAGGTCAGCTCGCGCATGGTCTTCGCCAGCACCGCGTTGCCGGCGGCTTCCGCGAGCAGCATGTGGAACTCGCCGGAAAGGCGCACGATCGAGCGCGTGTCGCCCGCAGCCCGCGCCTTCGCCTCCGCGGCGACGTGCCTGCGCAGGCGCGGCAGCGTGGCGGCCAGCCCCGGCTGGCGCATCAGCTGCTCGACGATGCCCGGCTCGATCAGGCGCCGCGCCTGGAATACGTCGCGCGCCTCCGCGACAGTGGGCTTCGCCACGAAAGCGCCCCGGTTCGGCTCAAGGCTGACCACGCCTTCGTGCGCGAGGCGTGGCAGCACGCGACGGATGCGCGCGCGGCTGACGCCGAAGATGCTGGCGAGCCGGTCCTCGCCGAGCTTGGTGCCGGGCGTCAGGCGGTGGTCGAAGATGGCCGCAAGGATCTTCTCGTAGATCGCGTCCTCGGACAGGCCGCCCTTTTCTCTTGCCTCGTCGTGCGCGGTTCTCGGGACGCTCATATTCTTGTTGACAACCTTTGAACTGGATGGCGACAATCTACGGCAGATTGGCGCCAATCCGCAAGTCCCTTGTGAACAAAAAGCGGGTGCTCCTGGGGATGCTGACCCCCTCCTCCAATACCGTGCTCGAGCCGGTGACTACCGCCATTCTCGCCTCCATTCCGGAGGCGAGCGTGCATTTCGGCCGCTTCCGCGTCACCGAGATCGCGCTCGGCGACAGCGCGCTGTCCCAGTTCGATGAAGCCGAGATCCTGCGCGCCGCCGAGCTGCTCGCGCACGCCAAGGTGGGCGTGATCGGCTGGAACGGCACCTCGTCGGGCTGGCTCGGCTTCGAGGCCGACGAGCGGCTTTGCCGGCGGATCTCTGCCGCCACCGGCATCCCCGCGTGCACCTCGGTGCTCGCCCTGAACGAGATCTTCGCGCGCACGGGAGTCGAGCGCTTCGGCCTGGTCACCCCCTACCGCGACGACGTGCAGGGCCGCATCGTCGCCAACTACCGCGCCGCCGGCTTCCACTG
The DNA here is from genome assembly GCA_052387375.1 of Betaproteobacteria bacterium. Lineage (GTDB taxonomy): Bacteria > Pseudomonadota > Gammaproteobacteria > Burkholderiales > SG8-39 > SCGC-AG-212-J23. Next base: position 26,641 of record JBQTJF010000269.1, read on the forward strand.
CGTCGCCGAGCGCCATCTCGGCCTGCAGGACAATTTCTCCTTCTCGGAGGTGACGGCCGATCAGGTGCGCGCGATGGCACGCGAGGTGGCGCAGGCCAGGCCCCAGGCGATCACCATCTTCTGCACCAACCTGCGCGGCGCCCCGCTTGCCGCGGAGCTCGAGCGCGAGCTCGAGATCCCTGTGTACGACACCATCGCCACGGTCGTATGGAAGTCGCTCAAGCTCGCGGGCGTCGACCCGCGCCGCGTCGGCGGCTGGGGAAGGCTCTTCCGCGATGGATAGGTTCGACCTGGTCGTGCGCAATGCGCGCGTCGCCACGGCGAGCGACATGTTCGCCTCGGACATCGGCATCGCCGGCGGGCGCATTGCCGCCCTCGCGCCGGGCCTGCCGCGCGCCGCAGCCGAGATCGATGCCGCCGGCCGCCTGGTGACCCCCGGCGGCGTGGACGGCCACTGCCACCTCGATCAGCCGATGCCGGCGCCGATGCGCATGGCCGACGACTTCGCCTCCGGCACGCGCTCGGCCGCGTGCGGCGGCACGACGACGGTGATCCCGTTCGCCGCGCAGCAGAAAGGCCACTCGCTGCGCGCCGCGGTCGAGGACTATCACCGCCGCGCCGAGGGCAAGGCGAGCGTCGACTACGCCTTCCACCTCATCGTCAGCGACCCGACGCCCACCGTGCTGCTCGAGGAGCTGCCCGCGCTGATCCGCGAGGGCTACACGTCGTTCAAGCTGTACATGACCTACGACGACCTCAAACTCACCGACCGCCAGATCCTCGAGGTGATGGACCTCGCGCGGCGCGAGGGCGCGATGGTGATGGTGCACGCGGAGAACTCCGACTGCATCGCCTGGTTGACCGAGAAGCTGATCGCCGCCGGCCGCACCGCGCCGCGCTACCACGCCGACTCGCGCCCGGCGCTGGTCGAGCGCGAGGCAACGCACCGCGCGATCACCTTCTCGGAGCTCGTCGACGTGCCGATCCTCATCGTGCACGTCTCGGGCGCGCAGGCGGTCGAGCAGATCCGTTGGGCGCAGGCGCGCGGGCTGAACATCTACGCCGAGACCTGCCCGCAGTATCTGCTGCTGACGGCGGAGCACCTCGGCGCGCAAGGCTTCGAGGGCGCGAAATGCGTCTGCAGCCCGCCGCCGCGCGACGCGGCGAACCAGCAGGCGATCTGGCAGGCGCTCGGCGCCGGCGTGTTCCACGTCTTTTCCTCCGACCACGCGCCCTTCCGCTACGACGACCCGCACGGCAAGCGTCTCGGTGGCAAGGAAGTTGCGTTCCCTTACATCCCGAACGGCATTCCCGGGATAGAGACGCGCTTGCCGCTGCTCTTTTCGGAAGGCGTGCTGAAGAAAAGAATCGACGTGCACCAATTCGTGTCGCTCACTGCCGCGAATCCGGCGCGCCTGTACGGGCTCTACCCGCGCAAAGGAACGATCGCGGTCGGCTCCGACGCCGACCTCGTGATCTGGGACGAGAACAAGGAAGTGACCATCCGCAACGAGATGCTGCACCACGCCGTGGACTACACGCCCTACGAGGGTGCGCCCGTCAAGGGCTGGCCCGCGCTCACGCTCTCGCGCGGCGAAGCCGTGTGGCAGGACGGCGAATACCGCGGGCGGCCGGGCCGCGGGCAGTTCCTGCGCTGCGGCCGGCCGGCGCCTTACGAGGGGAAAACATGAGCGGACGGCATTTCCTGCAGATTCCTGGTCCCACGAACGTGCCCGATCGGGTGCTGCGCGCCATCGACCGCGCCACCATCGACCATCGCGGCCCGGCCTTCGGCCGGCTCGGCCGGCGCGTTCTCGAAGGCCTGAAGCGGCGCTCGTCAACACGCTCTCGTCCGGCGAACGGGTGCTGATGGCCGAGACCGGCCACTTCGCCACGCTCTGGCAGCGCATGGCGACGCGCCTCGGGCTGCAGGCGGAGTTCCTTCCCGGCGACTGGCGCCGCGGCGCCGACGCCGCGGGATCGAGGCGCGGCTCGCCGACGACGGCGCGCATGCGATCGAGGCGGTGTGCGTGGTGCACAACGAGACGGCCGCGCGGCCATGCGGCCTTACACCGGCTGGGTGAACGCGTGCGGCATTCCGGCGATCAACCTGCCCTGCGCACCCTCGAGCGCCGGGCTGCCGATCGGCTTCCAGCTCGCCGGCGCCTTCGGCGCCGACCGGATGCTGCTCGAGCTTGCGGCGCGCTACGAGAAGGCGAATCCCTGGCGCGAGCGCTGGCCCGCTATCGCCTTTCAAGCGTGAGGCGGCATTCGCCGATCCCGGCGAAGCGCGCCTCGATCTCGTCGCCCGGCCGCACCTTGACGATCCCCACCCAGCTTCCCGTGGTAACGACGTCGCCCGGCTGAACGCCGCCGCGGCCCGCGCAGTGCTCGCGCAGCGAGGGAAGGAGGCTCGACGGATTGCCGGCCGGATGCCCGCCGACTGCGCCCGCCGCGCGGGCCCCATTCACTACGAGCTCGACCTGCAGCGCGCCGAAGTCGACCGTTCTCCACTTTTCGGTGCCGTTCCCGATGATCAGCGCGGCGTTCGACTGGAAATCGGCGAGCTTCCACAGCGCGGGCGCGGTCTCCCACCCCGAAAGGCGCGTCTCGCACATGCGCGGCGTGGGCAAGCGCGCCGGCGAACGCATCACGCAGGCGAGCGGCACCGGCGACGCTGCCGGCGCCGTGCCGGGCCGGGGCGGGATGGCCTTCCATGCGCCGGCCCGCATGCCTTCGGGAAGCTCCTTCATGACGATGTCCTGTACCCGATAGGCCTCGCGCGCATCCGCCGGCCCGGGCTCGCGCGCGGTGTCGACGAGCGCGCCGCCGGCGCGCGCTTCGAGGAGCAGCGCCGCCATCCGTTCCGTCCTCGTCACGTGCGCCAGATACGCGGCTCGATCGCCTCGCGGCCGAGGAGCACCGGCCGCAGGAGCCGCCACAGGCTCGTAAAGGCGGCGAAGGCCTGCTCAGTGGAGTCGCCCAAGTAGCGCGCAACCAGCAGCCCGGGCAGCAAGGTCACCGCGATCTCCGGGGAAACATCTTCCCTGCACCGGGCAAGGACGCTTGCATCCAAAGACGCCGAGGCGGCGAGCATCGTCCCAGACACCGTTCTCCCGCCGAGTCCGACCGGCGAGCGCATCAGCCGCCCGCCCGCCTCGATGCCGCCGCGCTCGACGAGGAGCAGCCGGCCGCCGCGGGACACCGTTGTATCGAGCTTGAGCTCGCCGCGCGAGAAAGTCTCGTTGGAGCCGGTCCGGCCGAGGCAGACGATTTCCCAGCCGATGTAGCGCGCCTGCTCGCCGAGGCGGACATGGCAGTCGAGCGAGGCCCGCGCGCCGTCGAAGACGATGGTCTCGCGCGGCAGCCACTCGAGTGTCCCCTCCACGTCGAAGCGGAGCGCCTGGCTCGCCCGCGGGCCGGCCGAGCGGTACCACTTGGCGGCTCCGGGCGTGGTGAGCAGCGCATGGCCTTCGCATTTCACTTCCAGAGAGAGCTCATCGCCGCCGGCAATGCCGCCGGGCGGATGGACCACGATGGCATGGCAGATCTCTTCGCCTTCCGGATACAGCGACTTTTGCACCACCAGCGGCCCGTCGGCGCCGCGCTTCGCGAGGAGCGTCCTGTTTCCTGCGCGCGCAAATTCGAGCGCGAGCCGCGCGCGCCAGGCAGCGTCGAGCGCCTCCGTGCTCACGCGAGAAGGACCTGCAACAGCGCCGCGACGACGGCGGCGTCATCCTCCGGGCGCAACGCCTGCGGGTCGATGATCAGCACGCCCTGCGCGGCGAAGCGCTCGGAGAGATGCACCGGCGGCTCGCCCGCCTGCAAGCGGCGGCTCACCTCCAGGGGTTCCTGCAGGGTGAGATGGAGCTGCGGCACCTTTCCCGTCTCGCGCGCCGGCACGATTTTCGTCCGGCACCGGTTTCCCAGGTCCCGCGCGATCGCCTGCAGGCGCTTCTCCAGCGCCGCGTTGGCTGCCTCGTCATCGGCGGCCGCGAAGCGCTCCAGAGCCGTCAGCAGCCCGACGATCTCCTCCTTGCCGGCCTTGAAGCCGCGGCCCAGGCCGTGATGCGGAATACCGTTGAGCTTCTTGCGGTCGACGACCGAAGCGCGCGCGGCCGCCGCCATCGCCGCCACGACCTCCTCGTCCATCAGGGCGCCGCCCAGGCGGGTGAGCGTTCCGGCCGCGTTGATCCGGCGCTTTACACCGAGCGCGGCGTAGATATCCTTCGGCATGCAGGGATAATAAGGCATGGATCCAGTCGCCTTCGAGCTGTTCAAGAACGCCATCTTCTCGATCGCCGACGAGATGGCGCTCACGGTGTTCCGCACCACCTACTCGGGGGTGCTCAAGGACAACATGGATTACTCGACCGGCTTCGCCGACGCCGAGGGCAGGCTGGTGGCGCAGGGACTGACGCTGCCCGGGCACCTCGGCTCGGTGCCCACGGCGATGGCTTCGATCATGCGGCACTACCGCGACGACATCCGGCCGGGCGACGTCTTCATCATGAACGACCCGTTCGACGGCGGCATGCACCTGCCGGACATCTTCGTCTTCAAGCCGCTCTATCACGAGGGCGAGAGGCTCGCCTTCGCGTGCACCGTGTGCCATCACACCGACGTCGGCGGGCGCGTCGCCGGCTCGAACGCCTCCGACTCCACCGAGATCTACGCCGAGGGGCTGCGCATCGCGCCGCTCAAGATGTATGAGGCGGGCGTCCTCAACAAGACGCTGATGACGTTCATCGAGCGCAACGTGCGCCTGCCGGTGCAGGTGTTCGGCGATCTGCGCGCGCAGCTCGCCGCGTGCCATATCGCGGAGAAGCAGTTCGCCGAGCTGATAAGCCGTTTTGGCGTGCAGGAAACAAAGATGTACATGCGCGAAACGGTCGATTACGCCGAGCGCCTCACGCGTGCGGCGCTGGAGAAGCTGCCCGACGGCGAGTGGAGCTTCGAGGACTGGATCGACGACGACGGCGTCGACTACGGCAAGCCGATCCGCCTCTTCGTGACCCTGCGCAAGCAAGGCGGCCACATGGTGGTCGACTGGACCGGCACCCACCCGCAGGTCAAGGGCGCGATCAACAACACGCTGTCCTACACGAAGGCCGCGGCGTACACCGGCGTGCGCTCGGTGCTGCCGCAGGGCATTCCGAACAACGAGGGCGTGTTCCGTGCGATCGAAGTGATCTGCCCGCCGGGCACGGTGGGCAACGGCGTGCTGCCCGCCGCCTGCGCGGCGCGCGGCCTCACCGGTTTCCGGATGGTGGACTGCATGTTCGGCGCTCTGGCAATGATGCTGCCCGACAAGGTGAAGGCCGCGGGCGACGGCGGCAACACCGGCGTGTCGATCGGCGGTTATTACGCCAGCCGCCGCCCCTTCATTTACGTCGACTTCACCTGCGGCGCGTGGGGCGCGCGGCCCTGGGCCGACGGCCTCGACGGCAACTCGCACATGTTCGCCAACATGGCTTCGCACTCGGTCGAGATCACCGAGACCGAGCAGCCGATCCAGTTCCTCGCCTACGAGTTCGTGCCCGACAAGGCCGGCGCGGGGAAGTACCGCGGCGGCGTGCCGTTCAAGCGCGACTACAAGTTCCTCGAGGACGAGGCGGTACTGCAGGTGCGCTCCGACCGGCGCACGCACCGGCCCTTCGGCCTCTACGGCGGCAGCCCCGGCATGCCCTCCGAGAACTATCTCAACCCCGACGGCGAGAACCGCGCGCTGCCCTCCAAGTTCACCATGACCATCCGGCGCGGCGACGTGTTCAGGCACGTGCTCGCCGGCGCCGGCGGCTGGGGCGACCCGCTCGAGCGCGACCCCGCCGCGGTGCTGCGCGACGTGAAGAATGAACTGCTCTCCCCGGCCAAGGCGGCCGCCGACTACGGCGTTGTCATCAAGAACAACGAAATCGACAGAGTCCTGACTGACAAAAGGCGCGCCGAAGTCCGCGCCGCGCGCGGCTGGCGCGAGGTTCCCGCCGTCCAGCGCGACGACCCGCACCCCAAGACCCAAAAAGCAGCCTGAGTGACAAGCTATCGCGTCGGTGTCGATGTCGGCGGCACCTTCACGGACATCGTGTTGCTCGGGTCCGACGGCACGATCCACACCAAGAAGATCTCGTCGAGCGTCGGGAACTACGCGCAGGCGATCGTCGACGGCCTGGCCGAGGTGTTCCGCGAGACCGGGCTCGCCGGAGCCGCGATCGAGGAGATCCGCCACGGCACCACCGTCGCCTCGAACGCGATCCTCGAGCACAAGGGCGCGCGTACCGGGCTGATCACGACCCGCGGCTTCCGCGACGTGCTCGAGATCCGCACGCTGCGCATGCCGCGCATGTACGACATCGGCTGGACCAAGCCGGCGCCGCTGGTCGAGCGCCATCTGCGACAGACCGTGGACGAACGCTTGCATTCGAATGGGACCATTGAAAGACCACTCGATCCGCGCGACGCCGAGCGCGCGGTCGACGCGCTGCTCGCCGAAAAGGTCGAAGCGATCGCGGTTTGCCTCTTGCATGCATTCGTGAATCCGAGCCACGAACAGGCGATCAGGACAATCGTCAAACGGAAGGCACCCGCGCTCCCCTGCTCCATCTCGAGCGAGGTGCTGCCCGAGATCAAGGAATACGAGCGCACCTCGACCACGGTGGTGAACGCTTACGTGACGCCGATCGTCGCGAGCTACCTGAAGTCGCTGCGCAAGGGCCTGGATGAGGCGGGCGTGCGCGCGCGGCTGCTCCTCATGCAGTCGAACGGCGGGCTGACCACCGATGTCGCCGCGGTCGAGCGGCCGATCCACATCATCGAGTCGGGGCCGGCCGGCGGCGTGGTCGGCGCGCAGGCGCTGGCGCGCGCCAAGCACCTGCCGAAGATCATCACCTTCGACATGGGCGGCACCACGGCGAAGGCGGCGATGGTCGAGGCAGGCGAGGTGACGCGCGCGCACGAATACGCGGTCGGCGCCGGCATCATGGTCGGCTCGCGGCTGCTGACCGGCGCGGGCTACACGCTCAAGGTGCCTGCAATCGATCTCGCCGAGGTCGGCGCGGGCGGGGGCTCGCTGGTATGGATCGATCCCGCGGGCGCGCTCCAGGTCGGCCCGGAGAGCGCCGGCGCAACGCCCGGACCGGTGTGCTACGACAAGGGCGGCGCGACGCCGACGGTGACCGACGCCAACCTGCTGCTCGGGTACATCAACCCCGGCTACCTCGTCGGCGGCGCCCTCCGGCTGAATGCCGGCAAGGCCCGGCAGGTTTTCGCCGAGAAGATCGCCGCGCCTATGGGCATGACCCTGGAAAGAGCGGCGCACGGCGCGCACCTGATCGCCGCCTCGAACATGATTCGCGCGATCAAGGCGGTGTCCACCGAGCGCGGCCGCGACCCGCGCGACTTCGCGCTCTTCGCGTTCGGCGGCAACGGCCCGGTGTTCGCCTGCGGCATGGCCGCGGCGCTCGGCATGAAGCGCGTCGTCGTGCCGCCCTCCGCGGGACTGTTCTCCTCGTTCGGGCTGCTCTACGCCGATGTCGAGCACCACTACTCCCGCACTCTGCGGCGCCTGCTGCGCAAGTCCGATGCGCGCGAGATCGAGCGCGCCTGGGATGCGCTTGCCAAGCAGGCGGAGGACCAGCTTGCCGCCGAGGGGTTTACAGCGAAAACAAGAAGAATCCGGCGTTCAGCGGCGCTGCACTATCACGGACAGACCTACGAGCTCACCGTGCCCCTGCCCGACTGCCCGATCGATTTTGCGTACCTGGAAGAAGCGTACGGGCGCGAGCATGAGAAGACCTACGGCCACCGCGCGGGCGCGCAAGAGCCGGTCGAGCTGGTCTCCATCCAGGTCGTCGGCCAGGGGCTGCGCGAGGGCCCGAACGTTCCGGAGCGCGTGCGCGCGAGCCGCGGCGAGCCGCAACCGCCGCCGCCGCGGCGCGCTTATTTCGGTTCCTGGATCGAGACTCCAGTCATGCGGCGGTCCGATTTATCGCAAGCGAAAAAGGGACCTTTGATTGTCGAGGAGTACGACGCCACCTGCGTGGTCCCTCCCGGTGCGAAAGCCCAGCTCGATTCCGGCGGAAACATCGTCATCGAGCTAGGCTCGGCAGCCACAGGGCGAGCTGGGGCCAGTAGGAGAGGATGGCGATCATCACGAGCATCGTGATCACGAAGGGCGCGGCGCCCACGATCACGTCGTCGATCCGGCCGCGGCTGCGCAGGCCTTGCACCACATAGAGGTTGATGCCCACCGGCGGCGTGATCATCGCCGTCTCCATCAGGATGATGATCAGCACGCCGACCCAGATCGGGTCGTAGCCCGCCTTGAACATGATCGGCGCCACGATCGGCACGGTCGCCACCATCATGGAGAGCGTCTCCATGACGCAGCCCAGGACGAGGTAGAAGACGATCACCGCGATCAGCAGCTCGGTCGCGGAGAGGCCCAGGCCGGTGACGAAACGGTTCACCTGGGCGGTGAGGCCGATCGAGCTGATCACGAAGTTGAGGAAGTACGCCGCGATCAGGATGGCCATGATCATCGCGGTGGTGCGCATGGTGCCCTCGAAGGCGTGCAGCAGCATCCGCAGCGTGAGGCTGCGGTGCCAGGCGGCGACCGCCAGCGCGGCGATCACGCCGAGCGCGGCCGATTCGGTCGCGGTGGCGAGGCCCGCGTAGATCGAGCCGATCACGGCGAGGAAGATCACCAGCGGCGGAACGAGGTCCGGAAGGGCACGCACGCGCGCCGCCCAATCCGCGCGAGTCCGTTCTCCCCCGAGCGACGGCCACAGCAGGCAGGCGACGAGCACGGTCAGGCTGAACAGCGCCGCCAGCACCAGCCCCGGAAAGATGCCGGCGAGATAGAGCTGCGGGATCGACGAGTCGGTCAGCACGCCGTACACAATCATGTTGATCGACGGCGGAATCAGGATGCCGAGGGTGCCACCGGCCGCGATGGTGCCGAGGAACAGCCGCTCCGAGTAGCCGCGCTTCCTGATCTCGCCCATGGCCACCGTGCCGATGGTCGCGGCGGTGGCCACGCTCGAGCCCGAGGTGGCGGCGAACATCGCGCAAGCCGCGATGTTGGAGTGCATCAGCCCGCCGGGCAGCCAGGGCACCCACAGGACGAGCGCGTTGTACATCCGCTCGGCGATTCCGGAGCGCAGCAGGATCTCGCCGAGCAGAACGAAGAACGGGATCGCGACCAGCAGGAAGTTGTTCGACGTCGCCCACGCCATCTCGCCCATGGCGAGGGTGAGCGGGAGCCGGGAGTAGAGCTCGGCGAGCGCGATGCCGAGGAAGCCGAGCCCCGCCGCCACCGGCACGGCGAGCGCGAGCAGCACGATCAGGATGCCGAGCGCGGTCCCGGCCATTGTTGTTCGATTTCCTTCTGCACCTCTTCCGCGGCCGAGCGCGTGCTGATGAGCTTTTCGGCCGCCGCCGCCTCGCCGCGCGAGGCGAGGAGCGCGGCGCGGGCGAGGAGCGCGAGGCCGACGAGGAAGAAGAACGCCAGCCCCGCCAACCAGATCGCTTGCGGCAGCACGGTGGGGGTCTGCAGCGCCGACTGGCTGCGCGAGCCGGAGGCCCATGACTGCTGCGCCACGCTCCAGCCGTGGCGCGCGATCAGCCCGAAGAAGGCGATGAGCAGCGCAAGCCCGGCGAAATCGAGCGCGAGCCGCAGCCAGCGCGGGAACAGCCCGTACAGCGAGTCGATGCGGATGTGCGCGCGGTCGACGAGCGCCGCGCCGAGCGACCAGGCGGTGCCGAGCGCGAGCGCGTAGCCGGCGAGCTCGTCGGCGCCGCCGATCGAGGCGTTGAAGAACTTGCGCAGCGTGACGTCGACGCCGATCAGCAGCGCGGCGAGCAGCACCAGCCCGCCGCCCAGCCACAGCCCGAAGCGCGTCAGACGGCGCAAAGGGCGATCAGTTCGTGGGCGCTCTCAGCCCGAGTGCCTTGCCGACCGTGCTGTTCCATTCGGCGGCGCATTCGCCGCCGCAGCGCTTCGCCCACCCGGCCAGCACCGCGCCTTCGACCAGCCTTCTGTGCGTCTCGGCTTCCGCCGGCTTCACCGGCACGATGGTGATGCTGGCGAGCTTGCCCATCGTGCACGGCTGCTTGCCGGTGTTGCAGTTGTCGGCCTCGGCGGTCGCCTTCTTCAGCGTGCCCCACATCTTGTTCTCGTAGGCCTTGACCTGCTCCAGGAGGAAGCCCTGCACGCGCTTGTCGAGGCGGTTCCAGGTGTTCAGGTTGACCGCCATCACGTTGATGCTCCAGCCGAGCGACATCGGATAGAGCGATTTCGTCACCTCGGGCCAGCCCGCGGTGTTGCCCGAGAGGCTGCCGGTGACGCCGCAGTCGACCACGCCGTTGTTCAGCGCCGGCACGACCTCGGCAAACGCCATGCTGACCGCGGTGGCGCCGACGCCGGAGAGGAAATCGCGCATGGTGTTGTTGAACACGCGCACCTTCTTGCCCTTGAGGTCGGCAAGGCCGCCGAGCACGCCGCGGCACCAGAAGACCTGCGGCGGGTTGCCGCCGAAGGCGAGCAGCTTGGCGTTCCAGTTCTTCTGCATCTGGCGGTCGATCACGGCGCGGTAGGCCTCGCAGCCGGCGCGCGCCTTGTCGGCATCGAGGGTGATGCCGGCGAGGTCGCAGCCCTCGAAGCGCGGGTCGTCGCCCGCCATCTTGGAGATGTCCATGCCCGCGAAGTCCATCACCCCGAGGCGCAGGAGGCGCAGCATGGTCTTGTCGTCGATTCCCATCTGGTCGAGCGGCGTGATGTCGGCGGTGATTGCGCCCCGCGACGCCTTGGGCAGCGTCTCGCGCCAGAACGGCACCTCGTCCACGATCGACGCCACCGTCGGGCTGTTGAGGCCGATCACCTTGAACTGCGTCTTGGGCAGATCCTGGGCATAGACGCCGAACGACAAAGCGACAGAGATTGCACCGAGCGTGCGGGTTAGCATTGGGACCTCCTCCTTGTGAAAGATACTACTACCACGCTCGTCCTCACTGAAGCCCTGCCTGCGGCGGGTATGCGCCTGCTCGAGGGCCGCGCCGCTGTCCGCCTGGTGATACTGCCCGCCCCGAGTGAAGGCGAGCTGGCGCGCGCGCTGCCGGAAGCCGACGGCGTGGTGATGGTGATGGAGCGCCCCGCGTTGACCGCACGCCTGGTCGAGCGCGCTCCCCGGCTACGCGTGGCGTGCCGTTTTGGCGCGGGCTACGACAACATCGACGTGGCGGCGCTGACACGCCGCGGCATCCCGCTCGCCACGACCGGCGGCGCGAACGCCGACGCCGTCGCCGAGCATGCGCTTTACCTCATGCTCGCGCTCGCCAAGCGCGGGCCGGCGCTCGATCGCGCGGTCAAGCAAGGCGGCTGGCCGCGCAGCCTGGGCAACGTGGAGCTGCGCGATCGCACCTGCGCGCTCGTCGGCTACGGCCGCATCGGCCGTGCGATCGCCCGGCGCATTGCCGGCTTCGGCATGAAGCTCATCGTCGTCGACCCGCACGCCCCGGGCGCCACGGTCCTGGCCGAGGCGCTGCCGCGAGCCGATTTCGTGGTGCTCGCCTGCTCGCTCACGCCGGAAACGCAGGGGTTGATGAATGCCGCAAACCTCGAACGCATGAAGCCGGGGGCGTTCCTGGTGAACGTCGCGCGCGGCCCGGTCGTGGACGAGCCGGCGCTCGCCGCGGCGCTGCGCCAAGGACGTCTCGCCGGCGCCGGCCTCGACGTGCTCGACACCGAGCCGCCGTCGGCGGGAGATCCTCTGCTTGCGCGTGACGACGTGGTGCTGACGCCGCACGTCGCGGGGCATGTCGCCACCGCCCACGAGCGCGTCGCGATCGCGTGCGCGCAGGCGGCGCTCGCGGGGCTGGACGGCAGGCTCGATCCCGACCTCGTTGTCAACGCCGAGGTGCTGCGACCCTGATCGTCGAGCGCATCATAGCGCCAGCAGGCGGCGCACGCCGTCGGCGTCCATCTCGGCGCCGCGGCCGCGCGCGACGATCTCGCCGCGCTCCATCACCAGGTACTGGTCGGCGAGCGAGCGGGCGAAGTCGTAGTACTGCTCGACCAGCAGGATCGCCATGTCGCCCGCCGCGGCGAGCGAGCGGATGGCGCGCTCGATCTCCTTGATGATCGAGGGCTGGATGCCCTCGGTCGGCTCGTCGAGGATGAGCAGGCGCGGGGCCATGGCGAGCGCGCGGCCGATGGCGAGCTGCTGCTGCTGGCCGCCCGAGAGGTCGCCGCCGCGCCGCCCGAGCACCTGCTCGAGCTCCGGGAACATCTCGTAGATGCGCGCCGGCACCTTCGCCGCGCCCATGATCAGGTTCTCTTCCACCGTAAGGCGCGGGAAGATCTCCCGGCCCTGCGGCACGTAGCCGAGCCCCGCACGCGCGCGCTCGTAGGGTTTGGCCTTTGTTAAGTCTCGGTCCTCAAAGACGACTTTGCCGGTCTTCGGCGGCACGAGGCCCATCAGCGTCTTGAGGAGCGTGGTCTTGC
>JBQTJF010000270.1:0-2108 GCA_052387375.1 Betaproteobacteria bacterium
GCGCACAGCACGTTCAGCGACTGCAGCAGGTTCTTGATGTCGTGCGTCATGCGCGCGCCGGTCTCGTGCACCGCCTGCAGGTAGCTCGCCTGGCGCAGCTTCTCCTCGCGCAGCTTGGCGAGGTAGAACTCGCCGAGCAGCTGCCCGAGCAGGTGCAGGTGCCAGTGCAGCGCCGGGCTCAGCCGGTAGCGCGACCAGATGGTGAGCGCGAGCTCGCTGTTCGAGAACTCCACGGCGTGCGGGCTGCGCTCGCCGCGCTCGCCGCGCGCCTCGCCGGCGCGCCAGCCCACGCCCGCGACCGAGGGCAGCCGCTCGAGCGCGGCGAGCGCCTCGGCGAGGAAGCGCTCCGGGCGCGCCTCGACGTGCGAGACCTCGGCGAGCACGTGCAGCCAGCGCTCGACCGGCAGCCCGATGGAGAAGAGGTAGCGGGCGAAGAACACGCCCAGGCCGCCGCCCGAGCGCGGGTTCCAGGCCAGGCCGACGAGCAGCACCGCCCCGGCGGTGGCGAATACGGTGTAGGTGAGCGCGGCGAGGTAGGTGCTGCGCGTGAGCGTCATGAAGGTGAAGCTGCCCAGGATCACCACCACCAGGAGCAGCATCAGGAACACGCTGTAGAAGAAATCGATCACCTGCGCGGCGTCGGCGGGCTCGGGCTCGGCGGGAAAGAGCGCGATCAGCACGAAGGCGAGCGGCAGGCCGTACTCGGCGTAGCTGCGGATCTCGGGCGCGACCTCGCGCCGCGGCGCGATCTCCGGCAGGATGGCGACGGCGAGCAGCGCGAGCAGGTACACCAGCACCACGAGGTAGCAGCGCCGCTGCCAGCGCGCGTGGTGCTGATACACCTTGCCGCCGACCAGTCCCGCCAGCACCACCACCCAGAAGGCGAGCAGCCACCAGTCGAGGTAGAGCATCAGCGCGAAGCCGATGAGCGCGAGGATGAACCCCTGCGTCGGCGAGACGCGCTGCTCGGCGCGCAGGAACGGCTGCCAGAGCAGCAGCAGCCCGAGGTGCGCGAGGAGCAGCGCGCGCGCCCAGGGGTCGGCGACGCCGCGGAACACCGCGACGTGCAGGAGCGCGAGCATCGCCACCACCACCAGCCGCCAATAGTGCTGGCTGAATCCCCACGCGGCGTTGGCGAGCCGGGCGAAGAGCTCTCCGCCGGGCAGCGCCGCCGGTTGCATAAGGTCCCTCCCCGCGACTAGTCTACAAACGAACCATGCCGGGGGCCATTCTCGCCCGTTTGTGCCTTGTCGAAGCGCGCCGCGGCGGCCTGCCGTGGCTGGCGCTGGCGGCGCTCGCCGCGGCGGTCTCGCTCGCCGCGTTCCTCTCCGAGGTGGCCATCACCGAGAGCCGGTCGCTGCAGGGCGCGGTGCTCGCCGCGGTGCTGCGCGCCGCCGCGGTCTTCTTCGTCGCCGCGCAGGTCGCCGCCAGCGTGCTGCGCGAGCTGAACGACAAGGGCCTCGAGCTGATGCTGTCGCTGCCGCTGCCGCGCTCGACGCACTACCTCGCGCGGCTCGCCGGATTCGCCGCCTGCGCCGTGGCGCTCGCCGCCGCGTTCTCGCTCGCGCTGCTGCCCTGGGCGCCCCCGGGCGCGGTGGCGCTGTGGGGCCTGTCGCTCGCCTGCGAGGCGGCGCTGGTCGCGGCGGCGGCGCTGTTCTTCGCCATGACGCTCGCGCAGCTCGTGCCGGCGATCGCGGCGACGGCGGGCCTGTACCTGCTCGCGCGCTCGATCGCCGCGATCCAGGCGATCGCCGCCGGGCCCCTCGCCCTCGACTCGGCGCCGGCGCGCCTCGCCGCCCTCGCCGTCGACGGCGTGGCGCTGCTCCTGCCCCGGCTCGACGCGGTGACACGCACCGAATGGCTGCTCTACGGGCCGCCCGGCGCCGGCGCGTATGCCGCCGCGCTCGGCAGCCTGGCGCTTTATGCGCTGCTGCTCGCCGCCGCGGGCCTGTTCGACTTCCACCGCCGTAACTTCTGATGCGCGACGAGCGACGCCTGAGCGCCGTGCCGGGCTGGGTCTGGGCGCTGCTCGCCGCCGCCGCCGCGGCGCAGATCGCCTGGCAGGGCACGCGCCAGCCCGGCCGCGCGGCGCCGGCCGCGCGGGCCGC
>JBQTJF010000271.1:0-6543 GCA_052387375.1 Betaproteobacteria bacterium
ATCATCGAGCAGGCGCGCACGGATTCGGGACGCTAGAAAGAGTCGAATTCGTCGCACCCGCGAAGGCGGGGGCCCAGTTTTGTTTTTTAGAACATGGCCAGCTATTTCTACCTACCGCTCGAGCGAGTCATATTCGGCCAGCCCGCGGCCGAGGCCGCAGTCGAGGAAGCCAAACGCATCGGCGCGAAGCGCGTCTTCATAGTAGCGTCGAAGACGCTTACCCGCAAGACCGACTAGATCGGGAAGATCTCGAAAGCGATCCACCCGGTCGGCCTTTTCGATGAGTGCGTCGCGCACACCCCGTGGCCGAGCGTGATCGAGGCCGTGCGCGCGGTGCGCGAGGCGAAGCCCGATCTCATCCTCACGGCCGGCGGCGGCACGCCGATCGACACGGTGAAGATCCTGCAGATCGCCCTCGCGCACGGCGTCACGGCGATCGAGGGCCTGGAAGACATCCGCGTCGCGACCAGGCCCTCGCCCGTGCGGCAGGTCGTGGTACCCACGACGCTCTCGGGCGCCGAGTTCTCCAACATCGGCGGCGGCACCGACCTGCGCACGCGCCTCAAGCACTCCTTCAGCGGCGCCGACATCGGCGCGCGCTCGGTGATCCTCGACCCGGCCATCACCCTGCACACGCCGCAGTGGCTGTGGCTTTCCACCGGCATTCGCGGCGTCGACCACGCGGTGGAGGCGATCTGCTCGGTCGAGGCCAATGCCTACTGTGACGGGCTGGCGCTGCATGCCCTGCGTCTTTTTTCGAAGGGTCTTCGCGAAACCCGGAATTCCCCCGGGGACCTCGGTGCCAGACTTTCCTGCCAGCAAGCATCGTGGCTCGCGGCCTCCACCATCGGCCGCGTGCCCTACGGCGCGAGCCACGGCATCGGACATGCGCTCGGCGCCGCGGCCGGCGTGCCGCATGGGCACACGAGCTGCGTCATGCTCCCGCACGTCATGCGCTACAACCTGCCGGTCACGGAGGCGAAGCAGCGCCTCATCGCCGAAGCGCTTGGGCGCCCCGACATGGCCGCAGCGGATGCCGTGGCCGAGCTCGTTCGCGACCTCGGCCAGCCCGCGACGCTTCGCGCTGCTGGCGTCAAGCGCGAGCAGCTGCAGGCGATCGCCGAAGCCTCCATGAAGAGCGTCTGGGTGCGCGCCAACCCGCAGCCGATTCGCGCGCCCGAGGATGTGATGCGCCTGCTCGACGCCGCGTACAGCTAGACCTGCGCGCGGCGGTCGATTCTCGCGGCGATAGCCTCGATCTCGATCTTCAGTTCCGGTCGTGCCAGCCCCTTAACGACTAGGATGATCGCGCCCGGTTTGTGTGCACCCATCACCCGGTCCCGGACTTCGACGAAAGCTCTTACATCCGCCCGGTCGGTGAGAAATGCCGTAAGTCGTACGATGTCGGAGAGAGTCATGTTCGCCGCGCCCAGGACTGCTGCGAGGCGGGCGAATGCAACTTCGGCCTGCTCCGCGATCGCTTCTGGAGTTGTTCCGTCGGGTTTGGTACCAACTTGACCGTTCGTCAACAGAAGACGTGCGCCCGCAGGCACCTCCACACCGTGCGCCACGTTGCTCGAATGACGGTAAAGCTCGTCCAGGACATGAACCTTCAACATCCAGGAGTTCCTCGTCTTCTGCCGTCAAAGCGCATCCTAAGACGTGATGCGCCTGCTCGAGGCGGCGTACGGTTAGAGGTCAGCTAAATCGGGGACAGCCTGGCGTCGGCCAACAACAGCCTGCCACGCGTTACTTAGGACCGTGCGTTGCGGACTCTCGCGCCACCAACACCAAGGCAACGACCAAGGCGGCGACGGCGACGACAACAATCCATTCCATTACGCGTCCTCCAGCTCCTTGAGACGACGGTACGCCAGGCGATTAACGTATACCACAATAACTGCGAGAACCAATGCCGCAAGCAAGCCGGTAGCAACTATGACAGGTCGAGCTGTGTCGTAGTTCTGCGCAAGCCAGGCGACCAGCGAAGCGTCCAGGGCAACAGTCACTGCGAAAACCACCTTTAGCCAGCCTATCTCTTCCTTGATGCGCTCAGCCCTCGGCATGCTCAAATCAACGTCGACCGGTGCGCTGCGTTGACAGGCCTCCTCGAATAGCGGTGGCGGCGTTCTTCCCGTCTAGCGGTCGCGGCGCGCGAGGGCGAGGAAGACCATGCCGGCGATGAGCAGCACGCCGAGCAGCGCGTAGCTCGTCGCGTAGGTTATGCCGCCCGCGTCGTGCAGCAGCGCGAAGGCGGCCGGACCGAGCACGATGCCGACGTACGTGATGGCGAGGCTGCCGCCGGTGGCGAGCGCGACCTCCTCGGGCCGGCTGCGGCGCACGATCACCGCCATGAAGACGCCGTTCCAGCCGATGGCGCAGAAGCCGAAGAGCGCGGTGGCGGCGGCGACGAGGGCGAGCGGCCAGCCCGCGGCGATCGCCGCCGTAGCGAGGGCGCCGACGATGGCGAGCGCGCCGTTCAGGATCAGCGTGATGCTGCCGGAGCCCAGGCGGTCGGCGAGCCAGCCCCACGACAGGCGACCCGCCGCCCCGGCGGCGTTGGCCACCGCGAGGATGGTGCCGGCGGCGATGAGCGTCAGGCCGGCTTCCTGCACCAGGTAGGTGACGAGGAAGCCGGTCAGCGAGAGCTGCACCGCCGCGTAGGCGACCGAGGAAAGCGCGAGCCAGCGCAGCACGCGGTTGCGCCACACCAGCGCCACCGCCTCGAGCGGGGAGGCGAGCACCGCGGCGCGCCGATCGCGGTCCTCGTCCCAGGCAGCGCGGTAGGGCTGTACTGCGGCGCTGAGGAAGACGAGCAGCCCCGCCACGACGAGGAGCGCGGTCTCCCAACCCAGACCGAGCGAAAGCGGCGGCATCATCAGCCCGGCGAGCACGCCGCCGATCGGCACGCCGCACTGCTTGATCGAGAAGACGAGATTCATGTGCCGCGTCGGCGGCATCCTGGAAAGCAGCTGCGAGGCCGGCGGGTTGGTGCAGCCGTAGCCCAGGCCGTTGAGCACCGCCCCGGCGGCGAGGGCCGGCAGCGTGCCCACCGCGGAGAGCGCGCAGCCCGCCGCGCACAGCCACAGCGCGAGCTGCCCGGTGCGCGTGGCGCCGAGGCGGCGCACCATGCCGGCGGCGAGCGGCGCCATCACCAGCGCCGCCAGGTACACCGCGCCGAGCTGGTAGCCGACCAGCGCCGGGCTGACGCCGAGGTCGGCGGCCGCCTTCGGCGCGATCGCGGTGAGCGCGAGCGCGGCGAGCGTGGAGAGCGCCTGGATCGCCGTGGTGACGGCGAGGACCGGGACGAGGGGCAGCCGAGCGCCGGCCGCAGCAGCGTTTTTCGGGGGCATTCTTCCTTCGGCTGCGCGGCTAATATAGCGCCCGTGAGTTATCTCGTGGGCATCGACATCGGCGGCACGTTCACCGACTGCGCGATCGTCGACCGCGCCGGGAAGCTGCTCACCACCAAGGTGCCCTCGACGCCGCAGGACTTCGCGCGCGGCATGATGGACGCGCTCGGCGCCGGCGCGCAGGCGCTCGGCGTGAGCCTCGAGGGCTTCTGCCGCGACATCAAGTTCCTCTCGCACGGCACCACCGTCGGCACCAACACCATCATCCAGAAAAAGGGCGCCCGGGTCGGCCTCCTCACCACGCGCGGCCACGAGGACGCGATCCACATCATGCGCGGCTCGCGCGGCTACGGCGGGCGCGACATCCGCAAGGTGGTGCACTTCCCGGAGACCGCCAAGCCGGCGCCGATCGTGCCGAAGCGGCTGATCCGCGGCGTCTCGGAGCGCGTCGACTGCTTTGGCGATGTCTTAGTGAAACTGAACGAGCAGGAAACGGAAGCGGCAATCCGCGAGCTGCTCGCGCAGGGCGTCGACGCCATCGCCATCTGCTTCCTCTGGTCCTTCCGCAACCCGGCGCATGAATTGCGCGTCAAGGAGATGGTCCGTGCCGTCTCGAAAGACGTATTCGTCACCTGCTCCGTCGACATCGCGCCGAAGTGGGGCGAGTACGAGCGCGTCACGGCCACCGCGCTCAACGCCTACCTCGGCCCGGTCATGTCGGGCTATCTCGACAGGTTGAATTCCTCCTTGAAGGGCCTCGGCTACCGCCACGGCCTGCAGATCACGCAGTGCGGCGGCGGCACGGTGCCGGTGGAGCGCGCCGGCGAGGCGCCGCTGCTCACCCTCGACTCCGGGCCGGTGTCGGGGGTGACGGCGTCGATGTTCCTCGGCGCGGCGATGGGCGAGAAGAACGTCATCACCACCGACATGGGCGGCACCTCCTTCGACGTGTCGATCATCCACGCCGGCAAGCCCGCCTACTCCTTCATCAGCAACACCGACCAGTACGAGTACTTCCTGCCCAAGGTCGACCTGCAGGCGATCGGCGCCGGCGGCGGCAGCCTGGTGCGCGCCAATCCCGCGACGCGGACCATGACGGTGGGGCCGGACAGCGCCGGCGCCTTCCCCGGCCCGGTCTGCTACGGCCGCGGCGGCACCGTGCCCACCGTCACCGACGCGGAGCTCGTGCTCGGCTATCTCGACCCCGACAACTTCGCCGGCGGGCGGATGAAGCTGGACCGCGAAGCCGCTTTTGAATCCCTCAGGAAGATTTCTTCACAGATCGGCATGACAGCTGTCGAATGCGCCGCGGGCATCTGCCGCATCGTCGAGCTGCAGATGGCCGACGTGATCCGCAAGGTGACGGTGGAGAAAGGCTTCGACCCGCGCGAGTTCGTGCTCTTCGCCTTCGGCGGCGCCGGCCCGGCGCACGCCGGCGTGTTCGCGCGCGAGCTCGGCGTGCGAAAAGTCGTGGTCCCGCAAAGAAAGGCGGCCTCCACGTGGTGCGCCTTCGGCGCCGCCGCGGCCGACGTGCTGCACATCTTCGAGCACACCGAGATCATGGCGACGCCGGTGCCGGCCAGGCGGATCAACAAGGCCCTGTCCGACCTCGAGGAAAAAGCCGCTTCGTTGATGCGCAGCGAAGGTATCGCCCCGGGACGCCAGCGCTTCGAGTTCTCCCTCGACGTGCGCCACAAGGGGCAGATCAACGAGGTCGAGGTGCTGTTGTCTTCCACGAGGCTTCCCGCCGCGTATGAAGCGGACCTGCGAAAGCGTTTCGTCGAGCGCTACGAGCAGCTCTACGGGCGCGGCTCCGCCCTGCCCGGCGCGCAGCTCGAGATCGTCGTCTGCCGCCTGCGCGCGCGGGCGCTGACGCCGCGCCCGCGGCTGGTGTCGGCGAAGCGGACCTCCAGGAAGGTCCCGGAGAAGGCGGTGCTGAAGAAGCGCCAGATCTACTGGCCGGACCTGAAGAAGCACCTCACCACGCCGGTATTCGATGGCGACCGGCTCCTGATCGGCAACCAGCTCAAGGGCCCGGCGATCGTCGAAACGGCGGATACTACCGTGGTCGTCCACCCGAGGACCTCCCTGCGGCTCGACGAGCTCGGCAACTTCGAACTCACCTTCAAATAGGGACGTACCCCATTTAATGGAAACCTGCACCGTAGAGACCGGACTGCTGAAGAAGAAGCCCTGCGGCGAAGCGTCGGTGACCCGCTGCGCCAATTGCGAGCAGCCGCTGTGCGCGAAGCACGCGCTGCCGCAGCTCACCGCCGCGGGCAAGAAATCGGGCAAGTTCATGTGCAGGGACTGCAGCGTGGCGCAGCGCGAGCATGAAAAGGCCATCAAGGCCGCGCCGCCTGCCGAGAAGCCCAAGGCGGCGCCGGCCGCTGCGCCCAAGGCGCCCGCCGCCGCGGCGAAGCCGGCTCCCGCCGCCGCGCCGGCGCAGGCGGCGCCGGTGCAGAAGCCGGCCGCGCCCGCCAAGGCGCCGCCGCCGCCCGAGGAGAAGAGCGGGCCCAACTACGGCGGCATCGACTACACGCCGTCCGAGAAGAAGTAGAGGCGATGGAAGAAGGCACGCGAGGGGTCGAAATGCTTCCGATCGGAAGCATTCCACGGGCACAGGAAAAACGTGGTCTGTCCCTGTTTTCCGGGGTCACGGCGTGAACGCGCCGCTCAAGAAGCTCTCCGAGCTCACCGGCCTCGCCTTCGACGGCAGGCGCAGCGGCTATGTGCCGCCGAAGCGCCTTTCCATCGCGAAAAGCCTGCGGCTTCATGCGACCTACAGGAAAAGCATTGATCCGGTGACGTTCGAGGTGATCCGCCACGCGCTGTGGAACGTCAACGAGGAGCACGGCGCGACGATCCAGCGCCTGTCGGGCTCGCCGGTGGCGATGTACGCGCTCGACCTCAATCCCTCGATCCTCACCGAGGACGCGGAGTTCGTCTACTTCGGCCCGTACATGCAGTACATGTCCGGCGTCACCGACACGCAGGTGAAGTGGACGCTGGAGAACCGCAGCGCCAACCCCGGCATCCGCGACGGCGACATGTTCCTCGCCAACGACCCCTGGGTCGGCGCCGCGCACCAGATGGACGTGATGCTGCTCTGCCCGGTGTTCTGGAAGGGCGAGCTGTTCTGCTGGGTGACCAACTGCCTGCACCAGTACGACATCGGCGGCATCACGCC
>JBQTJF010000272.1:0-5283 GCA_052387375.1 Betaproteobacteria bacterium
CGCCGGATTGATGTGGCGCATCGAGAACATCGCCTCGAGCGTGAGGAACATCGACTCGCGCAGCGGCACGCGCCAGCCGGTCTGCGACGCGAGCTCCGCGCTCGAGAGGCGCAAGGAGAACGTGCGCGAGTCGGACCGCTGATCGGCTTCCGACACTATTCCTTCATTTCGGTCGATTGTGAGCGCCCAGCCGGGATAGCGCAGGTTGATGCGCTCTTCGGCGCGCGCGTTGAACGCGGCGGAGACCGCGGCGACGAACAGCACGACGGCGAGGAAGACGCGGTTGCCCATGGCGCTCTACGCCATGGTGCGACTGCTCCATGACAAATGAAATTCGCCCCCCGTCGACCGAACGGACCCGGGGGGCGGGAGCGCTGGTTGCTACTGTAATCGGCAGGTTCGCAGCGCGCGCCCCGGCGCCGCCCCGCGGGCCGCTATGATCCGGCCATGCCCGCCCAGCGCCGCGCCATGCTGCTGCTCGTCGTCCTGAGCGGCATCATCATCTCCATCGCGATGGGGCTGCGCCAGAGCCTCGGCATCTTCCAGATCCCGATGCTGCAGGCGGCCGGCGTCTCGGCCGCCGCCTTCGGCTTCTCCATCGCGCTGCAGAACATCGTCTGGGGGCTGTCGCAGCCCTTCGTCGGCGCGCTCGCCGACCGCCACGGCGCGCGGCCGGTGGTGATCGCCTGCGCCGTCGTCTACGCCGGCGGCCTGGCGCTGATGGCGCTCGCCGGGCGCCTGCCGGGCGCGCTCGAGCTCGGCGGCTTCCTCATCGGCATCGGCACCGCCGGCACCGCCTTCGGCGTGCTGCTCGGCACGATCACGCGCGCCACGCCGGCGGAGCGGCGCAGCCAGACCGTCGGCATGGTCTCCGCCGCGGGGTCGCTCGGCACCATGTTCATGGCGCCGCTCGGGCAGGCGATGATCGAGGGCATCGGCTGGCAGGGCGCGCTCCTCGGCTTCGCCGCCATCGCGGTTTCCACCATCGTGCTCTCGCTGTTCATCAAGGAATCTCCCCAGAAAAACCTGGTGAAGCCCCAGCCGTTGAAAGAAGCGGTTGCGGAAGCGATAGGGCACCGCGGCTACCTCTTCATGACGCTCGCCTTCTTCGCCTGCGGCTTCCAGCTCGTTTTCCTCACCACGCACCTGCCGGCCTACCTGCAGGTGTGCGGCATCGCGCCGGGGGTGGGCGCCACCGCGCTCGCCCTGATCGGGCTGTTCAACGCGGTGGGCACCTACATGTTCGGGCTGCTCGGCGCGCGCTACAGCCAGAAGCACCTGCTCGCGCTCATCTACCTGCTGCGCACCATCTTCATCATCGTCTTCCTCGTCGCGCCGATCAGCCCGGCCTCGACGCTGGTCTTCGCCGCGGCGATGGGCTTCCTGTGGCTCGGCGTGACGCCGCTCGTCGCCGGCATCATCGGGCGCGTGTTCGGCCTCACGCATTTCAATACGCTGTACGGGATCGTCTTCCTCTCGCACCAGGTCGGCTCGTTCTTCGGCGCCTGGATGGGCGGCGTGGTGTTCGACTGGCGCGGCAACTACGACTTCGCCTGGGGCGCGCTCATCGTCATCGGCGCCGCCGCCTTCACGCTGCAGTGGATGATGGACGAGCGCCCGCCGAAGGAGCCTAGCCTGGGAACCAGCGGGCTCTCCCCGGCCAGCGGTCTACCAGGTCGATGACGAGCGGATCGATCCCTTTCGGGTTCTCGGCCACCTCGCGCGCCAGCGGCCCGGGCTCGTCGTTGTAGGCGAGCAGCGAAAGGTCGGTCATGCGCATCGGGTAGACGATGCCGTCGAGGTGGTCGCACTCGTGCTGCAGCAGCGCCGCCCACGAGCTATGTGCGTCATGGCTGTGGTGCTTTCCCTCTAAATCAAAGAACTCAATTCTTATGTCCAGGTAGCGAGGGACCTTTCCGTGGAGTCCCGGAATCGACAGGCAGCGCTCCCACACCGGCGTCTTCGCCTCGGCCTTGGGCGTGATGACGGGATTGACCATCACCGTCCACGGGCGCGGCACGAGGCCCGAGCCTTCCGGGATGCGCGAGGCGATGATGCGGTAGACGACCACGCGCCTGGAGACGAACACCTGCGGCGCGGCGAGGCCGCTGGCGCCGATGTCCTCGAGCGTCTCCTGCATGTCGGCGGCGAGGCGGCGGACCTCCGGCGCGCGCGGGTCCTCGACCGGCGCTGCTTTCCTGAGCAGCACCGGGTTGCCCATCTTGGCGATGCGCAGCACGGCCATGGCTTATGCCTCGCTCATTTTCGTGGACGGGTCCAGGTCTCCGACCAGGCGAGCACGCAGCTCGACGCGGCGCGGCCGCCGCGCTCCTGCGGGAACACCCTGGCGGTCGCGGCGCGGCCGTTCACCGAGAGCTGCGCGCTCTTCGCCGGCAGGAAGGTGCTGTAGACGCCGCGCGGCCGGCCCATCGCGCCCGGCGGCATGGTGAGGACGAAGGGCGGCATGAGGTCCCACCACGCCATGACGATCTCGTCCTCGCGCGACACCACGCGCTCCTCGACCGTGCTGAGCGAGTTGCCGCTGCGGATGAATTTCGCTTCGGCGATGGGCAGCGCCTCGTCGGCAAAGGGCTTGTGCAGGAGAACTTCTATGGTGCGCTGGAGGAAGCGCGCCACGCCGGGGTTGTCGGAATAGACACGGATCCTGTTCAACAAGGAGCTTTCGATGAACAGCCCATGCCCCTGGCCGGCCGGCGACCACAGCACGCGCCAGTGGCTGACGCGATCGGCGATCGTCTTGCCGCCGTCGTCGGAGAGGCGGACGAAAGAGTTCTCGCCGGTCATCACCGGGTCGTGCGGGTCCACTATTTGCGGCTCTGCCATGTCGGTCCCTTCCAGGAGGCTTCGATGCTACAAAACTCTCCCATGTATTCCTACATCCCGGCCAAGGATGTCTCGCGGGCGCGTAGATTCTACGAAGGCACGCTCGGCTTCAAGCCGAAGGCGGAGACCGCCGGCGGCGTGGTCTACGAGTTCGCCGGGGGCACCTCGTGCTTCCTCTACCAGACGCCCAACGCCGGCACCTCGGAGGCGAGCCAGGCGTTCTGGCAGGTCGACGACATCGAGCGCGAGGTCGCCGAGCTGCGCAAGCGCGGCGTGAAGCTCGACACCTTCGGCATGAAGAGCGAGAACGGCATCGTCACCGCCGGCGGCGCCAGAGCGGCCTGGTTCCGCGACAGCGAGGGCAACATCCTCGCCGTCATCCAGTCGCTCTGAGCCGCTACTTCGTCGGCGCCGGCGCGTCGGGCTGGCCGGGGAACTGCTTGCTCGAGGGCTCGACGTGGCCCCAGGAGCGCGCGCTCCTGGTCCAGATGCTGGCGCTGATCTTCAGCTCCGAGGAGTCGTCGAGGGTGCCGGCGCGCACCATCATCATCTCCGGCGCGGCGGCGCGCTGGCTGTAGATCGGCGAGCCGCAGTCGCCGCAGAAAAAGCGGTTGAGCGTGCGGCCGCTGTCGGCGATGCCGGAATATTCCTTCGGCTCGCCCTTGGTCAGCTTGAAGTCCGCGCTTTTCACCGCCGCGTTGACGCTGCCGCCGGCGCCGCTCGCCTTCTGGCAGTTGGTGCAGTGGCAGGCGCGCAGCTCGGCGATCGGCGCGCCGATCTCGTAGCGGATGGCGCCGCACAGGCAGCCGCCGGCATGGGAGCTCGCCATGGTCAGGTCCCCTCGCAGATGCGGAAGTCGCGCTCGGCGCAGTCGCTGAAGACGCGCAGCGCCTCCTGGTAGCCCGGCCCGTCGTGCGTGGCGCTCGCCTTGGCGAGGCTCTCGAACTCGACGATGACGGTGCGCATCAGCAGGCCCTGCTCGTAGGCCTTGACGGCGTTGCCGCGCACCAGGAACTTGCCGCCGCCCGCCTGGATCGCCGGCCCGGCGAGCTTCGCGTACGCCGCGAGCTGGTCGGGATTCTTGATCTTGCGGTAGCAGGAGATCCAGTAGCCCTTCGCCATGCGCCTCCTCCTTGGAAAAGAAGGAAGCTTACCGCCGGAAGCTCTGCCAGGTCTCCTCCTGTTCCGCCAGGAAGCGGGCGATGCGCGGCCGCTCGAGGCTGGGCAGCAGGAACTCCAACCAACCGAGGGCGGGATGGCGGAACTCGAACAAGGTGCCGCCGGAGAACTGGTGCAGCTCGGTGGCGTACCTGGGGTTATGCAGAGGCTCCAGAACCGTTGGCGGAGCGTCCGGCACCGGCGGCGACATCTCGGCGCGGATCTCCGAGAGCACCTGGATGAGGTCGCTGACGTTCTGCGCGCTCCATTCGACGCGGCCGGGAAGCGAGAAGCGGGCACGCGTCTTCTCCTCGTCCAGCCATTCGACCATGACGTTGAACATGGGCGAAAAAATACGCCCGTGCCGCGCGGCCCGCAATCGCGGTGTAAGCTCTTGATATGCAAGCCGACGCCGTTTCGCTGACCCGCTCGCTGCTCTCCTTCCGCACGGTGATGGGCCACGAGCGCGACTGCGCGCGCATGGCCGGCGCGATGCTCCAGGAATGGGGTTACGCCGTTCAATACCATGAATATCAGGAAGGAAGAACCAGCGTCGTCGCCCGCGCCGGTGGCTCGCAGGCGAAGGCGCCGCTGTGCCTGACCGGCCACCTCGACGTGGTGCCGCTCGGCTCGCGCCAGTGGTCGAAGGACCCGTTCGGCGGCGAGACCGACGGCGACAGGCTCTACGGCCGCGGCACCTCGGACATGAAGGCCGGGGTGGCGGCAATGCTTCTCGCCGCAAGAAGTTTTTCCAACAGCTTATCTGGAACCCCCGGCATCGTCCTTGTGCTAACCGCGGGCGAGGAGGGCGGCTGCATCGGCTCCAAGCACCTCGCGCAGCAGAAGCAGCTCCTCGGCCGCGCCGGCGCGATGGTGGTCGGCGAGCCGACCTCGAACTACCCGCTGGTCGGGCACAAGGGCTCGATCAAGTTCCACGCGCGCTTCCGCGGCGTCTCGGCGCACGGCTCGATGCCCGAGCTCGGCGTGAACGCCGTCTACAAGGCCGCCAAGGCAGTTTCCGCCCTGGAAAAGTTCGAGATCGCGAGCCAGGGCCATGCTGTCATGTGAAAACCTACGCTCAACGTCGGCACGTTCGCCGGCGGCAGCGGCGTCAACCTGGTGCCCGACGAGGCGACGGTCGGCGTCGACATCCGCACCGTGCCAGGCATCGACCATGGAAGCCTTGTCTCGAGATTGAAAGACCTTCTCGGCAAGGACGCCGAGCTCGACGTCTTCTCTGACCTGAGCCCCGTATGGACCGCGCCGGACGCGGAGTGGATC
>JBQTJF010000273.1:0-12023 GCA_052387375.1 Betaproteobacteria bacterium
GGCGCCCGCCGACCTCGCGGCGCTCGGCGGGCTTACCCCGCTCGTCGAGGCCGCCAATCCGATCCTCGCCGCCGTGCCGCAGATCCGGCACGCGCTGCGCCATCCCGACCCGGCGGGCCTGCGCGCGCGCCTGCGCGAGCAGATCGGCGCCTTCGAGCGCGCCGCGCGCGCCGCCGGGGTGCAAGCGGAGCGGCTCGGCATTGCCCGTTTCGCGCTGTGCGCGCTGATCGACGACTCGGCCATGGCGACGCCCTGGGGCCGCCAGTGGGGCGGGCGCGGCCTTCTTGCCGAAGTGGAAGGCGAGGGCGCGAGCGCGGAGAAGTTCTTCGCGCATCTCGACCAGGCGGCCAAGGAACCCGCGGCCAACCGCGACCTGCTCGAGTTCTTCTACGTCTGCATCGCGCTCGGCTTCGAAGGACGCTACCGCAGCGGCGAGGGCGGCCGGCACGCGCTCGCGCAGCTGCGCACCAAGGTCTACGAGCTGCTGGCGCCGCCGCAGCCCGAGGCCGCGTTGCCGGCGCTGTCGGCGAACTGGCGCGGCGCCGGGGTGCGGGCGCGCCGCGTGCCGGGGCTGCTCGCGCTCTGGGCGGCGGCGTCGGGCTGCGCCCTGCTGCTTGCCGGCTTGTACCTCGGCTACAGCATTTCGCTCGGCAGCCGCTCCGACCCGGTGGCGAGAGAGCTGGCGCGCCTCCAGCCCGTGCCGCTGGCGGGCGTGCCGGCGGCGGCGAAGGCGCCGGGGCCGGGACTGGGCGGCCAGCTCGCCGAAGCGATCGGCAGGCGCGAAGTCTCGGTGTCGGACGTGCCCGGCGGCGCGGTGATCGTCCTGCACAGCGACGAGCTCTTCGCCTCGGGCAGCTCGCGCCTCGACGCCGCGCTGCACCCCGTGATCGAGCGCGTCGCCGGCGCGCTCGACGGCCTGCCCGGCACGATCGTCGTCACCGGCCATACCGACGACGTGCCGATCCGCACCGCGCGCTATCCCTCCAACTGGGAGCTCTCGACCGAGCGGGCGCGCTCGGTGGTGGCGCTCATGGCGGCGAAGCTGCGCCAGCCCTCGCGGCTGCGCGCTGAGGGCCTTGCCGACTCGCACCCCATCGCGCCGAACGACGGCGCCGGCAACCGCGCGAAGAACCGCCGCGTCGAGATCATCCTGAGGACCGGCTCGTGAGCGCCTGGCTGGGCGGGCGCTGGGCGGTGGGAGCGGCGGCCTGGGCGGCCTTCTCGCTCGCGGCGTGGTTCGCGGGCGACGCGCTGCATCCACTCGAGGGACCGTTCGAGCGCTTCGCGCTGATCGTGGCGGTGGGCGTGGGCTGGCTCGCCTGGGAGCTCGCGCGCGCGCGCCGCACGCTGCAGGAGAACGAGAAGCTGCTCAAGGGGCGGGTCGGCGGCGTCGCCGACCAGGACTCCGCCGAGCGCGCCGCGCACGAGATCGCGGTGCTGCGCAAGCGCTTCGAGGAGGCGCTCGCCACGCTGCGCCGCGCGCGCTGGCGCTGCCCCGACGGCGAGCGGCGCACGGTGAGCGAGCTGCCCTGGTACATGTTCATCGGTGCGCCGGGCTCGGGAAAGACCACGGCGCTGCTCAACGCCGGCCTGCGCTTTCCGCTCGGCGATCCGCGCGCCGGCCACACCTTCCAGGGCTTTGGCGGCACGCGCAACTGCGACTGGTGGTTCACCGACGAGGCGGTGCTGCTCGACACCGCCGGCCGCTATACCACGCAGGAGAGCGACCGCGAAGCCGATGCGGCGGCGTGGCTCGGCTTCCTCGACCTGCTCAAGCGGCACCGGCCGCACCAGCCGCTGAACGGCGTCATCGTGACGCTGAGCGTCGCCGATCTCGTGCACTGGAACGCCGAGGAGCTCACGCGCTACGCCGCGCACGTGCGCGAGCGGGTGTTGGAGCTGCGAACCCGCCTCGGGGTGCGGTTGCCGGTCTATGTCATGGTGACCAAGACCGACCTGCTCGCCGGCTTCAACGAGTATTTCGCCGATTTCGACGCCGAGGCGCGCTCGCAGGTCTGGGGCACGACCTTCGACCTGAGCGAGGTGCCGGCCTCGCCGCGCTCGCTGGTCGAGCGCTTCGAGGCCGAGTTCGCGCGCCTCGAAGGCCGGCTGTACGCGATGCTGCCGGCGCGGCTGCAGGAGGAGCGCGACCTGCAGCGCCGCGCCGCGGTGTACCGCTTCCCGCAGCAGTTCCGCGTCAGCCGGCCGCTGGTGGCGTCGTTCCTCGAGGCGGCGTTCTGCAACGGCTGGAGCGAGCCGCCGCTGGTGCGCGGCGTGTACTTCACCAGCGGCACGCAGGAAGGCAGCCCGATCGACCGCGTGCTCGGCACGCTGGCGCGCAGCTTCAACCTCGAGCGCAAGGTGCAGCCCCCCTCGCTCGGCAGCGGCAAGAGCTTCTTCCTCAAGCGGCTGCTGCGCGAAGTCATTTTCGGCGAGGCGGGCATCGCCGGCGTCGACCGGCGCCGGGAGGACGCGCGCCGCATGGCGCGCTTCGCCGCTTACGCCGCGCTGGCGCTCGCCACGCTCGGCCTCGGCGCCGCCTGGACCGCGAGCTACGTCGGCAACCTCGGGCTCATCGCCGAGGCCGAGGCGCGCGCGGCGCAGGCGCGGCGCGCGCTGGAGGCCCTGCCGGCGCTGCGCGCAGGCGACGAGGCGTGGCTCCTCGGCGCGCTCGGGCGCCTGAAGGATGCTTCGAGCATGAATGACTCCTGGATCCTGCACCTCGGCCTCTACCAGGGCGACAAGCTCGGCGCGCAGGCCGAGCGCGCCTACCGCAACGCGCTGCGCGAGTCCCTCGTTCCGTACCTTGCCGTCTCTCTCGAGGAGGCGCTGCGCTCGGGCGCGCAGCGCGCGACGCTCGAGGCCTATGTCGCCCTGCACGGCGACGGCGATTCACGGCTGGTCGAAGAGGGCGCGCTGAGCCTCTGGCAGGTTCCCGACCAGGCGGCGCTCCTCGGACACTTGCGCGCCGCACTCGCCGAGCGGCCGCTCCTGCTGCCGCGCGCGCGCAACGACGCGCTGATCGAGCAGGCGCGGCGCAAGCTGGGCGGCGCCAGGACATGATCCGCGGAGGCGCCGCCGCGCCGCAGGGCTTCTCGCCGGGCTGGTACGGCAAGATGCCGGCGGCCGGCGACTTCATCGCCAGGCGGCTGCCGGCGTCCTTCAGCGAGCCCTGGGACCGCTGGCTGCAGGCGGCGATGACGGGCAGCCGCGAGCGGCTCGGCGAAGCGTGGAGCGACGCCTTCCTCTCCATGCCGCCGTGGCGTTTCGTGCTGGCGCCGGGCATCGTGTCGCGCAACGCCTGGGCGGGGCTCATGGTGCCGAGCGTCGACGCGGTGGGGCGCTACTTCCCGCTGACCGTCGCGAGCGCGCTGCCCGAGGAGCGGCTCGACGCGGTCGCCACCGTGCTTGCCGCCACGCCGTGGTTCGAGGACATCGAAGCGATTGCGCTTTCCGCGCTGGCGCGCGGCGCCGACCCGGCGAAGATCGATGCCGGGATCCTGCAGCGTCCCTTCCGCAGCACCTGGCTGCAGCCGCCCGCCGACAGCGACGCCACCGTGCCGGCAGGCGCGCCGGTGCCCGGGGAGCGATGGGCGGCGCCCGGCCTGGGCGCGACGCGGGCGGCGTGGCTCGCCGAGGCTTCCGAGCTCTTCGAGCGCTGCCTCACCCTTTCCGGCGCGCTGCCCGACGCCGAGCTCTACTGCGCGATGATGGACGGGCGCTGGGCGGCGCACGGCTGGGCCCGGCACTAGGCGCATGTCGGTCACCGTCAAGATCTTCACGCATGCCGGCGGGCGGCCGACGCTCTACGCCAGCCGCACGCTCGACGTCTCGCCGATCAGCATCGGCCGCGACGACGCCTGCACCATCATGCTCGAGGACCCGCACAAGCACATCTCGCGCTTCCACGTCGAGATCGAGCAGGAGGGCAGCACCTACTGGATGTCGGTGGTCTCCAAGGTGAACCCGGTGATGGTGAAGGGCCGGCGCTACGGCCCGGCCACCCGCCTGACGATGAAGTCCGGCGACGCCTTCGAGATCGGCGAGTACGAGGTGCAGGTGCTGCTGCCCGATCCGAAGGAGGAGGCGAAGGTGTTCGAGGAGCCGACCTACGTCGGCCCGCCGAAGGAAGAGAAGGCGAAAGCGGAGGAGAAACCGGCGACCGCGCCGGCCGCCGAGGACGCCATGGTGCGCGCCTTCCTCGAGGGCGCGGGCATGCCGCAGCGCGAGCTGACGCCCGCGGAGGCCGAGCGCCTGATGCGCAACGGCGGCGCCATCCTGCGCGCCGCGGTCGAGGGCATCATGATGCTGCTCATCGCGCGCGCGGAAATGCGCAAGGAGTTCCAGGCCGAGGAGCGCACCATGGTCGGCGCGCGCGACAACAACCCGCTCAAGCTGATGTCGGACCCGCACGAGGCGATGGGGTTCATGTTCGACCCCGCGGAGCGCACCGAGGGCTTCCTCGACCCGGTGCAGGCGCTCGGCGACGCCTGCGAGGACCTGCGCTCGCACGAGATCGCGCTCATGGCGGCGATGCGGGCGGCGATCCTCGGCGCGGTGCGCCGGCTCGACCCGCACGCGCTCGAGCGCGCCTTCGAGAAGACCTCGAGCGGCTTCAGCCTGGGCGGGCGCAAGGCGAGGCTCTGGGAGCTCTTCGTCGCGCACCAGGAGAAGCTCTCGCGCGACGCCGAGGAGGACTTCAGCAAGGTCTTCGGGCGCGACTTCATGGGCGCCTATCAGGCGCAACTGCGGAGGTTGAAGGGCGGCAAGTAATACTGTATAAAATTACAGTATCATGCGGTCCCTAGAGGATCTGTTCCGGCAGCAGCGCGTCTGGTGCGGCAATGCGCTGGCAAGCCCCGCGCCGTGCCTTCCCACCGGCTTTGCCGCCCTCGATGCCGAGCTGCCCGGCGGCGGATGGCCGACCGGCGCCCTGACCGAGATCGTGTGCGCGAAGGAGGGCATCGGCGAGCTCGGCCTGCTCATGCCGGCGCTCGCCGCCCTGACCGCGGCGGGGAAGCGCGTGGTGTGGCTTGCGCCGCCCCACGTGCCCTACGCGCCGGCGCTCGCCGCAGCCGGCGTAGACCTGACCCAGCTCGCAGTGATCCGCGCCCCCGGCCGGCGCGTCGCGCTCTGGGCAGCCGAGCAGGCGCTGCGCGCCGCGAGCTGCCCATCGCGGCTCGCCAGGCTGCCGCGCGCGCGCTACGCAGAGCTGCGCCGCCTCGCCGTCGCCGCCGCAGCCGGCAGCGCGTTCGTCGCGGTGTGGCGCTCCGCCGCCGCCCTCCATGAATCCACGCCCGCCTGCCTGCGCCTGGCGCTGGAGCCGGCCGCCGGGGCGCTCGCCGTGCGCATCCTCAAGCGCCGCGGCGCGCCGTCGCCCGAGCCGCTCGCCGTGCTGGTGAGGAGGCCCGTCCATGCTCTGGGTTGCCCTGCACCTGCCCGGCCTGCCGCCGGGGAGGCTCGAGCCGCTCGCCGCCTGGGCCTGCCAGTTCACGCCTAGGGTCTCGCTCGAGCCGCCGCAGGCGCTCCTCGCCGAGGTCGAGGCGAGCCTGCGGCTCTTCGGCGGCCGCGATGCGCTGCTCGCGCGATGGTGCGAGGGCCTGGAGGCGCTCGGCATCGAGGCCTCGCTCGCCGTGGCGCCGACCGCGCTCGCCGCGCTGTGGCTGGCGCGCGCCGGCGGCGGCGAGCTCGAGGCGCTGCCGCTGGAAGTCATCGATCGCGATGTGGAATTCCTGAAAAGCATCGGCATTTCCACCGTCGGAGAGCTGCTGGCGCTGCCCCGCGAAGGCCTGGCACGGCGCTGCGGGCAGGCGCTCATCGAC
The DNA here is from genome assembly GCA_052387375.1 of Betaproteobacteria bacterium. Lineage (GTDB taxonomy): Bacteria > Pseudomonadota > Gammaproteobacteria > Burkholderiales > SG8-39 > SCGC-AG-212-J23. Next base: position 5,823 of record JBQTJF010000273.1, read on the forward strand.
GATCTCGACCGCGCGCTCGGCGCGCTGCCCGAGGCGCGCGCCTTCTTCGTCCCCCCGGCGCGCTTCGATGCGCGCCTCGAGCTGCCGGCGCCGGTCGCGCATGCCGAAGGGCTGCTCTTCGCCGCCCGGCGGCTGCTGCTGCAGCTCGAGGGGTTGCTCGCCGCACGGCATGCCGGAATTCGCAGTTTTGCGTTGAATGACATCAAGGTGAGCTTTGCTTCGCCGACCCGCGATGCGAAGCGGATGGAGCAGCTCCTGCGCGAGAAGCTTGCCGCGGCGGCGCTCGAGCGGCCGGTGGAGGAGGTGCGCCTGCAGGCGGGCGGCTTCGAGCCGCTCGGCAGCCGCACCGCGGGCATGTTCGGCGACGCGGCGGCAGACGCGGAAGACTGGCCGCGGCTGCTGGAGCGGCTGCGCCAGCGCCTCGGCCGCGACGGCGTCTACGGGCTCGCCACCAGCCCCGACCACCGCCCGGAGCACGCCTGGCAGCGCGTCGAGCCGGGCGAATGGGACCCGCGCGAGTTCCGCCAGCCCGGGCCGCGGCCGCTCTGGCTGCTCGAGCCGCGCCGGCTCGAGCCGGGCAGCTTCGGCCTGCTCGCCGGGCCCGAGCGCATCGAGTGCGGCTGGTGGGACGGCGACGAGGCGAGGCGCGACTACTTCGTCGCCGAGCTCGACCGCCGCAGTTCCCATCCCACGGGGCTCGGCTGGATCTACCGCGAAGGCGGCGAATGGTACCTGCATGGCCTCTTTGCCTGATTACGCCGAGCTGCACTGCCTGTCGAACTTCAGCTTCCTGCGCGGCGCCTCGCACCCCGGCGAGCTGGTCGAGCGCGCCAAGGCGCTCGGCTACCGGGCGCTGGCGCTGACCGACGAGTGCTCGCTCGCCGGCGCCGTGCGCGCCCACCAGGCCGCGAAAGAGTGCGGGTTGAAACTGATCCTCGGCACGGAAGTAACCGTTGAACAAAATAAACTCGTTTTTCTGGCCACCGACCGGCGCTCGTATGGCGCCATCTCCTCGCTGATCACCGCAGGCCGGCGGCGCAGCAAGAAGGGCGCGTATTCGCTTTCGCGGGCGGACATCGAAACACTCGCCGGGAAAGCCGTCCTGGCGCTCTGGGTCCCCGGCGAGGACTTCTCCGCCGCCGGCTGGATCAAGGAGGTGTTCGGCAGCGAGGCGTGGATCGCCGTCGAGCTGCATTGCGGGCCGAATGATCGCGCTCGACTGGAGCGGCTGAAGGAGGTTTCAGGAGAGCACCGACTGCCCATGGTCGCGTCGGGCGACGTGCACATGCACCTGCGCTCGCGGCGGCGCCTGCAGGACGTGCTCACCGCGGTGCGCCTGGGCAAGCCGCTCGCCGAGTGCGGGCAGGCGCTCTACCCCAACGCCGAGCGCAGCCTGCGGCTGCGCATGCGCCTGGCGCAACTCTATCCCGAGGCATTGCTGCGCGAGAGCGTCGCGATCGCCGAAAGATGCGGCTTCAGCCTCGATTCCCTGAGATACGAGTATCCGGAAGAGCTGGTGCCGCCGGGGGAGACGCCGGCGAGCTGGCTGCGCAAGCTGACCGAGGAAGGATTGAAGAAGAGATTTCCTTCCGGAGCGAATGCAAAAGTCATGGAACTTGTAGAACACGAGCTGCGCCTGATCGCCGAGCTGCGCTACGAGCCGTTCTTCCTCACCGTGCACGACGTGGTGGACTTCGCGCGGCGCAGCGGCATCCTCTGCCAGGGGCGCGGCTCGGCGGCGAACTCGGTGGTCTGCTACGCGCTCGGCATCACCGAGGTCGACCCGGCGCGCATGAGCGTGCTGTTCGAGCGCTTCGTCTCGCGCGAGCGCAACGAGCCGCCCGACATCGACGTCGACTTCGAACACGAGCGGCGCGAGGCGGTGATCCAGTACGTCTACCGCAAGTACGGCCGCGAGCGCGCCGCGCTCGCCGCCACGGTGATCTGCTACCGGACGAAGAGCGCGGTGCGCGACGTGGGCAAGGCGCTCGGCATGCCCCTCGAGGAAGATGCCGGGAGCCCGGTGCTCGAGCTGGCGGAGATGCTGCGCGGCTTCCCGCGCCACCTGTCGCAGCACGTCGGCGGCTTCGTCATCTCGCGCGGGCCGCTCGCGGAGCTGGTGCCGGTGGAGAACGCCGCCATGGCCGAGCGCACCGTGATCCAGTGGGACAAGGACGACCTCGAGGCGCTCGGGCTGCTCAAGGTCGACGTGCTGGCATTGGGCATGCTTACGGCAATCCGAAAGGCCTTGAGTTTTGTGGGTTTGAAAATGCAGGAAGTGCCCCCCGAGGATCCGGCGGTCTACGCCATGATCCAGAAGGCGGATACCGTGGGCGTGTTCCAGATCGAGTCGCGCGCGCAGATGAGCATGCTGCCGCGCCTGCGCCCGGCGTGCTTCTACGACCTGGTGATCGAGGTGGCGATCGTGCGCCCCGGGCCGATCCAGGGCGGCATGGTGCACCCGTACCTGCGCCGCCGGAAGATGGATGCCAGGGAAATTTCCTATCCTAGCGAGGAAGTCAAAAAAGTCCTGCAAAGAACCCTTGGGGTGCCGATCTTCCAGGAGCAGGTGATGCAGCTCGCCATGGTGGCGGCGGGCTTCACCCCCGGCGAGGCCGACCGCCTGCGCCGCTCCATGGCCGCCTGGAAAAGGACTGGGGGCTTGGAAATTTATGAAGAAAGAATAAAAAATGGCATGCGGCAAAACGGCTACAGCGAGGAGTTCGCCGACGCCATCTACCGCCAGATCCTCGGCTTCGGCGAGTACGGCTTCCCCGAGTCGCACTCGGCGAGCTTCGCGCTGCTCGTCTACGTCTCCTCCTGGCTCAAGCACCATCACCCGGCGGCCTTCTGCGCGGCGCTCCTCAACAGCCAGCCGATGGGCTTCTACGCGCCGGCGCAGCTCGTGCAGGACGCGCGCCGCCACGGCGTCGCGGTGCTGCCGCCCGACGTGAACGCGAGCGACTGGGACTGCACGCTCGAGGCGGGCGCGGTGCGCCTGGGGTTACGCATGGTCAAGGGGCTTGCGGAGGCGGAGGGCAAGCGCATCAGTGCCGGCAAACCCTACCGCGACGTATTCGAACTGCAGCTGAACAAGAAAGACCTGCGTTGCCTGGCCGCCGCCGGCGCCCTGCAATCGATCGCCGGGCACCGCCGCCTCGCACACTGGGCGGCGGCGGGCGCGGAGCGGCGCGCGCCGCTCGATGCGCCGGCCGCGGAGCGCCTGCCGCAGCTTGCCGCGCCGCGCGAAGGCGAGGACATCGTCGCCGACTACGCCAGCATCGGCCTCACGCTGGGAAGGCATCCTTTAGCGCTTTTAAGGAGGAAGCTGAACGCGCTGGAGCTCGTGGATTCCCGGAAACTGAATAACCTTCCTGATGGCAGCCTCGCCCGGGTGGCGGGGCTGGTCACCTGCCGGCAGCGGCCGGACACGGCGAGCGGCGTGGTGTTCGTGACGCTGGAGGACGAGGCCGGCTGCATCAACGTGGTGGTGTGGCGCCGCCTCGTCGAGGCGCAGAAGCGCGAGCTGCTCGGCGCGCGGCTGCTCGGCGTCGCCGGCAGCATCGAGCGCGACGGCGAGGTAGTGCATTTGGTGGCCCGCCGCCTCCATGACTACACTCCCATGCTGGGCCCCCTGATGAGTGCCTCGCGTGATTTTCACTGACAGCATCCTCGCCCTGATCGCCGGCCGGCGCGAGCGGCGCCCGGCGGCGGCGCTCGCGGCGCTCGACCAGCTCTTCCGCCGCCTGGCGGCCTGCGCCGGCGCCGAGGCGGTCGAGACCGAGGAGCGCATCTGGCGCGTGTGGATGGACCATCCGCACCGCGCCGCCGCGCGCGCGCTCGACCTCGCCACCGGCGACATCGCCGCGCGGCGCTACGACATCGCCGAGACGCGCCTCACCGCGCTGGTGCGCAGCGCGCCGCAGTTCGCCGAGGCCTGGCACACGCGCGCCGCGCTGTACTACCTGCTGGGGCGAGACGCGGAATGCCTGAGCGACATCCGGCGCACGCTCGAGCTGGAGCCGCGGCACTTCGCGGCGATGCTGCATTTCGCCGAGATCCGCCTCGGCGCCGGCGCCGGCGCCGAGGCGCGCTACGCCTTCGCCGCGGCGCTGTCGCTGCATCCGCATCTCGCCCGGGCGCGTGAAGCGCTGGCTGACAAAGCCTGACCCCTCCGCGGCCGGCCGCGCGCGCGGCGCCGCCCCTATAATGAACCGATGAACGACGCCGACTGCAAGGTCACGGTGACGAAGGACCTGGAGGACCTCATCCCCACTTTCATGAAGAACCGCAGGAAGGAGCTCGACAACCTGCGCGTCGCGCTGGCGGCGCGCGACTTCGAGCAGCTGCGCCAGCTCGGCCACCGCATGAAGGGCGTCGGCGTCTCCTACGGATTCGCCAGGGTGTCGGCGCTCGGCAAGAGCATCGAGGACGGCGCGCGCAGCGGCGACCGCGCGCTGCTCGAGTCGAGCATCGCGCAGTACGACGACTACCTCGCCAGGGTCGAGGTCGCGTATGAGTGACCTGGCCGACGCGCCGCGCGCGGCGCAGACGGCGTTCCGCGTCCTGGTAGTGGACGACGACCCGGACATGGCGGCGTTCCTCGCGCGCCTGCTGACGCTCGTAGGCATGGCCGCCGAGACCGTCGCCGACGCCGAAGCGGCGCTCGCCAGGGTGGCGGCGGCGCCGCCCGACCTGATCCTGCTCGACGTCATGCTGCCCGGCACCGACGGCTTCACCGTCTGCGAGCGCCTGAAGGCCGACGCGGCGAGCGCCATGATCCCGATCGTGCTGGTCACGGCGCTCGAGGACCAGGAGAGCCGCGTGCGCGGCATCCGCGCCGGCGCCGACGACTTCCTCTCCAAGCCGGTGCGGCGCGAGGAGCTGATCGCGCGGGTGAAGACCCTGCGCCGGCTGCACGAGACGCGCCGCGAGCTCGAAGCGCGGCGCCTCGCGGCGGAGGTCCAGCACAAGGAGACCCTGCGCAAGGCGTTCGCCCGCTACGTCTCGCCGCGGCTCGCCGAGCGGATCATCGCCGATCTCGCCGAAGACGGCACGCCGTTCCGCGGCGAGCCGCAGCGCGTCAGCGTGGTGGCGCTGTTCGCCGATCTGCGCGGCTTCACCCGCCTCACCGAGTCGACGCGCGTGGACGAGGTGGTGGGCATGCTGAACGAGTACTTCCAGGTCGTTACCGAGGCGGCCTACCGCCACGAAGGCACCATCTTCGGCATCGCCGGCGACAGCCTGCTCGTCGGCTTCAACGTGCCCTTCGCGCAGGCCGACGCCGCGGCGCGCGCCTGCCGGGCGGCGCAGGACATGGTGGCGGGCTTCGCGCCGGTGCTGGCGAGCTGGACCGCGCGCGGCGGCGCGGCGACCGGGGTGGGCATCGGCATCGCCTCGGGCGAGGCGATCCTCGGCAACATCGGCTCGCCGCACTACATGAGCCACACCATCATCGGCGACGCGGTGAATACGGCGGCGCGCCTGATGCAGATGGCGCGGGGCGGCGAGATGCTGCTGGCGCGGCCGGTATACGACGCCGTGCGCGGCTTGCTCGAGCCGCAGCGCGTGCGCTTCAAGGGCGAGGTGGCGCTGCGCGGCCGCGCCGGAACCGTCGAGGTCTACTCCGTTACACTCTAGCCGTGCGCATCCTCATCATCGACGACGACGAGGACCTGCGCAACCTGCTCGCGCACTACATCCGCGGCCGCTGGGCCGACGCGGTCGTGGAGCCCTACGACCCGCTCAGCCACGACATGCCGGGCGCCGACTTCCCGCTCGGCAGCTACGACGTCCTGATCCTCGACTACATGCTCGGCCGCGGCGACGGCCTGGAATGGCTGCAGGCGCTGAAGAAGCGCGCCGACTGCCCGAAGGTGCTGTTCCTCACCGGCGCCGGCAACGAGATCATCGCCGTGCGGGCGATGAAGGCGGGCGCCGACGACTACCAGCGCAAGCAGGAGATGACGCGCGAGAAGCTGATCACCTCCATCCGAGACCTCACCGCCGCCTCGACCGAGCGCACCGTGTCGCCCGAGCTCGCCGCGCGCATGGAAGGGCACTTGCTCGGCGAGAAGATCCGCATCCCGGGCATCCGCGTGCTGCACCTCATCGGCGAGGGCGGCACGGCGCGCGTCTACCTCGCCTCGCGCGAGCGCGACGACGAGCCGCTGGTGGTGAAGATCCTGCGCCCCGAGATCA
>JBQTJF010000274.1:0-4645 GCA_052387375.1 Betaproteobacteria bacterium
CCGCCGGCACGCCGGTGATCGTGCTGCAGAACCTCGCCCTCGGCGATGGCTGGCACTACGCCGTCGCGGTCGGCTACGACTACCCGGCGGGCAAGCTGGTGCTGCGCTCCGGCGAGACCGAGCGCCGGGTGCTCGGCTTCGGCGTGCACGAGACGCTCTGGAAGCGGAGCGGCTACTGGGCGATGGTCGCCGTGCCGCCCTCGCGCGTGCCGGCGACGGCCGACGAAGCGCGCTGGCTCTCGGCGATCGCGGCGCTGGAGCGCGCCGGCGGCACCGCCGCCGCGCGCCAGGCCTACGCGGCCTTCCTCGAGCGCTGGCCGGCGAACGTCGGCGCCGCCATCGGGCTCGCCAATACGCTGCACGCCGCCGGCGAACTCGCCGAGGCCGAGCGCGTCCTGCGCGAGGCCGAGCGCCGCGACCCGGGCTCGGCCATCGTGCTCAACAACCTCGCGCAGACCCTCTCCGACCAGGGCCGCGACGAGGAGGCGCTGCCCTTCATCGAGCGCGCCGCAGCCGCCGGCGGCCCGCACGCCGCGGCGATCGAAGAGACGCGGCGCACGATCCTCGAGCGACTCGCCAGGGAAGGTCTGCAGAAGTCGTCCCCGCGCAGGCGGGGACCCCGTTTAGAGAATTAGAAAGGCTGGGTAACGGCTAATTTAGTAACTGGGTCCTCGCCTGCGCGGGGGCGACTGTCCAGGGCTCTCTCGGAGTTTCCCTAGGAAGCGGCGATAAGCGGCGGCACCGGGCAGTCGAGCGTGGCGGCGATCATGCGCACCAGCTCGCCCTCCGCGACCCCCACCGCGCCGTCGGCGGCGGCGGCCTCGAGGCAGGCCTTGAGCACGCCGGGCTTCTGGAAGGGCGAGAGATGCCTGAGGCGCTCGAGCGCCTCGCCGACGCGGGCTGTACCAAGAGAATTACGGGAAACGGGCTGCGGCCACCCCAGGTTCAGCACCGCATTCCCTTTCTGGAAAGCCGCCGCAGGATCGCTCGCGGCCAGCGCGACGAGCGACACCACCGCCTGGGCGTCGGCGCCGACCTCCGCGACGCGCCGGAACTGCGTGGCGATCGGCTGCCCGGCGCCTTCGCGCAGGCGCTGGCGCAGGAGCGTGAGCAGCACGAACTCGCACAGGGTGACGCGCCGGTCCGCCTCGACCACCGCGGCGAGGTCGGCGAGGAAGGCGTCGCGCGCCGTCTGCTTCTGCTCCTTGATCGCCGGCACGGCGAGGTCGGCGAGCGTCAGCATGTGGTTGCGCGCCAGCACGCCGACGTGGACGTAGAGCGCCTCGGCCTGCTTCGCCGCCGCGTCGCCGCGCTGCGCGGCGAGCGCCGCGAGCTCGCGCGCGCGCGTGTCCGCCTCCGGCTCGAGCGCCAGCGCGAACATGGCGCTCTCGGCCTCGCCGGCGTCGCGCAGCGCGAGGCGCAGCCGCTCGGGCAGCTGCGCGAGCAGCTTCGTCGCGTGGTCGACATGCCGCGCCGTGGGGTTACCCACCGAAGCGATCAGCCCGAGGGCCCCGACGTGCTTGACCACGCTGCCGCCGCCGTCGATCACCGCCACTTCGCGGCGCTTGCCGTGGCGGCGCTCGCGGTACTCGTCGCGCTGGAAGCGCGGGTGCGAGCGGCGAATGCGCTCGTCGATCGGCGGGTGTGTCGGGAAGGCCCACCAGCGCCCGGCGGCGCGCGCGAAGAACATGTGCGAGAAGAGCTCGCAATGCAGCGCGCTCACCGCGGTGTGCGAGCGCAGCGCCAGGATCGAGTCGAGCGCGCCGGCGATGCCCTCGGGATTGCGCGTGAACTGCACCGAGGCGGCGTCGGCGAGGAACTCGCGCTCGCGCGAGATCGACGCCTTGATGGCGTCGGCGGTGAGGGCGCCGGGGAAGCCGATGAACGCCACGAGCGCGCCGAACACCGCCGCCACGGCGCCCTCGCCTCGCTCTTCCCGTCGTTGAAAGCGAAACTGATTTCCCACCCGGTAAACCAGATCTTCGCCGGTATCGACAAACCACTCCAGCCCGGCGAGCAGGCCGACCAGGCGCACGTTGAGCGCCATGTCGCCGTTCAGGATGTGGCTGAACTCGTGGCCCATGACGCCCTGCAGCTCGTCGCGCGAGAGCTTCTCCATGGCGCCGCGCGTGACGATGATCACCGCCTCGTTGGGCGAGTAGCCGGCCACCAGCGCGTTGATGCCGCTCTCGCGCTCGAGCAGGTACACCGATGCCGGAGGCGATCGCCATCTCCTCGACCACGTTGAGCAGCCGCCGCTCGGTGGGCGTGCACTTGCCCGGCTGCACGTAGCGCGCGCCGAGCAGCCAGGCCACCATCGGCCCGCCTTCGCGCAGCTGCCAGATGCGCCAGGCGCTCACCGAGAGGATGAGCGCGCCCACCACGGCGGCGATGCCGCCGAGGAGCTGCGGCGGCGAGGTAAGCGACGACCAGCCGGCGCGAGCGCCGGCGCGCGCGCTCCTGCTCCGCGAAGAAATCCAATGCCGCCTAGGTGAACGAGACCTTCGGCGCCTTGCGCTCCTCGGCCGACTCGGTCGCCTGCAGGAGCTCCGCGGCGCCGAAGCCGAAGGCGCCGGCGAAGAGGTTGTCCGGGAAGGTCTCGCGCTGCGTGTTGTAGACCATCACCGAGTCGTTGTAGGCCTGGCGCGCGAAGGCGATCTTGTTCTCGGTGCTGGAGAGCTCTTCCTGCAGGCTGGCGACGCTCTGGTCGGCCTTGAGGTTGGGATAGGCCTCGAACACCGCGAGCAGCCGCCCGAGCGCCCCGCCCAGGGCGCCCTCGGCCTGCGCGAGCGCGCGCATCGCCGCCGGGTCGCCCGGCGCCGCCGCGGCGCGGCCCTCGGCGCTGACCGCCGCGCCGCGCGCCGCGATCACCGCCTCGAGCGTGCCGCGCTCGTGCTGCATGTAGCCCTTCACCGACTCGACCAGGTTCGGGATCAGGTCGTAGCGGCGCTTGAGCTGCACGTCGATCTGCGCGAACGCGTTCCTGAAGCGGTTCTTCAGCGCCACCATGCGGTTGTACACCGCGATGGCGAAGACCACCGCGGCGATGATCAGCCCGAGCGCGACCCAGCCTCCGATTTCCATTGCTCTCCCTCCCTGTCTCCTACTATAACGCAAGCTCATGGACGCCCGCCGCCGCGCCCTTCTCGCCGCTCTAGCAGGTTCATTCATGAGCAATTCCATTCCCGCTAACCGCGATCTGCCGCGCATCGGCCTGGGCACCTGGCAGACCTTCGACGTCGGCGACGACGCCGCCGCGCGCGCGCCGCTGCGCGAGGTGCTGAAGCTGCTCGACGGCCACGTCGTCGACTCCTCGCCGATGTACGGCAGCGCCGAGGCGGTGGTGGGCGAGCTCGTCGCCGGGCTCGGCATGCGCGATCGTCTGTTCATCGCCACCAAGGTCTGGACGCGCGGCGGCGAGGCCGGCATGGCGCAGATGGAAACGTCGTTCAAGCGCCTGCGCGTCGAGGTCATGGACCTGATGCAGGTGCACAACCTCGCGGATGTTTCGACCCATGAATCCACCCTCCTGGACTGGAAGCAGCGCGGCCGCATCCGGCATATCGGCATCACGCACTACACCGCGTCCGCGTATCCCGAGGTCGAGCGCGCGCTGCAGGGCGGCGCCTGGGATTTCCTGCAGATCAACTACTCGCTCGCCGAGCGCGAGGCGGAAAAGCGGCTGCTTCCGCTGGCGCGCGACAAGGGCGTGCGGGTCCTGATCAACCGGCCGTTCGGCGAGGGCGCGCTGTTCCGGCGCGCGCGCGGCAAGCCGCTTCCCCCGTGGGCCGCCGAGCTCGGCATCGCCAGCTGGGCGCAGTACTTCCTCAAGTGGATCGTCTCGCACCCGGCGGTGACCTGCGCCATCCCCGGCACGAGCAAGCCCGAGCACATGAAGGACAACCTCGGCGCCGCAAAGGGCGTTCTTCCCGATCGCTCTTCCCGTATCCGCATGACCGAGTACTTCGATTCCCTGTGATCGCCATCCGCCCCGAGAGGTGATCTGGGTGATGCACGAGAACCGCAAGGGCGGCCGCGACTGGGCCGGGTTCTTCGACGCCTTCGTCGCTCCCGGCAAGCGCGAGCAGGCGGCCGCGGCGCTCGAGGCCGGCTCGCCGCTGCAGGCGCTGTGGCCGGAGCTCGACGCCAGGCCGGAAGACCTGCGCGTGGCGAAGAACCGCTACAGCGCCTTCATAAAGGGGAATTTTCAGGAAACGCTGAACCAACGAGGCATCGACACACTGCTCATCGCCGGGACCAAGACCAACGTCTGCTGCGAGTGCACCGCCCGCGACGCGATGATGCTCGACTTCAAGGTGGTGCTTCTCTCCGACTGCACCGCAGCGCTTTCCGCCGAGGAGCAGCGCGCCACGCTCGAGAACCTCATCCAGCAGTTCGGCGACGTGCGCAGCGCGGCGAGCCCTGATGAAGCGAGGTGGTTGATGCCGCGTCCGGCAACACCGCCATGCAAGGAGGCGCTATTTCGCCCGGCGTGCGGCGTCAAAGGCGACGCCGACGATGACAAGCACGACGCCGAACATAGCAATGGCAGCGATGAGTTCCATTAGCTATAGCTCCTTTACCTTCGCAATGCGCCGTTCGATCCTGCGATGTAGAAACACTATACCAGCACTGAGCAAGATGA
>JBQTJF010000275.1:0-4493 GCA_052387375.1 Betaproteobacteria bacterium
TCGACGCGCACCGCGCAATGCTTGAGCTCCGGCTGGCGCGAGGACGGGTCGAGCGCGCCGAGCGTGAGCTCGTTCACCCCGAGGCGGCCGGCGCCGCCGAGGAAGCGCGCGCCCCAGTGCATGGCGAGGAACACCGTGCCGCGCGGCGTGTCGGGGTCGGGCGCCGCCTGCACGTACAAGTGGCCCCGGCGGGAAGAGACTTTCGTCAACCCGCAAGCCAAGTCTTCCGGGTTCATGAGCAGGCGCGGCTCGGGCTCGTGGCCGAAGAGGCCCGCGATCGTGCCGGTGCGGCTCATGCCGTGCCATTGGTCGCGCAGCCTGCCGGTGGTGAGCCGCAAGGGACATTCGGCGTCGACGTCCTCGGCGACCGGGCGGTAAGGCGTGGCGACAAAGCGCGCGCGGCCCGAGGGCGTCGGAAAGCGGCCGTCCTCGTAGAGCCGCTTCTTCCCCTCCAGAACGAACGGCCATTGCTGCGGCCCGCGCTCGTCGAGCAGCGCGTAGGAGAGCCCGGTGATGTCCAGATCGCGGCCCCTGGTGGTTTCTTTGTGCTCCTCGAAAATCTGTTCCGCCGCGGCGTACACCAACTTGTCCGGGAAAAGCCGGGCGGCGAAGTCCACGGCGACCTTCCAGTCGGGCCTCGCCTCGCCGGGCGGCGGCACGGCGGCGCGCACGCGCGAGATGCGCCGCTCGGAGTTGGTCATCGTGCCCTCCTTCTCGCCCCAGCCCGCCGCCGGCAGGAAGGCGTGCGCATATGCCGCGGTCTCGGTGTTGCGGCAGGCGTCCTGCACCACCACGAGCTCGGCCTTCTTCAGCGCTTCATGCACCAGGCGCTGGTCGGGCAGCGACTGCGCCGGGTTGGTGCAGGCGATCCAGACGGCCTTGATCTCGCCCGCCCGCAGCGCTTCGAACATCTCGACCGCGGTCTTGCCGGGCTTTTCCGAGATCTTCTCCACGTTCCGGAAGCGTGCGACCTCAAGCCGGTCTTTTTCGCTTGAGATCTCCCTGTGTCCCGGCAGGAGCGTCGCCAGGCCGCCGACCTCGCGCCCGCCCATGGCGTTGGGCTGCCCGGTCAGGCTCAAAGGGCCGGCGCCGGCCCTGCCGATCTGCCCGGCGGCGAGGTGCAAGTTGATGAGCGCGGCGTTCTTCGCCGTGCCGCTCGCCGACTGGTTGAGCCCCTGGCGTGCCTCGGTTTCATGCCGCCGTTACCGCACACGTAGAGGTTCCAGCCCTTCTCCGTGGCGATGACGCCGACGTCCTTGCCCTGCGCCTCGGCGCACTCGCGCGTGCAGCCCGACACCGCCATCTTGATCTTGTGCGGCGCGCGCAGGCCGCGGTAGCGTTGCTCGATGCGGATCGCCATGCTCACCGAGTCCTGCACGCCGTAGCGGCACCAGGTCGTGCCGACGCAGGACTTCACCGTGCGCAGCGCCTTGCCGTAGGCGTGGCCGGACTCGAAGCCCGCCTCGATCAGCTCCCGCCAGACGAGCGGCAGCTGCTCGAGCCGCGCGCCGAGCAGGTCGACGCGCTGCGCGCCGGTGATCTTGGTGTACAGGCCGTGCTTCTTCGCCACCGCGCCGAGCGCCATCAGCTTGTCGGGCGTGATCTCGCCGCCGGGCACGCGCGGCACCACCGAGTAGGTGCCGTTCTTCTGCAGGTTGGCGAGGAAGTGATCGTTGGTGTCCTGCAGCGGCGCGTGCGCGGGCTTGAGGATCATCTCGTTCCAGCACGAGGCGAGGATCGAGGCCACCGCCGGCTTGCAGATGTCGCAGCCAAGACCTTTGCCATGTTTTTGCATGACCTGGTCGAAGGTCCTCAAAGCCCCGATAGGCGTTAAATGGAACAGCTCCTGCCGCGCGCCCGTGGATGATGCGCGCTGCTCGCAAATCGCGTACCACCCGCGCTTTCCGGGGCTAGGCATCGTCGCGGTGCAGACTCCATGCACCGCCTCCGGGCATCAGCCGGTTGCGACGCACCAGAAACCGGCATGGGCCTTGTTCCTATTAACGCTCTCCGTTAATATAGTCGGGTGATCCGCTCCTTCCGCGGCAAGGACGCAGAGCGGCTGTTCCAGCGGGAGCCGGTCAGGCGGTTCAAGGCGATCGAACCCGTGGCACGCAGGAAGCTGGAGATGATCGAAGCGGCACAGAGCTTGGAGGATCTCAGGAATCCGCCCGTGAGGACAGCATGGCCAAGCTGAAGCCGATTCACCCCGGCGAGATTCTCGAGAAAGAATTTCTCGAGCCATTAAGTGTCAGCCAGTACCGGCTCGCCGTCGACCTCGGTGTCCCGCCGCGGCGGATCAACGAGATCGTCCACGGCCTGCGCGGCATCACCGCCGACACGGCGCTCCGCCTGGGACATTACTTCGGCACCAGCGCGCAGTTCTGGATGAACCTGCAGGCCAGGTACGACCTCCAGATGGAAGAGGACCGGAGCGGCGCAAAGATCCGACGGCTCAAGGCCTTGAAGGCGGCTTAGGCGCGGCTACCTGCCGGCATGGCGGCTGACTGGGGCCTAGCTGAAGTCGAAGCGATTACGTCGGACTACTTCTCGATGCTGACGCTTGAGCTCCGGGACGAGCCTTACAGCAAGACCGACCACCGCCGGCTTCTAAAGGAGCGCCTGGTCGGCCGGACCGATGGATCCATCGAGCGAAAGCACCAGAACATTAGCGCAATCCTTATCGAATGCGGATTTCCTTATGTGGCGGGTTGCAAGCCACTGCACAACTATCAGGAGTTGCTGCGCGAAGTCGTGCTCGCGCGCCTTGGCGAGGATAGCTCCTTGCCGCGCCTAGCAGAGTCCGAAGCCACGAGAGCGGCGGGCCCATCGCCGCCCGTGCGCAATCTCCTGGGCCTTGTCGTAGAGCCGCCAGTCCCAGCCGACAGAAGCCTCGCCCAGGCCCCAGCGCCACGCTACGCCGTGCAGCCACGGATAGGCGTGGACTATCTCGCGCTCGAGGCACGCAACGGAAGCCTGGGACGCGCCGGTGAGGATCTTGTAGCGGCTTACGAGGCGGCGCGGCTCCGGAAGGGAGCGCTTCATAGAAGTGAAGACCACTGCCTTCGGCAAGGACACGCCTTTCTACGTAACGAGGACGGAGTTGCGATTCTCGGTCGAAAGCAGCTCGCAGTTTCACCTTTACCGCCTCTTCCAGTTCCGGAAAGAGCCGAAAATGTTCTCCCTCAACGGCGCCCTGGACAAGACTTGCGTACTCGACCCGTCGCAGTTCATTGCGCGCGTCGGACGATCAGTCAATAAGCTCATGAGAGAACCGCAACCCAAAGCCATTTACCTGAAGGACTACGCCCCGCCGGCGTTCCGCATCGAAAGCGTCGAGCTCGACGTCGACATCCGCGACGACCACGCGCTGGTGCGCGCGAAGCTCGAGGTGCGGCGCAACGCACCCGGACCTCTGGTCCTCGACGGGGATGAACTGGAGCTGGTGGAGGTGAAGCTCAACGGCGCCAAGCCTCAGTTCACCTTGACCCCCGAGAAGCTGACCATCCCGGAGGTGCCCGATGCGTTCGCGCTCGAGACGCTGACGCGCATCGTGCCGCAGAAGAACACCAGGCTCGAGGGCCTGTATGCGACGAAGAACGGCTTCGTCACGCAGTGCGAGGCGGAAGGGTTCCGCCGCATCACCTGGTTCATCGACCGGCCCGACGTCATGGCGCGCTATACCACGACGGTGCGCGCCGACCCGAAGCGATTCCCGGTGCTGCTCTCGAACGGCAATCTCGCCGCCTCGGGAGCAGGCTGGGCGACGTTCGTCGACCCGTTCCCGAAGCCGTCGTATCTTTTCGCGCTGGTCGCCGCGAACCTGGAGGTCCTGCGCGACAGGTACAAGGACAAGGAGCTGTTCGTGTACGTCGAGCCGGGGAAGCTCGACCAGGCCGGCTGGGCGATGGACTGCCTGAAGCGCGCCATGAAGTGGGACGAGAGCCGCTTCGGCCTGGCGCTCGACCTCGGCCAGTACAAGATCGTCGCGGTCGGCGACTTCAACTCCGGGGCGATGGAGAACAAGGGCCTCAACCTCTTCAACACCCGGTACGTGCTGGCGCGCGCCGACACCGCCACCGACGTCGACTACCTCCACATCGACCGCGTCGTCGCGCACGAGTACTTCCACAACTGGACCGGCAACCGCGTCACCTGCCGCGACTGGTTCCAGCTCTCGCTCAAGGAAGGCCTGACGGTGTTCCGCGACCAGGAGTACGGCGCCGACACCTACTCGCGCGCCGTGACGCGCATCCAGGAGGTGCGCGGCCTGCGCGCCGGGCAGTTCCCCGAGGACGCCGGGCCGATGAAGCACCCGGTGCGGCCGCAGTCCTACATGGAGATCCGCAACTTCTACACCATGACCGTGTACGAGAAGGGCGCGGAGGTGGTGCGCATGCAGCACACGCTGCTCGGCGAGGAGAAGTTCCAGGCCGGCATGCGCCTGTACTTCCAGCGCCACGACGGCCAGGCGGTGACCTGCGACGACTTCG
>JBQTJF010000276.1:0-9282 GCA_052387375.1 Betaproteobacteria bacterium
CTGCGGCATCGTCGAGGAGGTGGGCAGCGCGGTGCGCTCGATCAGGCCCGGCCAGTTCGTCATCGGCTCATTCGCCACCTCCGACAACACCTGTCCCAACTGCCAGTACGGCTACCCGTCGTCGTGCGTGCACCGCGAGTTCATCACCCGGGCGCAAGCGCCGGTGCTGCGCGTTCCTCTGGCAGACGGAACGCTGGTGCCGACGCCGGGCGTTCCGTCGAACGACCTGCTGCCGAGCCTGCTGACCACATCGGATGTCCTGGGCACCGGCTGGTTCGCCGCCGCTGCGGCGAACGTGAAGCCGGGATCGACCGCCGTGGTCGTCGGCGACGGCGCGGTCGGCCTGCTCGGCGTGCTCTCGGCCAGGCAGATGGGGGCCGAGCGGACCATCGCGATGAGCCGTCATGGCTCACGGCAGAAGCTCGCCCGCGAATTCGGCGCCACCGACATCGTCACCGAGCGTGGCGACGAAGGCGTGGCGCGCATCAAGGAGCTGACGAAAGGCATCGGCGCGGACGCGGTCCTGGAGTGCGTCGGCACGCAGGAGTCGATGAAGCAGGCCGTCGCTTGCGCCCGCAAAGGCGGGTACGTCGCCTACGTCGGGGTGCCGCACGGGGTCGAGCTCGACGGCCAGGAGCTCTTCTTCGCCCATGTCCACCTGCACGGCGGCCCGGCGCCGGTGCGCCGCTACCTGCCGAAGCTCATCGACCTCGTGCTGAACGGCAAGATCGATCCCGGCAAGGTATTCGACCTCACGCTGCCCCTCGAGCAGGTGGCGGAGGGCTACCGCGCGATGGACGAGCGCCGTGCCATCAAGACGCTGCTGCACCCGTAGTGAAGCTATTGCTCTTCGCCGTCGCATCGGCGGTGGTCTTCAGCGCCAGCGCTCATGCCGCGGACAACGCTGCAAACCGAATGCACATACGTCTAACGATCGGCGGCAAGACCGTCACCGCAACCCTGGCGGACAACGCCGCAGCCAGGGATTTTCTGTCCCTGCTGCGGGTTTCGCTCAGCCCCGAGGATTTTGCGGCGACCTAAAACATCGCCTACCTGCCGATAACGCTGTCCACCGCGGGCGCGCCGGCGGGCGCCGATCCGTCGGTCGGCGACATCGCGTACTACGCGCCGTGGGGCAACCTGGCGATCTTCTATAAGGACGCGGGTTACGCAAGAGGGCTCATCGTGCTGGGCCGGATCGATTCCGGGATCGAAGCGCTGAGCGTGAAGGGCCCGCTGCAGGTCACGATCGAGGCGCCGAAGGACCGATAATCGGCGTGTGGCGACCGCCGACGCCTCCAACGACGTTGCGGAAACGTTTCTCCGCGCCGAGCGGAGCGGTGGCTATTGTCGATCGGCCAGGGCGGCTTGGTAGGCCGCCATGGCGGCAGCGACATCCTGCAGGCCGGTGCCGGTCGAGTCGAAGACGATGACCTCCTCGTCCGACTCGCGCCCGGGCTTGCGGGCGCAGACGATCTCGCCGAGCTCGGCGTGGACGTCGTCGGTCGACATCGCGCCAGCCGCGACGGCGTGATGCAGGTCGCCGATCGCCACGGCCTGGGCGGTGATGTCGGTGACGACCTTCGCGGCGGCGAGAAGCTGCGGCTGGATTTCCTGCTTGTCCTCGTGATCGGCGCCGACGGCGGCGACGAACGCCCCCGGCCGCAGCATCTCCCGCGTGACGAACCAGCGCTTCGACGTGGTGCAGGTCACGACCACGTCGGCGTCGGCGAGGCAGTGCTCGAGGTCGCTGCTCGCCTCGACCCTTCGCTTGGCCGCGAGCGCGGCTGCCTTGTCGGCATTAATGTCGTAGAGGATGACCCTCTCAGCACGCAGCGCATCCAGGTGCGGCTCCGCCTGGCCGCCGCAGCCGCAGACCGCCAGCGTGCTCCAGCCCTTGCGGGCGAGATACTTGGCCGCCAAGGCGGTCGCGGCGGCGGTGCGCAGCGCGGTAATCGAGCCCGAATCCATGATCGCGAGCGGGGTGCCGTGCGTTGCATCGCTCAGGATCACTGCGCCCTGGATGGTGGGGAGGCCGTGCCGCGGGCCATTTTCCGGAAAGTTCGCGTTGAGCTTCGCGGCGAAGTAAGGCCGGTCGGTGGTGAGCATCCCGGCCTTGACGTGGAAGCTGCCGCGCTCGGCCTGCACCGCCAGGACAGCCGGTGGCGGCGCCTTGCCTTCACCAAGCAGGCGAAAGGCGTTCTCGACCGCGGCAAGGCAGGCTTCGGGCCTCAGCAGCCGCTCCACGTCGGCGCGGCCGAGGAACAGCGCTGCGTTCATACGTTGAGCTTCACCGGCCCGCCCAGCGCGCGCCACGCGAAGTGTCCGCCCCTCATGTACTTCGCATCGAAGCCCTGCTCGCGCAGCGCCACGGCCGTCTGGCAGCCGATGTGGAAGCCGTACACGCAGTAGACGACGACAGGCTCGCTCTTCGAGAGCTCCCCGGCCCAGTCCTTCACGCGCTCCGGGTCGCGCCAGGTCGCGCCCTCGATGATGTCCTGCGTGCGCGAGACGTAGTGCCGGGGCCGCGCGTCGATGAACTGCACCTTCTGCCCCGCGTCGATCATCGCCTTCACTTCCGCCGCGTCGACGCCCGGAACGTCGCCGAACTCCTTCTGCTCGAGCGGCCGCAAGGGCTCCACCTTCGCCGCGTCCTCGTAGCGCGCCGCGACGCCCTTCCAGTCGACATTGCGCAGGAAGGTGTCCACGTACGCGCCCGCGTTCGCGCCGAAGTCCATGTGGTAGGCGTGCTCGTACATGTCCAGCGCGAGGATCGGCACGCCGGCGGCGACGTTCTGGCTGTGGTCGGCGGCGTACTGGTTGATCAGCCGCCGCTCGCGCGGCACGTAGGTCAGGAGCACCCAGCCTGAGCCCCCGCCCAGGGCTTTCCCCATCGCGGCGAACTCTGCCTTCCAGCGATCCGCCGAGCCGAAGTCCCGCGCGAGGATCTCCGCGAATGCCCCGGGATCGCGGCCGTCGCCGCCCAGGCTGGCGAAGTAGATCTCATGCAGGATCACGGAATTCAGCGCGATCAATTCCTCGCGCTTCAGCCCGTTCAGCACGAAGCCGGGCGTCTTCGGGAAGTCGGCCGCCTCGAGCTGCGCGGCGATGGCGTTGAGCCGCCGCAGGGCGCCGCCGTAATTGTTCTCGTAGTGGCTCTAGATGAGCTTCGGCGAAAGGCCCTGCAGCAGCCAGGGACGGCAGTGCAGTGGTTTCAGTGCATAGCGCATATCGGTCTCCTTAAAAGGTGAATTCGCGCACGCGCATTGCGGAGCGCGCGACGACGCCGAGCACGCCGCCGCCGACCGCCGCAGGAACGGCCGGCAATTGCCACAGCAGCAGGCCGGCGATGGTGCCGACGAACAAGACGCCGGTGAATGCGTCGGGGGCGGCGGTCGGCATCATGCGAACGACGGTAAGCGCGATGGCGCCGACCACCGCCGGGCTGACGCCCCGCATGGCGGCGCGCACCCACATCAGGGCGCGCCAGCGCTCCAGCCACGGCAGGATGGACAGCAGCAGGACGAAGGACGGCAGGAAGATGGCGCCCGCAGCCACGGCCGCCCCGGCGACGCCGGCAACCTTGTAGCCGACGAACGCCGCAAGCATGATCACCGGACCCGGCGTCACCTGCCCGATCGCCAGCCCTTCGAGGAACTCCTCCGAGGAGATCCAGTGCAGCTGATTGACCACCTGGTCCTGGATGAAGGCGATGATCGTGAGGCCGCCGCCAAAGGTCACCGCGCCGACCTTGAGGAAGAAGACGCCGATGTCCCACAAGCCAGTCGAAGCGGGGCCGGAACCGGCGGGCACCCCGTTCAGCCAGGACCCGATGACGTACTCCCCCGCGGCGAGGGCGAAGACAACGGCGGCGGACACCAGGCCGGCTCGCAGCGAACGGTGCGCGGCGACGCCGATGCAACCGGCGAGGAGGAAGGTTACGGCCGGGCCGATGGGCGACAGTGCAAGCATCGCGATCGCTGCCAGGGCGACCAGGATCGAGAAGGCGTCCTTGATGGCGTTGCGGCCGAGCCGCCAGACCGCGACGGCGAAGACGCCCAGGACCACCGGGCCGAGGCCGTAGAACGCATCGCGCATGAACGGCAGCGCGCCGTAGGCGGAGTGCAGCGCGGTCAGCGCCAGCATGATCGCGAACGCCGGCACGATGAAGCCCAGGCCGGCGAGGACGCCGCCCGACAGGCCGGCGCGCTGGTAGCCGGTGAAGACGCACATCTGCAGCGCCGTGGCTCCGGGAAGCGCCTGCACCAGGGCCAGGCCCTCGACGAAGCGCTCCTTGGAAAGCCAGCGGCGCCGTTCCTGCACCTCGGCCTGGATCAGGCCCCAGATCGCGGCGACACCGAAGCCGAGCGCGCCGATCCTGAGGAAGACCCCGAGGACCTCGAGGCGGCGACGACCGATGCCGGGGAGTCCGGCTTGCGTTCCGTTGCTCATGTGCGCACTCCTCCCACGAAGGGAATGGAGCAGGCCTTGAGACGGAAGCGTCTTTGTGGACCGGGTGTCTGCGAAGACCCGGCTAGGGCGCGAGCCCTACATGGGTCGGTACGGTACCGCCGGCGAGCGACGCTTGTCAACTTTGTTCTGTCGTTCTTGAAACAATTATGTGATAACTATTACAGATGGCAGGACCATGGACTCGCTGATCGCCGCCGCCGCGCGCGCCCTCGGCGCCGGCGACGCGCTCGGCGCGCTCAAGCGCATCGCCCTGCGCGAGGACCCGCCGGCGCTGGCGCTGCGCGGCATCGCCATGGCGCAGCTCGGCGAGTACCCGCGCGCCCGCAAGCTGCTGCGGAATGCCGCGCGCGGCTTCGGCGCCCACGAGGCGCTCTCGCGCGCCCGCTGCGTCGTCGCGGAGGCCGAGGTGGCGCTGGCCATGCGCGACCTCGGCGGCTCGCCGCGCGCGCTGGAGGCGGCCGCGGCGACGCTCGAGGCGCACGCCGATCGCGCCAACGCGCTGCAGGCGCGGCTGATCGCCGCGCGCCGGCTGCTGCTGCTCGGCCGCCTCGAGGAGGCCGCGGCGGCGCTGGCGCGCCTCGACGCGCGCAGCCTGCCGCCGTCGCTGGCGGCGGTGGCCGAGCTGGTCGCTGCCGAGCTGGCGCTGCGCTCGCTGCGCACCGGCCAGGCGCAGGCGGCGCTCGAGCGCGCGCGCGAGGCGGCCGAGCGCGCGCGCGTGCCGGCGCTCCTCGCCGAGGTGGCCGGCACGCGCGAAGCGCTCGAGCGTCCCGCCGCCCGGCGCCGCCTTGCCGGCGGCGAGCAGCCGTTGCGGCTCGACGAGGTCGCGGCGCTCCTCGCCTCGGGCGCGCTGGTGCTCGACGCCTGCCGCCGGGGCTTGAGCGCCGGCGCGGCGTGGCGCCCGCTGGCGCGCCGCCCGGTGCTGTTCGCGCTGGCGCGCGCGCTCGCCGAGGCCTGGCCCGGCGATGTCGACCGGCATGCCCTGATCGCGCACGCGGTCCGCACCCGCCGCCCCGACGAGTCGCACCGGGCGCGCCTGCGCGTCGAGATCGGCCGGCTGCGCGCCCTCGTCGCAACGCTGGCGCGCATCGAAGCCACGGCGCGGGGCTTCGCGCTCCGTCCGCGCGGCGCGCGCGACGTCGCCGTTCTCGCCCCGCCCATCGACGGCGACGAGGCATCCCTGATGGCGCTCCTCTCCGACGGCGCCGCGTGGTCGACTTCGGCCCTGGCGCTGGCCCTCGGCGCGAGTCAGCGCACGGTCCAGCGCGCGCTCGTCGAGCTCGAGGCCGCCGGGCGCGCGCGCTCGATCGGACGGGCGCGGGCGCGCCGCTGGCTCGCGCCGCCGCTCGCAGGCTTCACGACGAACTTGTTACTCCCTGCCGCGCTGCCGCGTGGGTAGATTGGTGTCGCAAGGAGACGAACCATGACACGCAAGACAAGCAAAGACTTGACTCAACCTGCCGAGATCGTGCGCGAGTACGGGCCCTTCCCCGGCGCCGACGCCGTGCACGGCGTCACCTACGACGGCAGCCGCGTCTGGGCCGCCACCGGGGCCAGGCTGGTGGCCTTCGATCCGCAGAGCGGCGAGCTGGCGCGCACGCTCGAGCGCGCCGGCGACGCCGGCACCGCCTTCGACGGCAGGTACCTCTACCAGATCGCCGAGGCGCGCATCGACAAGATCGACCCCGCCAGCGGCCAGGTGGTGGCGTCGATCCCGGCGCCCGGCCAGGGGCGGGACTCGGGGCTCGCCTGGGCCGAGGGCAGCCTGTGGGTCGGGCAGTACCGCGATCGCAAGATCCACCGCATCGACCCCGAGACCGGCGCGGTCACGCGCACCATCGAGACCAACCGCTTCGTCACCGGCGTGACCTGGGTCGACGGCGAGCTCTGGCACGGCACCTGGGAGGGCGACGAGAGCGATATCCGCCGCATCGACCCGCAGAGCGGCGCCGTGCTCGAGCGGCTCGAGATGCCGCGCGGTGCCGGCGTCAGCGGGCTCGAGTCCGACGGGGCAGACCTCTTTTATGCCGGCGGCGGCCCGAGCGGCAAGGTGCGCGCCGTGCGACGTCCGAAGCGTCAGCGAAGGAGCACATGATGAAAACCGCGATTGTGTCCAGGGATCGATGGATTGCCGAGCGCACGAAGCTGCTGGCGCGCGAAAGGGAGCTCACGCACCTGCGCGACCAGGTCGCCCGCGAGCGCCGCGCGCTGCCCTGGGTGCGCATCGAGAAGGATTACGCCTTCGACGCGCCCGAGGGCCGGCGCACGCTCGCCGAGCTGTTCGAGGGCCGAGGCCAACTGATGGTGCAGCACTTCATGTTCGGGCCGGGGTGGGAGCAAGGTTGCCCGAGCTGCTCCTTCATGGCCGATCACACCGACGGCATGAACGTGCACCTGGCGCATCGCGACGTCACGTTCGTGGCCGTCTCGCGCGCGCCGCTCGCCGACATCGAGCGTTTTCGCCAGCGCATGGGCTGGCGGTTCAAGTGGGTTTCCTCGCATGGCAGCGACTTCAATTTCGACTTCGGCGTCAGCTTCACGCCGGAAGAGCGGGCCAGGGGCAAGGTCTACTGCAACTACGGCATGCAGCCCTTCGAGTCGGAGGAAATGCCCGGCATCAGCGTCTTCACCAGGAACGACGCGGATGAGATCTTCCACACCTACTCGACCTACCGGCGGGGCGTCGAAGTGATGATGGGCACGTACAACGTGCTCGACCTCGCGCCCAAGGGCCGCGGCGAGCGCGACGTGCCTCACAAGATGGAATGGGTGCGCCACCATGATCGCTACGACGTGTTGTAGTTCCCGAATCCCCGCGTGGCTGCGCCGCGCGGCGGGATTCGTCTCGTGGATCGCGCCGGGCGCCGTCCTCGCGCTGCTGCCCAAGTGCCCCGCGTGCCTCGCCGCCTATGTCGCGCTCGGCGCCGCGGTGCTGGGCGCCCTCGTGATCAATAAGGTAGTGAAACCAAGTCCTTAGCTTCGACTCCCGGCGCATGTCGATTAGCCGGGCCCCCGCTCGACAATGGGGTGAGGCACATCGAAAGGAGCGAACCATGCCGAGCACCATCCGTCTTCACCGCGTTCTGCGCGGCACGCCCGAGCGGGTCTATCGCGCGTTTCTCGATGCCGAGGCCATGGCCAAGTGGCTGCCGCCCCACGGCTTCACCGGCAAGGTGCATCACCTCGACGCCAAGGTCGGCGGGACGCACAAGATGTCGTTCACCAACTTCACCACGGGGAAGAGCCACTCTTTCGGCGGGCGCTATCTCGAGATGAAGCCCAACGAGCTCCTCCGTTACACGGACAAGTTCGACGACCCGAACCTGCCGGGGGAGATGCAGGTGACCGTGACCCTGAAGAAAGTGTCGTGCGGGACCGAGCTGACGATCGTGCAGGAAGGCGTGCCGGAGGTCATTCCGCCCGAGGCGTGCTACCTCGGCTGGCAGGAGTCGCTCGCGCAGCTCGCGAGCCTGGTCGATGCCGAAATCCCGGACTGACGCCGGCGCTGGCGCGGCAGGCTAGCTGACGGAATCGCGAAGCGCGATGAAGCCGAGCGTCTCGAGCTGCTCGAGCCAGGCGGTGACCTGCTGGCGCGAATGGGCGCTCAGGGTGTCGCAGATCGCCTGGGAGGGCGTGTCGCCGCGGATCCTCTCGAGGATGCTGCGGTACCAGCCTCTAAGGTGGGATTTGCGCGCTCCGCACAAGTATTTGCGGCGGCCTCGCCACTGGTCCTTTGGAACTAGGCGAAGCGACTCCGAAAACGCGGCTTATCCCGGCATCCTCTCGCCTCGGGGGACGCAACCGGGAGTTTGCCCATGATGAAAGCGAAAGCAGTCCGGCTGTTCGGTATCGCGATGGCCGCTGCCGGCTTCGTCGCGGTGCTGTACTACGGCGCCCTGTTCGCGTGGCGCAAGGGCTGGCTGCCGCAGTTCCCGTGGCTCGAACCCCGGGCCTCGCTGCCGGCGGGCGAGCTGGCGACGCTCGTGCTCGCTCGCGTGGACGTCGGGCTGGTCATCGCCGCGCTCGGCGTCGTCGCGCTCCTCGCCGGCGTGCTGACCGCGATGCGGCAGACGGCCTGGCTGCGCGCCGAGGCGCGCCGCCGCGAGGACGGGCTACGCCGCGTGCGGCAGTACCGCGCCGACGAGGGAAGGTGCCCTTACGACAGCCGGCTCGAGCCCTTCCTCGGCTCGCCCGGCGCGGGCCGGCGCGAGGAAGACCGCCGCGTCGCCTGAGCCGGGCGCGGGCCAGGCGCACTCCACGCCGAGGGGGACGTCACCGTAGGTGTCCATGGGCGCATGGTGCGGGCCGCGCGTTGCCGGCCCATGACGGCGCCACGGCGGAGCGGTTACGGCGGAAATCCGGAATGTTCCCGATCGGGAATATTTTTGGGTCGCGGACCGCTTTTTCCAGGGCCGGTACCTCCGGCTGGAAGCCCGGCCTCAGCCGAAGGCGGACTTGACGAGCACGCCCGGCAGCCAGGTGGCGATGCCGGGATAGGAGATGACGAGCAGCAGCACGGCGAGGTCGCCGAGGAAGAAGGGGATGGTGCCCTTCAGCACCTGCCCGATCGGTATCTTCGAGGTGCCGCTGACGGCGAAGAGATTGAGCCCGATGGGCGGGGTCACCACGCCCATCTCCACGTTCAGCGTGACGATGATGGCGAGGTGCACCGGGTCGATCTTCAACGCCATCGCCACCGGGAACACCACCGGCACGGTGAGCAGCACCATCGCCACGCCGTCGACGAGCATGCCGAGGACGAGCAGCACCCCCATGAAGGCGAAGATGAAGCCGAGCGGCGACAGGCCCCAG
>JBQTJF010000277.1:0-8662 GCA_052387375.1 Betaproteobacteria bacterium
GTGATCAGCTTCGTCACCTTCGTCATCATCCAGCTGCCGCCGGGGGACTTCCTCTCCAACCAGATCGCCGAGCTGCAGAGCCAGGGCGACAAGGCGGCGGCCGAGAAGGCGGAGTTCCTGCGCAAGCAGTACGGCCTCGACAAGCCCTTCCTCGAGCAGTACGGCATCTGGGTCGGCGTGTGGCCGGGCGAGCGCGGCTTCTCGGGCCTGCTGCAGGGCGACTGGGGCTGGTCCTTCGAGCACGACATGCCGGTGAAGGCCGTTGTCGGAGACCGATTGTTTTTGTCCTTTATCCTTAATTTCTCGGTGATCCTCTTCACCTGGGCGGTGGCGTTCCCGATCGGCGTTTACGCCGCCACGCACCAGTACAGCTGGGGCGACCACGGGCTCACCTTCATCGGCTACCTCGGCCTCGCGACGCCGAACTTCCTGCTCGCGCTGGTGCTCATGTACTTCGCCAACGTGCAGTTCGGGCTCTCCGTCGGCGGCATCATGGACCCGGAGTACCTCGGCCAGCCCTGGAGCTGGGCCAAGGCGCGCTCGGTGCTCGAGCACCTGTGGATCCCGGTGATCGTCATCGGCACCTCGGGCACCGCCGGCATGATCCGGCGCCTGCGCGCCAACCTGCTCGACGAGCTGCAGAAGCAGTACGTGGTCACTGCGCGCGCCAAGGGCATGCCGCCCTTCCGCCTGCTGGTGAAGTACCCGCTGCGCATGTCGCTCAACCCCTTCATCGCCGACATCGGCAACCTGCTGCCTTCGGTCATCTCGGGCTCGGCGATCGTCGCGGTGGTGCTCTCCCTGCAGACCTCGGGGCCGATGCTGCTCGAGGCGCTGCGCAGCCAGGACCAGTACCTCGCCGGCTCGTTCCTGATGTTCCTGTCGCTGCTCACCGTGATCGGCATGTTCATCTCCGATCTCCTGCTCGCCGCGCTCGACCCGCGCATCCGGCTTACCGGCGGAGTGGCCAAATGAGGCATCGGTTCTGCCGCCCCCCTGATAAGGGGGGAGCGAGCGCAGCGAGCGGGGGGTTTGCCTTCGCTGCGAAAACCAACCCCCCGTTCGCCTGCGGCTTACGACCCCCTTGTCAGGGGGTCGGCAAAGGCGGCTGCCCATGACCGCGAAGGTCGAGCATTTCGTCTCTCAGGAGCCCTTCGACCCGCACGCGGCGGAGGCGCTCACCCCCGAGCAGGAGCGCTTCTACCGCGCCTCGCAGTGGCAGATCATGTGGTGGAAGTTCCGCCGCCACCGCATCGCGGTCGCGGCGGGCGTGATCCTGCTCGCCTTCTACGCCTCGACGCTGGTCTCGGAGTTCATCGCCCCCTACAACCTGCATACGCGCGATACCAAGCACATCTACGCGCCGCCGCAGGAGCTGCACCTCTTCCACGAGGGCAGGTTCGCCGGGCCGTTCGTCTACGGCTACCGCATGCAGCTCGACATGGTGCGCCTGAAGCGCGAGTACACGCCCGAGCCGAAGCTGGTGCAGCCGCTGCGCTTCTTCTGCCTGGGCGACGAGTACCGCTTCTGGGGCCTCGTCGAGGGTCGCTTCCACTTCGTCTGCCCGGCCGAGGGCGGCACCTTCTACCTGCTCGGCACCGACCGCCTCGGGCGCGACATGTTCTCGCGCATCGTCTACGGCACGCGCATCTCGCTCACCGTCGGGCTGCTCGGCATCGCGGTGAGCTTCCTCATCGGCGTCACGCTGGGCGGCATCTCCGGCTACTACGGCGGCTGGATCGACAACGTCATCCAGCGCTTCATCGAGATGGTGCGCTCCTTCCCCGAGCTGCCGCTGTGGATGGCGCTCTCGGCGGCGCTGCCGGTGACCTGGAGCCCGATCCTCATCTACTTCGGCATCACCATCATCCTCGGGCTTCTCGACTGGCCGGGATTGGCGCGCGCGGTCCGATCGAAATTGCTGGCGCTAAGAGAAGAGGATTTCGCCACCGCCGCGGTGCTGATGGGCGCGAGCCCGGCGCGCGTCATCCGCAAGCACCTCCTGCCCTCGTTCGCCAGCCACCTCATCGCCTCCGCGACGCTCTCGGTGCCGGCGATGATCCTGGGCGAGACCGCCCTGTCGTTTCTCGGCCTGGGCCTGAGGCCGCCTGTCACCAGCTGGGGCGTGCTCTTGAACGAAGCGCAGAACATCAACGTCGTCGCGCTCTACCCCTGGCTGATGCTCTCCGTCGTCCCGGTCTTCATCGTCGTGCTCGCCTTCAACTTCTTCGGCGACGGCCTGCGCGACGCCGCCGATCCCTATAGCTCGACGCAGAGATAGACGGCGCCGCGCGAGTGGACTAAGATTAGTCCACTATGGAGAAGATCAATGTCCACGACGCGAAGACGAACTTCTCGCGGCTGCTGGAGCGCGCAGAGAAGGGCGAGGAGTTCGTGATCGCGAAGGCGGGCCGTCCGGTGGCGCGGCTGGGGCCGCTGCGCACGACGCGCAGAAAACGGCGGTTGGGAGGGCTGGACGGCAAGTTCAAGATTCCTGACGACTTCAATTCGCCGCTGCCCGAGAGCCTGCTGCGCGCCTTCGAGGGCCGCCGCCGCTGAGGATCCTCCTCGATACGCATCTGCTGCTCTGGGCGGTGGCGCGTTCGAGCAGGCTGCACGCAGAGGCCCGGCGCATGGTTCTCGACGCCGCCAACCAGGTATACTTCAGCGCCGCGAGCATCTGGGAAATCGCGATCAAGGGCGCGCTCAGACGCAGCGACTTCGACGTTGATGTCTTGCGTCTCGCAGAGACTCTCGTGCGCGACGGTTACCTCGAGTTGCCCGTCACGGCGGCGCACGCCGCGCGGGTGGCAGCCCTTGCGGCCATCCACCGGGATCCGTTCGACCGCCTTCTTGTCGCCCAGTCGCTCGCCGAGCCGATGACCTTGCTCACGAACGATGCCCTGCTTGGCCGTTACGGCTCGACGGTAAAGGTGATCTGAGGGGCAGGAAACGTGGTCTGTCCGGGTCTGTCCCCTCTTGTGGAAGGTAAATGGGGACGTACCCCATTTTCCTGCGCGCTACGCTGAGCAACGGAAAATGGGGTACGTCCCCATTTACTGCCGCGTGGTGCTGGGCGGGATGCCGGAGGCCGAGGCCGACTGCGGGCCGATCGGGATCTTGACGTTGCCGGGGTCCTGCACGCCGGGCTTGTGGTTGCCCTCGCCGGAGGAGAACAGGCAGTAGGCGTTCTTGCCGGCCTTCTTGGCGGTGTACATCGCCTTGTCGGCGTGCTCCATCAGCGTCGGGCCGTCGCTCGCGTCGGCGGGGAAGAGGCTCACCCCCAGGCTCGCCGAGACGCGCACCTTGGCGCCGTTGGCGAGCTCGAAGGGGCGCAGCAGCTCCTTCACCAGCTTGCCGACCACCCGCTCGACCGTCGGCGTGTCGCGGATCTCCTCCAGCACGACGAAGAACTCGTCGCCGCCCAAGCGCGCGATCAGGTCGCTCGCGCGCAAGCTGCGGCGCAGGCGCCGGCCGACCTCGACGAGGAAGGCGTCGCCGGCGGCGTGCCCGTGCTGGTCGTTCACCGACTTGAAGCCGTCGAGGTCGATGAAGACCCCGGCGAGCTTGCCGTTGTGCCGGCGCGCCCGCTCGATCGCCTGCTCGAGCGCGGGCTCGAGGCTCACCCGGTTGGCGAGCCCGGTGAGCGCGTCGCTGTAGGCGAGCGAGGCGATGCGGCTCCGCGCCAGCGCGATCTCGGTGACGTCGCGGCCGACGCCGCGGTAGCCGATGAAACGCCCGTCGGCGTCGAAGCGCGGTTGGCCGCTCACCGCGAAGTGCCGGGTGCCGCCGTCGGGCATGACGCGCGCGAACTCGAAGTCGCGGAAGGAGAGCTGCTGGTTGAGCATCGCCTTGTGCGCTGCCCAGCCGGCGGCGTCCGGGCTCACCGAGGGCACCCCCCAGGGCGGCTTGCCGATCATGTCGCGCCCGACGTGCGCGGCGGCGTAGTTCGGCCCGTGCACGATGCTGGTGAGCCGGTGCTCGGCGTCGGACTCCCAGAAGAAGTCCGACGACATGTGGGTGAGGCTGCGGAAGCGCGACTCGCTCTCGCGCAGGCCGCCCTCGGCTTCCATACGCGAGAGGAACTGGCCGAACAGGCTGCCGACCGCCGGCGCCGCCTCGAGCAGGCTGCGGTCGGGCTCGCGCGCGCCGTGCCCGGAGAAGACCAGGATCGCCACCGCCTTGCCCTGCGCGAGCGCGGGGAAGGCGAAGGTGGCGAAGTTGCCGGCCGCGGCCGGCGCGCTCGACCAGACCGGCTTGCCTTCCTGCCAGAGCACGCGCGCCCCGCGCAGGAACTGCTCCACCGAGGGCTCGCGGGCGAACCAGCCGTCCTGCAGCCGCGCCAGCTCTCCCGCCTCCACCTTCATGCAGCGGCCGTATTCCCAGCCCTCGGCGTCGCAGATGAGCCGCAGCGCCGCCTGCAGGCCTTCGGAGAGGGTGCGTGCCTGCGCCAGTGAGCGCGCCACCGCGTGCTCCAGGCGCAGCAGCTCCTCGACCCGCTTCTGCGCCGTGATGTCGCGCCCGGCGCCGCGGTAGCCCTTGAAGCGCTCGCCCTCGAAGACCGGCTCGCCGCTCTCGGAGAGCCAGACGGCGCGGCCGTTGGGCAGCAGGCGCTGCACCTCGAAGTCGCGGAAGGGCTCGTGGCGCTCGAGCTGGGCGCGGTGGCGCGCCCAGTCGCCCTCGCCGAGGTTGGGCGCCGCGACCTCCCAGCGGGTGCGGCCGAGGAAGAGCGCCGGGTCGAGGCCGGTCCTCTTCGCCAGGCCTTCGGAGAGGAAAGTGACGCGGAACTGGTCGTCCTGCTCCCAGACCCAGTCGGAAAGCAGGGTGGTCAAGGCGGGAACGCGGGCCTCGCTCTCGTGCAGCGCGTTGTTCGCAACCGCAGGGCTACGACTCGCCACGGCTGGCCAATTTACACCGAAACGCGCATCAAGTGCGTAAGGCCAGCAATGAACAGGCCCGCCAGCCCGCCCACCAGCGTGCCGTTGATGCGGATGTACTGCAGGCGAAGCGGCCGATCTTTGCTGCACCTCGACGTCCTGCTCGAGCCTCTGCGCGAAGGACGCGACTACCTGGGTAATGCGCCGGCGTACCGTCGATTCCGAGGCTTGGAGGTCGGCCGCGAGCCAGCCCCGGAACCTCGGCGATGCGGCCCTTGTTGCGCGGGATGACCGGGGTGTGCGGGATGAAGCGCAGGCCGAGCGGGTGGTGGAAGAGCGCCACCACCGCGAAGTGGCATGGCGCCGCATGCGCCGGAGCTGAGCGTCCTTGCGCTCGGTGCGGGAGAGCATGGCTGACTCCTCGTAAATGAGGTACGTCCCCATTTACCTCTACGGCTCTAGAACGAGGCCTTCTTTTGCAACGATCGAGCCCGGCAGCGCCTTTTCGACCTCGCGGGCGATGCCGTCGAGGATGTCGTCGTCGTGGTCGGGGTCGTGGTGGAAGACGACCAGGCGCTTGGCGCCCGCCTGCTTGCACAGGCGCACGCCTTCCTGCCAGGTCGAGTGGCCCCAGGTTTTGAAGCGCGGGTATTCCTCGTCGGTGTACATGCAGTCGTAGACGACCAGGTCGGCCGCGGCGATGAGCCCGAGGATGTTGCGGTCGGGCTTGCCGGGGACGTGCTCGGTGTCGGTGAGGTAGCAGAGCGACCTGCCGCCGAACTCGACGCGGTAGCCGGTGGCGCCGTCGGGATGGTTGAGCACCGCGGTCTTCACCACGATGCCGTCGCCCGGGCGCAGGGTGTCGCCGCTCTTGAAGTCCTTGTACTCCATCCTGGCGTGGAAGATCTCCGGCGGCACCGGGAAGAGCGGCGACATCATGAACTCCGAGAGGACGCGCTTCAGGGTCAGGCCTTCGCCGAGGTGCCCGGCCCAGAGGCGGAAGCGGTTCCCGGCCTCGAAGAAGGGGCGGAAGAAGGGCAGGCCGCACACGTGGTCGAAGTGGGTGTGCGTGAAGAAAAGGTCGGTGTCGAGCTTCTGCCCCTCGAGGCTCTTGCCCAGGTAGCGGATGCCGGTGCCGGCGTCGAAGAGCAGCAGCCGAGCGCCGCAGCGCACCTCGAGCGACGAGGTGTTGCCGCCGTAGCGCGCGGTGCGCGGCCCGGAGCAGGCGATCGAGCCGCGCACGCCCCAGAAGCGCACGCTGAATTTGGCATCCGGGCGGGCCGGGGAGCTCACCCGTCCAACTATAGCGGCAAAACCGGTAAGGGACTGTAAGATTAGCCAATTTGGGGGGAGTTGAGTGGATCGAAGCCTGTTCGGTTTCATCCTGCGCTACAGCAAGCGCGACCAGCTGCTGATCGTGCCGCTGGTGCTGGGGACGATGGTGGTCTACTACCTGTCCCTCGACCTGCCCAAGATCATCATCAACGAGGCGATCCAAGGGGGCAGCTTCGCGCAGCCGGACACCAAGACAAAGTGGCTCGGCTTCGAGCTCGGCCAAGTGCAGTACCTGTTTGCCCTGAGCCTGATCTTCCTGCTGCTGATCGTGCTCAACGGCTACCTCAAGTTCCAGATCAACACCATGAAGGGCTGGATGGGCGAGCGCATGCTGCGGCGCCTGCGCTACGCGCTGTTCGACTACATCCTGCGCTTCCCGCTGCAGCGCTTCCGCCGCGTCAAGTCGGCCGAGATGGCGACCATGATCAAGGACGAGGTCGAGCCCCTCGGCGGCTTCATCGGCGAGGCCTTCATCACGCCGCTCTTCCTCGGCGGCCAGGCGCTGACGGCGATGTTCTTCATCCTCTACCAGCACGTCTCGCTCGGGCTGATCGCGCTGGGCATCGTCGGGGTGCAGGCCTGGCTGATCCCGCGGCTGCGCCGGCGCCTGCTCGAGCTCGGGCGCGAGCGCCAGCTCACCGCGCGCGCGCTCGCCGGACGCATCGCCGAGTCGGTGGACGGCATCGCCGAGATCCACGCCAACGACACTTCTAACTACGAGCGCGCCGAGATCTCGGCGCGCCTCGGGCGCATCTTCCGCATCCGCTTCGAGTTCTACCAGAGGAAGTTCCTCATCAAGTTCCTCAACAACTTCCTCTCGCAGGTGACGCCGTTCCTCTTCTACGCGGTGGGCGGCTATCTCGTCATCGTCGGCTCGCTCGACATCGGCGCGCTGGTGGCGGTGATCGCCGCCTACAAGGACCTGCCCACGCCGGTGAAGGAGCTGATCGACTGGGACCAGCAGCGCCTCGACGTGCAGATCAAGTACAACCAGGTGATCGAGCAGTTCACCGCCGAGGACGTGGCCCCCGCGGAGCTGCAGGCGCCGCTCGAGGGCCCGCTGCTGCCGCGCGAGGGCCGCCTGCGCGCCTCCAACCTGACGCTGGTCGACGAGGCGGGCGCGAAGGCGGTGGACAACGTCTCCTTCGAGGCGGACCTGAACGCGCACCTGGCGATCGTCGGCCGCCAGGGCGGCTCGGGGGCGGGCGAGCTGGCGCAGCTCCTGGCGCGGCTCTACCCGCCGACCAGCGGCACCATCGAGATGGGCGGCATCGACATCACGCGCGCGCCCGAGGCGGTGACCGGCCGCGCCATCGGCTACGTCGGCTCGCCCGCCTACCTCTTCCCCACCGACGTGCGCGGCAACATGGTTTACGGCCTGAAGCACCGGCCGGTGCGCGCGCCCGAATATGACGAAGAAGCGAAGAGGGCGCGCGAGGCGCAGGCGCGCGAGGCGCTGCGCACCGGCAACAGCCCGCTCGACATCGACGCCGAGTGGATCGACTACGCCTCGGCCGGCGTCGACGGGCCCGACGGGCTCGAGGAGCGCATGGTGGAGCTGTTGCGCGTGGTCGAGCTCGAGGAGTCGATCTTCGAGCTGGGCTTGCGCAGCTCTGCCAATGATGTCGCTACCGACAAGATTCTGCTGGCGAGGGCCCGCATGCGGGAGCGGCTCGCCTCGCTCGACATCGAGGAGTGGGTCGAGCGCTTCGACCCGCAGCGCTACAACCGCAACGCCACGCTCGCCGAGAACCTGCTCTTCGGCACGCCGGTGGGGCGCACCTTCGACATCGACAACCTCGCCG
This sequence comes from Betaproteobacteria bacterium, assembly GCA_052387375.1. Taxonomy (GTDB): domain Bacteria; phylum Pseudomonadota; class Gammaproteobacteria; order Burkholderiales; family SG8-39; genus SCGC-AG-212-J23. The sequence continues at coordinate 8,018 of JBQTJF010000277.1, forward strand.
GCAACGCCTACGTGCGCCAGGTGCTGCGCGACACGGGCCTCTACGAGCTGATGCTGCGCACCGGCCACAAGGTGGCCGAGACGATGGTCGAGCTCTTCAGCGGCCTGCCGCCGGGGCACGAGTTCTTCGCTCAGTACAGCTTCATCCGCCAGGAGGACCTGCCGCTGTTCGAGGCGATCCTGCAGCGCGTCACCGAGGTGGGCCTGAAGGGCCTCGAGGAGACCGAGCGGCGTGCGCTGCTCGCGCTGCCCTTCCGCCTCATCGCCACCCGGCATCGCCTGGGCCTGATCGACGAGGGCTTCGAGGCGCGCGTGGTGGAGGCGCGCCGGCATTTCGCCAACAATCTGCCGGTGGCGATGAGGAAGAGCGTCGAGTTCTTCGACCCCGGGCTCTACAACGGCGCCGCCTCGCTGCAGGACAACATCCTGTTCGGCAAGATCGTCACCGGGCAGGCGGGCGCCGCGCAGCGCATCACCACGCTGATGCGCGAGCTGCTCGACGAGCTCGGCCTGCGGCCGCTGGTGGTGCGCAGCGGCCTTGCATACCACGTCGGCGTCGGCGGCGCGCGCCGGGCCGCCGCCGCCCCGCCGAATATCGCGCGGGTGCGCGCCCAGCGCAAACCCCCGGGGGGGGGGGTGCGCGACC
>JBQTJF010000278.1:0-3623 GCA_052387375.1 Betaproteobacteria bacterium
CCCGCTGCACGGGGGGAATTGTCTCCCCGATCACGGGAAGGAGCATCCATGCGATCCACGATCGGCGCACTAGCGCTGGCGCTCGCCCTGAGCGCCTGCAGTCAGATGGCGATGCAGAAGGAAGCGAGCCTGTACGAGCGGCTCGGCGGCAAGCCGGCGATCACGGCGGTGGTCGACGACTTCATCGGCAACGTCGCGGCCGACAGCCGCATCAACGGGCGTTTCGCCGGCACCGACATTCCGCGGCTCAAGAGGCTGCTGGTCGAGCAGATCTGCGCCGCCTCCGGCGGGCCCTGCACCTACACCGGCCGCGACATGGCCTCCGCGCATCGCGGCATGAACATCAGCGAAGGCGAGTTCAACGCGCTGGTCGGCGACCTCGTCAAGTCGCTCGACAAGTTCACGGTGCCGGCGAAGGAACAGGGCGAGCTCCTGAGCGCGCACGGCGGGATGAAGGCCGACATCGTCGGCCGCTAGGGAAAGTCTGAAGAAGTCGCCCCCGCGAAGGCGGGGGCCCAATCTTCTTTAGCCCGCGACCTCCGGCTCCGCGATCCCGAACTTGCCGCGCAGCCGATCGGCGAGCGCGTTCGCCTCGACGCGCGAGGCGAGCTGCCGGATGCGCACGAGGTAGACGAGTTTTTCCTCCCTCTTTACCGGCCGGATTTCCGCGCCGTAGCCGGCGTTGCGCAGCGCGTCGTAGAGCGCGAGCGCCGCGTTCTGCTCGTGCGCCGTGCCGAGGATGACGCTGAAGCGGCCGCCTCGACGCACGCCGCCCCCGCCCGCCTGCATCTCGGTCTCGGCGGCCCACAGGTCGAGCTGCGCTTTGTCGACCGTGCCGACGGGCTGCGTCCTGCCTTCGAAGCGCCGGTAGAGCTGGAGCGGCTGATTCATGCTCGCCGGCGGCTCGCCCTCGGCGGCGACCTCGATCTCGCCCTCGATCAGGCAGACGATCTCGTTGCCGGCGCGCGAGCGGCCCCAGAGGTCGGTGCCGCGGATGCCGGCCGTCACCGTCGAGATGCGAAAGCTCACGTCGCGCTTGCGGTTCTTCGCCACGATGTCAGTGGTGAAGCGAAACGCCCCCTCGAGCACGTTGAGCGCCGCCTTGAAGAGCTCGCGCGCGGGGCTGAGCTCGGTGAAGCGCAGCTGAGCGTTCTCGCCGAGCTTCACCAGGCTGCCGTCCGCGAGCTTGACCAGCAGGCGCGAGCCGGCGCCCGTCGCCACCTGGTCGCCGGCGCGCAGCGCCATTCCGGGCACGAGAGGCGCGCGCCCTCCGGCGCGCTCGACCCAGGCGGGCATCTGCATGCCCTCGATGGTCGCCGCGACCTGCGCGTAGCTCGGCGCCGCTGCCAGGAGCGCGAGCGGCAGCAGCGAACGGATGGGAGAAGCTTTCATTTGTGGGCCTCCGCCGGGTGTTTCTTGCTGTACGCCCGACCCGCCGGAACGGATGCACCCAGATGTTTAATCGATTTGATTATGATAGATTGACCACCATGAGCAACGAGCCGAGGGTCGTCACGGCGCACCTGCCGGCCGAGCTGGCCGATAAGCTGGACGGCCTGGCCGAAAGGCTTGACCGGCCGAAAGGCTGGATCGTCAAGGAGGCTCTGACCTCCTATGTCGCCCTCGAGGAGAAGCGCCATCGGCTCACGCTCGAGGCGCTTGCCGACGTCGACGCGAACCGCACGGTGGAGCACGCCGACATCGAAGCCTGGGCCGGCGGGCTGAGCAAGGCAAGACGCGCGCGCCGCCGTTGACGTGGCACTGCGCTGGACCACGCGGGCGCAGGGCGACCTTGTCCGACTGTATGAGTTCCTCAGGCCGGTAAGTCCGGGTGCCGCGGATCGTGTGGTCCGGCACCTGGTTGCCGGGGTAAAGCGCATCCCGTTGCATCCGCGGCTCGGGTCGCGCCTGCCCCAGTTCGAGGGCAGGGAAGTGCGACGTCTCGTGGTCGGGGACTACGAGATCCGCTACGAGCTCGCCGACGATGATGTCTTCGTGCTGCGGATTTTTCACACCCGCGAGGACCGCTGATAGGGCACGAGCAAGACCGGCTTTACGGCGAAAACGCTCGCTGCGATTTCCGCCGTGCCGCTCCCGGCATGCGACCCGGTCTACGGGCCGGGTGGCCCGCTCTTCACTTACTGGACGAAGCCTGCCGGTTGATCGGGTCTTGCCGGTCTCTCTGGATCCAGCATTCGCCGTCAGCGCCATCCCTCGCGCCGCGGCCGCCAATGGCGCGACCGATGAGCGGCGAGCTGCTCGGGGCGCTCGAAGAGCTTGACCAGGACGACCCCCGCGAGGAATCCCCCGAGGTGAGCCCAGAAAGCGACGCCGCCCTCTTGCGTAGCGACGATGCTGGTGACGCCGCCGAAGAACTGCAGGAAGGCCCAGTAGAGGAGCATCGCCCACGCCGGCAGGGCGATCGAGGTGATGTAGAACCCGAGGGGCAGGAGGGTGAATACCCGCACGCGGGGGAAGAGCACGAGATAGGCGCCCATCACCCCGCTGATCGCGCCGGAGGCGCCCACCATCGGCACCGGCGAGGCCGGGTTGGCGAGCACCTGCGCCAGCGCCGCGGCGAGGCCGGCGAGCAGATAGAAGGCGAGGAAGCGCGGCCGCGTCATCGAGTCCTCGATGTTGTTCCCGAAGAGCCACAGGAACCACATGTTGCCGAGCAGGTGCATCCAGGAGCCGTGCAGGAACATGGAGGTCATCACGTTCTGCACCTGGCGGCCGGGATCGGTCAGGCACACGAGCCACTCGCCCATGGGAAAGCGCGTCCCCGGTGACAGCGAGGCGGTGAGCTCGCCGGGGATGAGGCCGAGCTCGCAGACCGAGCGCGCCAGAGGAAGCGCGGCCCCGGCGCCCTGGACGAGCAGCCAGGAAGCCATGTTGAGCGCGATCAGGACCAGCGTGACATAAGGCGTGCGCCGAGTCTCGTTCTCGTCGTGATAAGGGACCATCGCTCGATCTCAGGTCAAGCGGACAGGCGGGTAGGGACCCAGACCTCGCTATGCAAGGTGAGGTGCACCGGGCACTTGTTGGCGATCTCGAGCAGCCGCTGCCGCTGCGCGTCGTCCAGCTCGCCCTCGAGCGTGAGCACGCGCTCGATCTTGTCGAGCTTTCCTTCCCCCGTCTCGCACTCGGCGCAGTCGGCCGCGTGGACCTTGTCGTGCTTCAGCTCGACGCTGATGCGCCGCAGCGGCCACTTCTTCTGCTCGGCGTACATGCGCACGGTCATCGAGGTGCAGGCGCCGAGCGCGGCGAGCAGCAGGTCGTAGGGCCCGGGGCCGGAGTCGTCGCCGCCTACAGCTGCCGGCTCGTCGGCGCGCAGGCGGTGCCGGCCGGCCTGCATGAGCTGCGCGAACCGGCCTTCGCCGGCTTCCGCCACGCGCACGCCGGGGACCGTTTCAGGCGATTCCGCTTCCTTCGGCGCATCCAGATAGCGCGAGGCCCACGTGGCAAGCACGGTCGCCGCGTACTGCGCGTCCGCGCGCTGCGTGAGCAGGTGGTCCGCGCGATCGAGCGAGACGAAGCTCTTCGGGTGCCTGGCGGCGAGGAAGATCTTCGAGGCGTTCTCGATGTCGACGATCGTGTCGCGCGGCGAATGGAAGACGAGCAGC
>JBQTJF010000279.1:0-8229 GCA_052387375.1 Betaproteobacteria bacterium
CACTGGGGTTCGACTTAAGCATCGAGGAGGTCGATACCGTGGGCGGGTTCGAGCCGGCTTTTGCTAGGGTGCTGGTCGCCCGCGCGGATGCCATCATCACCCACGCCACGCCGCTGAACGTCCGCGAGCGCAAACGCATTGCGGAGTTCGCCAGCCGCAACAGGCTTGCAACCACGTCGGACTCGAAGTGGTTCGTTGAAGCCGGCGGCTTGATCTCCTATGGTCCCGACCTTGCGCAATTGGGCGTCAGCAGCGCCCGCTACATCGATCTGGTCCTCCGTGGCGCGCGGCCGAGCGATATTCCCATCGAGCTGCCAAGCCGATATGAACTGGTGGTGAACCTCGGGACCGCGAAGCGGCTGGGCTTGACGGTCCCGCAGTCGCTGCTCGTGCGCGCCGACCGGGTGATCGAATGAAGCGCCGCGACCTTCTCGCCACGGCCGCCGCGTCGCTCGCCTGGCCGACGTTTGCCTTTGCCCAGGGGCCAAGACGCTATCGCATCGGCTTTCTCGGCTTGGGAACGCCGGCAACGGGCGAGCCGTTCTTTAAAGTCTTCTTCGCACACATGCAGGCGCTCGGCTATTCGCGTGCGGCCTACGAGTTCGACACGCGCTTCGCGGACGGTGACACGAGCAAGCTCCGGCAGTTTGCGGAGGAGCTGGCTGCCTCGAAGCCCGACGTCCTGATGGGCGCTTTCAATCCCACCGTGGCGGCGTTGAAAACCGCCGCGCCGGCCGTCCCCATCGTAATGCTGTACGGCGGCGCTCCGGTGGAGGCCGGCTTGGTCGAGAGTCTCGCGCGACCAGGCGGCAACGTCACGGGTCTTGCCTACGCGGGGCCCGAGACGTCCGGTAAGGCATTCGAAGTCATGCGAGAGGCCTTCCCGCAGGTAAGACGAGTCCTCTGCCTGTACGAGAGTCCGTTCCCCGCGATGGCTCTCTATGTCGAAGCTTCGCAACGTGCTGCTGCGGCGCTCGGCTTGACGCTCGTGCTCGCCCCTATCCAATCCGCAAAAGACATCGACCCTGCGCTCGCCCGTGTACGCAGCGAGCGCGTCGACGGCATATTTGTCGGCGTAACCGTCCTTCTCTACAAGGAGATTGCGAAGATCATCGAGGGAGCGGCGCGCGAGCGCGTGCCAGCGGTATATACCGCGAGCGAGATTGTGGGCCTTGGCGGTCTCATGTCCTATGCGGCGATAACGGACCATTGGCCACGCGCTGCCGTTTATATCGACAAGATCCTCAAGGGCGCCAGGCCGGCCGATCTGCCGATCGAAAAGCCCGTTCACTACGAGCTAGCCATCAATCTCAGGACCGCGAAGGCGATCGGTGTGCGCATTCCGGCTTCGCTCGTCGCGCGCGCTGACCGGGTGATCGAATGAGACGGCGCACGGCGCTCGCGCTCGGCGGCGCGCTGCTGGCGCAGCCGTTTCTCGGGCTCGCGCAGCCGGCGAAGCCATTCCGCGTGGGGTGGCTCGCCCCGGGGACGCGCGAGGGCGCCGAACCATTCGCCAAGGCTTTCGTTTCCGGAATGCTCGAGCGAGGCTATGTTCTCGGCTCGAGCTTCATCATGAAGATCAAGACGGCGGACGGCTTCTTGAACCGTCTTCCGGCTCTTGCGCGCCAACTCGTCGCATCGCAGCCCGATGTCATCCTTGCGTACGAGACGACGGCCCGCGTGCTCGTGCCGCTGACATCGACGATTCCAATTGTCCTCACGTCGTCGATCGACCCGGTTGCCGTCGGGCTGGTGAAGAGCCTTGCACGGCCGGAAACGAACGTGACCGGTATGGTCGATCAGTTCGACCAGTTGGTCGCCAAGCACGTGGACTTGATGGTGGAGGTCGCACCGAAGACGACGCACGTCCTCCTGCTGCTCGATCGTTCCTGGTCCGCGCTGGATAGCTTCGAAAAGTTCGGGCGGGAGGCGGCCGAGAAGAAAGGTCTGAAGCTAACTGCGGTTTCGCCCGAATACGGGCGTGGCCTCAGGGAAGTATTCGAAAATGTGGAGAAGCTCGGCCGCGTAGGCTTGATTGTCACGGGCAGTGGCGGCGTATTGGTCACATTGGCGCGGGAGATCATCGATCGCTCCCTCGCGCTGCGGCTCCCGACGGTGTTTGCCTTCGGCTTCTTTGCCGAGCGTGGAGGGCTGATCGGTTACGGGCCGAACCTGCCTGCGAACTTCCGCGAGGCGGCCGACTTTGTGGCACGGATCGTCGCCGGCGCCAAGCCGGCCGAGCTGCCGCTTCGGCTGACGAAGAAGTTCGATCTCGTCGTCAATGCCGGCACTGCGAAGGCGATCGGTGTCACCATTCCCCAATCGGTGCTCCTGCGCGCCGACCGGGTGATCGAATGACCGGGCTTGGGAGAAGGGGGGCGAAGGTCGTTTTGTATCCCGATCGGGATACAGTGCAGGAGGAGGGTCCCATGAAAGGCTTTGCCCGCGGGCTGGTGGTGCTTCTGGCGTCGGTGGCCGCGACCGCGCACGCGCAGAACCAGAAGCCCGAGGAGGTGCTCTCGGCGATCGTCGGCGTGCAGGCGAAGATCCAGCAGGAGGCGAGGAGCGCGGCGACGCTCGGGCACCACCGCCAGGGGAGCGGCGCGCTGATCCGCGAGGGGCTGGTGCTGACGATCGGCTACCTGGTGATCGAGGCCGAGGCGATCCGCGTCACCAACGGCGAGGGCAAGACGGTGCCGGCGACGCTCGCCGGCTACGACCATGCGAGCGGCTTCGGCGTGCTCAAGCTCGCCGCGCCGCTCGAGGGCAAGCCGCTCGCGCTGGGCGACTCGGCGGCGCTCGGCGAGCAGGACCAGGCGATCGTCGCCAACGCCACGGCCAATCCGGCGCTGGTGCAGGTGGTGTCGCGGCGGCTCTTCACCGGCAACTGGGAGTACCTGCTCGAGTCAGCGATCTTCACCTCGCCGCCGGTGCGGGACTGGTCGGGCGCGGCGCTGATCGGCCGCAAGGGCGAGCTGCTCGGCATCGGCTCGCTCATCGTTCCCGACGCCGGCGCGCCGGGCACCCAGTCGCCGGGCAACATGTTCGTGCCGGTCGAGCTCCTCCGGCCGATCCTCGAGGACCTCGTCGCCAGGGGCAGGCGCAGCGGCCCGGTGCGGCCATGGCTCGGCCTCAACGCCGAGGCGCTGATGGGCAGGCTCTTCGTCGCGCGCGTCTCGCCGGGCGGGCCGGCCGAGCACGCCGGCCTCAAGATGGGCGACATCGTGCTCGGCATCGGCGGCGAGGAGGTCTCGACCCTGGCCGACTTCTACCGCAAGCTCTGGGCGCGCGGGTCGGCCGGCAGCGAGATACCGCTCAGGGTGCTGCAGGGCATGCAGATCCGCGACGTCACCATTCGCTCGATAGACCGGCTGGAGTACTTCCGGCCGGCGAAAACCTACTAGGGGCTTTCCGGTCGCGGGGGATAGGGATACGATTCTGCGCAGGACGGCTGGCATGGACGTGACCGACCTCCCTCTCACCGAAGAGGAAAAAGCGCAGATCGCGCTGCGCCTGCGGGCGCTCGAGACCGAGCACCGCGACCTCGACGACGTGATCGCCAGGCTCGCGGCCGACCCCGCGCAAGACCAGCTGCAGCTGCGCCGCCTCAAGAAGCGCAAGCTCTTCCTCAAAGACCAGATCCAGCGCCTGCGCGCGCGGCTGATTCCCGACATCATCGCGTGATCGCGCTGATCCAGCGCGTCGCCGAGGCCTCGGTCTCGAGCGCCGGGGAAACGCTCGGCGCCATCGGCCCGGGCCTGCTCGCCCTCGTCGCCGTCGAGCGCGGCGACGGCGAGGCCGAAGCGCGCCGGCTCGCCGAGAAGGTCGCCGCCTACCGCGTTTTCGCCGACGCCGCCGGGAAGATGAACCTGTCGCTCAAGGACACCGGCGGCGGATTGCTCGCCGTGCCGCAGTTCACCCTCGCCGCCGATACCGACAGCGGATTGCGGCCGAGCTTTTCCAGCGCCGCCTCTCCCCAGGACGGAGAAAGGCTGTTCCAGCTATGGCTGGAAAAGGCGAAAACCCTGATACCCCAAGTTCATGCCGGCCGCTTCGGCGCCGACATGCAGGTCAGCCTCGTGAACGACGGGCCGGTGACTTTCTGGCTGCGGGTGGCGGCGAATCGAGGGTCCTGAACTTCGCCGGCGCCACGACCTCGATCATCTCGAGGTCGCGCGAATGCCGGATCTCGCGGTGGCGGATGTTGGGCGGCTGGTAGAAGCACGTGCCGGCCTTCATCCGCACCCGGCCCACGCCCTCGTACTCGAAGATCGCCCAGCCCTTGAGCACGTAGACGAACTGCACGGCGACGTCGTGGCGGTGCCACTCGCCGTGCGGCGCCTTGCCCGGGCGCGCGCGGATCACGTGCGCCACCACCTTGCCGCGCGTGGCGCGCTCGATGCCGAGGTCGCGGTACTCGAAATAGCCGCGCAGGCCGCGGCGCGAGAACTTCGCCTTCTTCAGGTGGCTGACGGCGAACGGCATCGTGCGGGAATTCTAATGTAAGCTTTCCGGCGCATGTTCGAGGAGTTCATCGGCACCAAGCCCGTCGAGGAAAGGCACCGGATCGATGTCGGTGCTTTGCAGAGGTTCCTGGGCTTTCCGATTTCCCGAATAGAACAGTTCAAGGGCGGGCAGTCGAACCCGACCTATCGCCTGACGGCCGCCGACGGCAGGCGCTATGCGCTGCGCCGCAAGCCGCCAGGCAAGCTCCTGCCCTCGGCGCACGCGGTCGATCGCGAGTTCCGCGTCATCTCCGCCCTGCACAAGGTCGGTTTCCCGGTCGCCAAGCCCCTGGTGCTGTGCGAGGACGAGAGCGTCATCGGCACGGCGTTCTACGTCATGGACTGCGTCGAGGGCCGCGTGCTCTGGGACCAGAGCCTGCCCGGCATGTCGAAGGCCGAGCGCTTCGCCATCTGGGACGAGCTGAACCGCGTTATTGCGCTTTTGCATACTTTCGATTCTCACAAGCTTGGATTGGCTGATTTTGGGAAATCCGGAAACTACATCGCGCGCCAGGTGGCGCGCTGGACCAAGCAGTACCAGGCCTCCGAGACCGAGCGCATCGAGGCGATGGACAGCCTGATCGCCTGGCTGCCGCGCAACGTCCCGCCCGAGACCGGCACGAGCGTGGTGCACGGCGACTTCCGCCTCGACAACGCGATCTACCACCCGCGCGAGCCGCGCATCCTCGCCGTGCTCGACTGGGAGCTCTCGACGCTCGGCGACCCGCTCGCGGACTTCGCCTACCACTGCATGAGCTGGCACATCCCGCCGGGCAGCTTCCGCGGCGTGGCAGGCCTGGACCTGGAGAGCCTCGGCATTCCTTCCGAGGCGCAATACGTGAAGGCTTACTGCGAAAGAACGGGCAGGAGCGGCATCGATCCGTCGCACTGGGACTTCTACCTGGCGTATAACCTGTTCCGCATGGCCGCCATCCTGCAGGGCATCCTGAAGCGGGTGGTCGACGGCACGGCCGCCTCCGCGCACGCGCGCGAGGCCGGCATGCGGGCGAGGCCGATGGCCGAGCTCGGCTGGAAAATGGTGGAGAAAATCGACGGTCGAGAATCTTTTCGGAGAGCCACGTGAACTTCGAGTACAGCCCCAAGGTGCAGGAGCTGCGCCAGCAGCTCATGGCGTTCATGGCCGAGCACATCTACCCGAACGAGCACAAGTGGGAGGCGCACGTCAGGAGCGAGCGGCGCTGGGAGCCCGTGCCGGTCATCGAAGAGCTCAAGGCCAAGGCAAAGGCCGCGGGGCTATGGAACCTGTGGCGGCCCAAGTCGCACGGCGGCACGCTGACCAACCTCGAGTACGCGCCGCTCTGCGAGATCATGGGGCGCGTCGGCTGGGCGCCGGAGGTGTTCAACTGCTCGGCGCCGGACACCGGCAACATGGAGACGCTGCTCAAGTACGGCTCGCCCGCGCAGATCGAGGAATGGTGCGAGCCGCTCCTCGAGGGCAAGATCCGCTCCGCCTTCCTCATGACCGAGCCCGCGGTCGCTTCCTCGGACGCGACCAACATCCAGACGCGCATCAAGCGCGAGGGCAACGATTACGTGATCAACGGCACCAAGTGGTGGTCGAGCGGAGCGGGCGACCCGCGCTGCAGGATCTACATCGTCATGGGCAAGACCGACCCGGACAACCCCTCGCGCCACAGCCAGCAGTCGATGGTGCTGGTGCCGGCGGGCACGCCGGGGGTGAAGATCCTGCGCCACCTGCCGGTGTTCGGTTACGACGACGCGCCGCACGGCCACATGGAGATCGAGCTGCAGAACGTGCGCGTGCCCGCCTCGAACGTGCTGCTGGGCGAGGGGCGCGGCTTCGAGATCGCGCAGGGGCGCCTGGGGCCGGGGCGCATCCACCACTGCATGCGCCTGATCGGGCAGTCCGAGCGTGCGCTGGAGAAGATGTGCCGGCGGGCCTCGGAAAGGATCGCTTTCGGCAGAAGCGTGGCGGAGCAGGGCGTGACGCGCGAGCGCATCGCCGAGGCGCGCATCATGATCGACGCGGCGCGCTTCATGGTGCTGAACGCGGCCTGGAAGATGGACACGGTCGGCAACAAGTCGGCGAAGAAGGAGATCGCCATGATCAAGGTGTTCGCGCCGAACGTCGCCTGCCAGGTGATCGACTGGGCGATGCAGGTGCACGGCGGCGGCGGCGTCTCCGACGACTTCGGCCTCGCCCAGGCCTACGCGCACGCGCGCACGCTGCGCTTCGCCGACGGCCCCGATGAGGTGCACCGCAACCAGATCGGCAAGCTCGAGATCGGCGAGCAGACCTCGGTGGCGCAGGCGCTGGCGATGAAGAAGCGGGGGTAGCGCCGCGGTGCGCGTCGGCGTCCCGCGCGAGACGAAGACCCACGAGCACCGGGTCGGCCTGACGCCCACCTCGGTGCGCGAGCTCGCCGCGCACGGCCACGAGGTGATCGTCGAGGCGGGCGCCGGCGCCGGCATCGGCGCCGAGGACGCCGCCTACGAGAGGGCGGGCGGCACGATCGGCGATCCCTGGACGGCCGAGCTCGTCGTCAAGGTGAAGGAGCCGCAGCCCCCCGAGCGGCGCAAGCTGCGCGAGGGCCAGGTGCTCTTCACCTACCTGCACCTCGCTCCGGATGCTCCCCAGGCAAGCGATCTTTTGGACAGCAGGGCGATCTGCATCGCCTACGAGACGGTGACGCGGGCCGGCGGCGGGCTGCCGCTGCTCGCGCCGATGTCGGAAGTCGCCGGGCGCATGGCGATCCAGGTCGGCGCGAGCTGCCTGCAGAAGGCGCGCGGCGGCATGGGCATCCTGCTCGGCGGCGTGCCGGGCGTGGCGCCGGCGAAGATCACCATCCTCGGCGCCGGCGTCGCCGGCGCTAACGCGGCGCGCATGGCGGTCGGCACGGTGGCGAGGGTTTACGCGCTGGATCGTGATGTGCAAGTTCTCAGGAGACTGGAAAGCGAATTCGGCGCTCGCGTCGTTACGGTCTACTCCAGCCGCGACGCGGTCGAGCAGCACGTGCTTTCCGCCGATCTGGTGATCGGCGCGGTGCTCGTGCCGGGCGCCGCGGCGCCGAAGCTCGTCTCGCGCGGCATGGTGACGGCGATGAAGCGCGGCGCGGTGGTCGTCGACATCGCCATCGACCAGGGCGGCTGCTTCGAGACCTCGCGCCCGACCACGCACGCCGACCCGACCTACGTGGTCGACGACGTCGTGCACTACTGCGTCACCAACATGCCGGGCGCCGTGCCGCGCACCTCGACCTACGCGCTCAACAACGCCACGCTGCCTTTCGTGCTCGCGCTCGCCGACAAGGGCTGGCAGCGCGCGCTCGCCGACGACGAGCACCTGCGCAACGGCCTCAACGTGGCGCGCGGCAAGGTCACGCACCCGGCGGTCGCGGCGGCGCTCGGCGCCGCCTATGTCCCGCCGACGGCGGTGCTCGCCTAGTCTAGGGAGTATCTGAAAAAGTCGTCCCCGCGAAGGCGGGGACCCCGTTTAGAAGTTTAGAAAGCCCGCGCAGAAAGGTCTTTCCACTCGGGATTCATCTCCTCGATAAGCCTGATCTTCCATGCGCGGTTCCACTTCTTGAGTCTCTTCTCCCTTTGAATCGCCTCGTACATGTCGGCATGCATTCCAAAGCGGACTGGGTCCCCGCCTTCGCGGGGATGGCGGCTAACTGGGTCCCCGCCTTCGCGGGGACGACCGTGCGAGCACGCCGCCGAAATCGAGCACCGCGGCTCTAGC
>JBQTJF010000280.1:0-8972 GCA_052387375.1 Betaproteobacteria bacterium
CAGCGCCTCGCGCGTGAAGCCCGCCTTCATCGCCACCACCGCCATCGCCCCCTCGGTGGGGTCGCCGACGATGCGCTCCTCCTCCACCCGGGCGTCGTTGCAGAGGAGCGCTCCCTGCAGCAGACGCGTCGCGTCGGGGTCGCCGGAGGGTTCAAAAGCCTGTTCATTCAAAATGAATCTGCCGCTCGGCTTGTAGCCTTCGCCGGTCACCTTGAAGCGCTTGCCCGCGGCCCAGCCCTGCACCACGGTCATCTCGTTCTGCGTCAGGGTGCCGGTCTTGTCCGAGAGGATCACCGTGGCGCAGCCCAGCGTCTCCACCGCCGGCAGCTTGCGGATGAGGGCGTGGCGCTTGATCATCTGCTGCATGCCCAGGGCGAGGCAGATGGTGACGATCGCCGGCAGGCCCTCGGGCACCGCGGCGATGGCGAGGCTCACCGCGGTCATGAAGAGATTGATGATGTCCTTCTGCTCGGCCTGCAGGTAGGCGAGCAGGCCGACGCGGAAGACCTCGGTGAGGCTGGTGTCGCGCGCGAGGCCGTAGACGAGCACGATGCCGCAGATCGCGAGCACGCCGGTGCCGAGCACCCTGCCGAGCTGCTGCAGCTTCTGCTGCAGCGGCGTCGCCTCGTCCTCGTAGGACTGGATCATCTCGGCGATCAGGCCGATCTGCGTGTTCATGCCGGTGCCGGTGACCAGGCCCTTGCCGCGGCCGTAGGTCACCATGGTGCTCATGAAGGCGGAGTTCCTGCGGTCGCCGAGCGGGATCTCCTTGTCGAGCACCGCCGCCGCCTGCTTCTCCGCCGGCACCGACTCGCCGGTGAGCGAGGCCTCCTCGATCTTGAGGTTGACGCTGGAGAGCAGGCGCATGTCGGCGGGGATGTAGTTGCCCGCCTCGAGCAGCACCACATCGCCGGGGACGAGCTCGCGGCCCGGCACCGTCACCTGGTGGCCGTCGCGGATCGCCTGCGCGCTCGGCGCCGCCATCTTCTTCAGCGCCGCCAGCGCCTGCTCGGCCTTCGATTCCTGGATCACGCCGACCACGGCGTTCAGCACCACGATGCACATGATGGCGATCGAGTCCACCCACTCGCCCAGGGCGAGTGAGATGACCGCGGCGATGATGAGGATGATGACGAGGTAGTTGTTGAACTGCTCCCAGAGCAGCTGCAGGAAGCCGGGGCGGGGGTGCTCGGCGAGCTCGTTGGGGCCGTACCGGGACAGCCGCTCGCGCGCCTCGGCCTGCGTCAGGCCGCGCTCGAGGTGGGTGCTGAAAGCGGCAAGCAGCTCCTCGACGGGCTTGGCATGGGCTTCCTTGTCGTGCATCGCGGCCTCCGGCTGTCGGTGGGGCCACTATGACCCGGCCGGGGACAGGCAGATTTGCGCTTCCTAATGCCGGCCATTACGAAATCTGCGCTGCCATTAGCCTTCGTAATGTCTATAATCGGCTTTCCCCAGAGGGGAGTAGCTCGGCGGCCACCCGGGCCGCTGCGGCGCGATCGTCACACCGGGCCCTTGACCAGGCTCCGGTCGCGCCGGCACCGAGACAGCGGATGCGAGCGAGACCTTTGCCGAACGGCGAAGGAGCGCGCATGCCGCACCGCGACATCCGTCGGTACCTGAAGCACGGCACCCTGCCGCAGCTGCGCGCCTTCGAGGCGAGCGTGCGCCTCGGCAGCTTGACGCGCGCCGCGCTGGAGCTGCACATCTCGCAGGCGACGGCCTCGGTGCAGATCAAGAAGCTATCCGAGACCATCGGCCTGCCGCTCTTCGAGCAGGTCGGCAAGCGCATCCACCCCACCGCCGCCGGCCAGCAGGTGTATGCGAGCTGCAACGAGCTGTTCCGCTCCTTCTCGAGCCTCGAGCAGACGCTGGGCGAGATGCGCGGCCTCGCCTGCGGCCGCCTGCAGATCGCCGCCACCTCGACCGCCAAGCACTTCGTGCCGCGCCTGCTCGGCGCCTTCGTCGAGCGCAACCCCGGCATCGAGGCGGCGCTCGAGATCCACAACCGGCTGCGCCTGATCGAGCGGCTCTCGAGCAACGAGGACGATCTCTACATCTTCGTCGAGCCGCCGGCCGAGCGCGAGGTCATGACCCAAGCGATCGTCGCCAACCCGCTGGTGGTGTTCGCGCGCCGCGACCATCCGCTCGCCGGCGAGAAGGACATCGCCTTCGCCCGCCTCGCGCGCGAGCCCTTCCTGCTGCGCGAGCCGGGCTCGGGCACGCGGCTCATCGCGCTGCGGCAGTTCGCGCGCCACGGCCTGGTGCCGCGCATCCGCATGGAGCTCGGCACCGACGAGGCGATCCTCGAGGCGATCCTCGCCGGCATGGGCGTGTCGATCCTGTCGCGCTACAGCTTCGGCCTGGAGCCGGCGCCGGCGCGGCTCGCCTGCCTCGACGTCGAGGGCTTCCCGCTGGAGGCGCACTGGCACTTCGTCTATCCGGTCGGCAAGCGCCTTTCCACCGCGGCGCGAGCGTTCATGGACTTCGCCCGGGTCGAGGCAAAGCGCCTGCTGCTGGCGGAGCTTCGCGCCGCGCCGCCGGGCCCATGAAATCGGTACGATCGTACCGATTTCTCGCTCCCCGGCCTTGTGGCACGGTCGTCGAGTGCAAAGCGCGGATGTGCTTGCGACGCAGTGCCTGCGCATCGTCCTCGCCGACGATGAGCCGGACACGGTATTGACCCTCGCCGAGGTGCTGCGCGACGAAGGGCACGAGGTCTACGGCTTCGGCACCGGCCGGGAAGCGGTGGCCGCCGCGCGCATGTACGGCGCCGACGTTCTCATCGTCGACATCCAGATGCCCGACATGACCGGATACGACATCGCGCGCCAGGCGCGGCACAACCTGCAGCGGCGAGCGCTGCTGATCGCCATCTCGCTGAAGATCCTCGTCGCCGACGACGACGCCGACAGCGTGGCGAGCTTGACGGCGCTCTTCGAGACCGAGGGCCACGCGGTGCGCGGCGTGCAGCGCAGCGCCGACGTCCTGGGGGCGGAGCGCGAGTTCCGCCCCGACGTGGTGATCCTCGACCTGCACATGCCCGAGATCCGCGGCTATGACCTGGCGCGCTGGCTGTGCAGCCGCTACGGCAGGCGCTGCCCGCTGCTGATCGCGGTGTCCGGCGTCTACACGCGGGAGTCGGACAAGAGCCTGTTCCTGACGACCGGCTTCGACCACTTCGTCACCAAGCCCTATTACATCGGCGACCTGCTCAGGAATTCCGGCCAGCTCGGCACGACCGGCAGCGGGTCGGTCCTCTCGGGCAGGAGGCCCCAAAGCGCCGGGTGATGCCAGCACAGCTCATGCAGGGCGCTGTCCCGGTGCGAGCGGATGGCGTGGCGCAGCCGCTTCACCTCTGCGGCGAGCTGCTCGGACATCTGCTGCAGGTCTTCGTCCATACGTCCTCTACAAGAGCTCGCGCACTTTGTCCGAGAGAACGGTCAGGGCGATCTTCTCGCGGTTGGGCGTGCCGCGCGCCAGGGCCTGCGCGAAGTGCTTCGCCTGCTCGAGGGTGATCTTCGGCGGCAGCGGCGGCTCGTGCGGGTCGACCACCGCCTCGATGAGCACCGGCCCGTCGAGGGCGAGCGCCTGGTCGAGCGCGTGGCCGCAGCGCGCCGGGTCGTCGATGGTGACGCCGTGCGCGCCGCAGGCGCGCGCGAAGGCCGCGAAGTCGATCGGCTGCAGCTCGCAGCCGTACTCGGGGTGGCCGAGGAACACCATCTGCTCCCACTTGATCATGCCCAGCGAGTTGTTCTTGACGACCACGACCTTCACCGGCAGCTTGTACTTCACGCAGGTGGCGAGCTCCGCCATCAGCATGGAGAAGCCGCCGTCGCCGACGAAGGCGAAGCAGGGCCGCTGCGGGTGGGCGATCTGTGCCGCGATGGCGTAGGGCAGGCCGTCGGCCATCGAGGCGAGCGTGCCCGAGAGCGAGAACATCTGCCCGCGGCGCGCCGGCATGTACTGCGCGAACCACGAGGCGACCGTGCCCGAGTCGGAGACGACGATGGCGTTCTCCGGCAGGCGCTTGCCGAGCTCCCAGGCCACCACCTGCGGCTTCATCGGCGTGTCGCGCCGCGTGCCGCGCTCCTCGATCAGCGCGCGCCACTTCGCCATGCCCTGCTGCGCCTTCTCGAGGAAGGCGCGATCGGGATTGCGCCGCAGGAGCGGCAGGAGCTGCTCGAGCGTGACGCGGCTGTCGCCGACCAGGCCCACCTCGATCGGGTAGCGCAGGCCCAGGCGCACCGGGTCGAGCTCGATCTGCACGGCGCGCGCGTTTCCCGGCTTCGGGTAGTACTCGACGTACGGAAAGGTGCTGCCGGCGATGAGCAGGGTGTCGCACTGCTCGAGGGCCTCCTGCGAGGGCGCGGTGCCGAGCAGGCCCACGGTGCCGACGGCATACTGGCTCGCGTCGGGGATGGCGCCTTTGCCGAGGAGCGCGGTGGCGACCGGCGCGCCGAGCTGCTCGGCGACGCGCAGCAGCTCGTCGGTGGCGTGCAGCGCGCCGCGGCCGGCGAGGATGGCGACCTTCCTGCCGGCGTTGAGGACCTCCGCCGCGCGTTCCAGGTCGGCGGCGGCCGGCAGCCGCGCGCTCTTCGCGCTGCCCTCCCAGCTGTGGAAGGGCACGTTGCGCCCGGAGCCCTGGCGCGCCGCCGGCGCCGACTGCAGGTCGACCGGGAAGGTGAGGTGCGCGACGCCGCGGTAGGAGAGCGCCGTGCGGCAGGCGACGTCGACCACGTTCTCCACGTGCGCCGGGCCCATGATGCGCGCGTTGAACTTGGCCACGTCCATGAACACCTTGTCGAGCTCGACGTCCTGCTGCGTGTGGGTGCCGATCAGGTCGTGGTATTGCAGGCCGGTGATGGCGAGCACCGGCTGGCAGTCGAGCTTGGCGTCGTACAGGCCGTTCAGCAGGTGCAGGCCGCCCGGGCCGGAGGTGGCGAGGCACACGCCCAGCCGGCCGGTAAACTTGGCGTAGGCGCAGGCCATGAACGCCGCCGATTCCTCGTGGCGCACCTGGACGAAGCGGACCTCGTCGCGGCGCTGGCGCAGCGCCTCCATGATGCCGTTGATGCCGTCGCCGGGCATGCCGAAGACGACGCTCACGCCCCAGTCGCGCAGGCGCTCGACCAGCAGATCGGCTGCAGTAGCTTTTGCCATGTCAGAGTCCGAAGGGATAGGTTTCGGGCATGCCCGCGAGCCGCCCGGTGTCGAGCGGCTGCACGGCGCTCGTGCGGTCGAACCAGCAGTACTCGTCGAACTGCCGCGGCAGGACCGCCTGGAAGTAGTGGCTCGCGAGCTCGGTCTGCGGCCGGTAGATGACGCCGATGGCGCGCTCCAGGCGCGGTGCAAGGAGCTCCGGCTCCTTTTTCAAGGGAAAAAGAAGCGACGCCACCCCCGAGTCGTGGAACTGGCGCTCGTAGCTCTGCGCATGCGCGGGCCGCACTTCCTTGATGCGCATCGGCCCGTCCCAGTCGTCGGCGGCGGCGACCGTGCCGCTGTCGGTGCCGAAGCCCAGCGAGTACATCGCCGCGCCGTAGGCCTCGCGGCAGAGTTGCCCGAGGTTGTATTCGCCGCGCGAGGACATCTCGGTGTGCCGCGCGTCGCCCAGGTGCGAGTTGTGCGGCAGCGGCGAGTCGGCGTAGGCGAACTCGCGCATCGCCTCGCCCATGAACTCCTCGCGCGGCACCTCGCGCATCGCGCGCGCCACCGCGGGCGAGCGCACGCCGCGCTCCTGGATCTGGTGCGCCACCATCTGGCGGCGGGCTTCGCTCAGGTCGGCCATGGCTCGGGTCCCCCGGATGCAAGAGCGCCGCAAGTCCCGTGCCGCCTGGAACGGCGCTTGCCTCGAGCCCGGCGGCCTGCTCGGCGGTTGACGGCCAGGCGTTAAAGGGGCTCCTGGTCGGCGTCCTCCTGCGCGTGGGCGGGCTTGTCGCGCAGGCGGGTCGCCGAGCTCTCGCTGGGCGGAATGCTCGGACCGGTCGTGCTGCCTTGAAGCCAATCCTCGAAGTCGCGGACCGACTGCTCGAAGCGCGGGCGGTACTCGCCGGTCGCGGCGTGGCTGCCGCGCGAGGCGATCGCCTCGCGGTAGAGCTTCAGCGTGCGCTCGACCCATGCGCGCGCCTCGCGCACGCCGTCGCGGCGCACCAGAAGCTCGATGCGCTGCGTTTCGCTCACGGCGCCGCGCGGGCGGCGTCGCGGGCCGGCTTGCCGGTCTCGAGGAAGCTCTTCAGCCGCATCAGGTCCTCGTCCATCTCGGTGAGCGGGTCAGCGCCGAAGAGCGAGGCAACGACGTGGCCGAGCGCCGCGCCCGGCGGGTTGTAGCGCATCTCCACCTGCACGCGCGTGCCCTCGCCCTCGCGCTGGAAGTGCACCAGCCCGGCGTGCTGGACCCGCGAGCCGGGCGCCGTGCTCCAGGCGATCAGCTCGTCGGGCACGCAGGCCGTCATGTGGGCGTCCCATTGCACCGTGGCGCCGAGCGGCCCGGCGACTTCCCAGTGCCAGCCGCCGTCGGCGTTGCGGCGCACGGCGCGCACGTTGCGCATGTACTTGGGGAAGTTCGCGAAGTCCTGCCAGAAGGCGAACACCTGCTGCACCGGCGCGCCGATGTGGATGGTCTTCTTGTAGCCGATGTACGGGCCGCGCTGGCCGAGCAGGCGCGCGATGGGCATGTTGCTGCCGGCGCGAAGCAGCATGGCGCCGCCGGCGAGGCTGAAGGCGAGCGACAGCGGCGAGCGGCGCGCCAGGGCGAGAAGCGTCGCGCCGCCCGCGCCGACCAGCACCCGCGTCGCCAGCGCCCAGCGCTCCTGCATGAGGTCGGCGCGCTGGATCCGCCTGCGTCCGCCCTGCAGGCTCGAGACGTCGCCGGCCTGCTTGTGCCGCTCGAGCGCGTCGGTCACCTGCCTGACGCCGGGCACGGCGCTCACCGCGCGCAGCGCGCGGTCGACCTCGTGCTCGAGCACCGGGCCTTGCAGCGTCACCACGCCGCCGCTCGCGCTCACCTCCACCGCGCCCGGGTGCGACAGGAAACGTCCCAGCCTGGCCCGCACCCGCTCGGCAAGCACTTCGTTCGCGACCTCCCTCAGGGCGAATCGGCCGCGCAGGCGCGCCAGGAGGCCCTGGGTGCGATTGCGCAGGTCGACCGCGAAGACGCTCCCCGCCTCGTCGGCGTGGCTGAGCCTGCCGGTGACCTTGTCGCGCAGCAGCGCGCGGCGCCGGCGTCCCATGTCCGGGTCGAACAGGTAGGTGGCGGCGGCCGCCATCGCGGCGATGGTGAATGCGGACGGAGCTCTCATGGCAAAAACCCCCGGAGGAAATGTCCTCTCCCGAGCAAGCGGCATTCCCACACCGCCTTTGCCGGTATGCGCATTGCGGCGCTCCGGTAATCCCCCTCGAGAAGGAGAGACCCATGCGCCGTGGAACCCAGCTCAAGCCCGCCCCCGCAAGCACGTCCGCCGAGTTCGTCGCCGCCATCGTCCAGCGCTGGCCGAAGGAGCCGCAGGAGTCGGCCAGGCGGCTGATGCAGGAGTACGGGCCGCCCGACGAGTACTCGGCGTCGCAGCTCATCTGGCACGGCACCAAGGACGGCTGGAAGCGCACGGTGCTCTCGCGCGAGGAGGTGCCGCACGACTTTCCCGCGCACCACACCGACTCCTCGAGCAGTTCATCGACTACCAGGTGCCGGTGGAGAAGTTCTCCGAGCTGGCGCGCTACGACGGCAGCGTCATGGCCGAGCGCACCAAGGGCGAGCTTTCCGCCCGCTGCGGCGGCACCTCGATGAACTTCGTCGCCATCAACCTGGCGCACGACATCGTCGCCGGCAGGCGCAGCGTCGAAGAGGCGCGCGCCGAATACACGAAGCTGTATCTCGCGTACAAGCGCGGCGAGCACCCGCACTATACGCAAGGCTTCCAGTTCGAGCTGCCGAAGGGCGGCACCGGGGACCTGGACAGGCCCACGACCTAGGGTCTGGCGGAGAGTGAGTCTGCCTGAAGCTAATTAAGCTACTGATTGCATAGGAAGCTGGCAGCACGCACGCGCTCTACCCCCACCGCCACCCCCATTTTGCTTTTGGATTTCCCGGGACTTCGTGGGATACCGTGGCACGGACAAGTTCGCGCATGGAGCGGGCAATCAGAAGACCAACCGTGCTGCGCGCCTGCAGCGCGTCCAGTGCCTCGGCAGCGCACCGAACTCGCTTCACTTCAAGAGCTTCGGGTACTTCTTCTCCCGCAGCTCCTCGACAACTTTATCCGTCAGCTTCCAAGCGTCGCCCTTGATGCGGACGACGAGTTCCTTCCAGACTTTGCCAAATGCCTCTATCGCGTCATCCTCGCGGAATCGCACGCCGGCCGGCAAAAGCGGTTCGACATCTTCAGTCAGGCTGCGGGTCAGCTTCTCCAGCATCCGCGGCTCGGCTTCGGCGCGCGAAATCGGATGTCCCTCGGCCTCAAGGTAGTGCTCAAAGCACGCGATGACCCTGCCGGTGTTAAGACCAAGCTGTTTGAGCCCTTCGTGTAGATCGAACAGGTCCCTGCCCTGCCGGCGCTGAAGAAGCGCGCGCAGCTTCGTCGCGAAAAGCTCCTCCGGCTCGAAGGACACGACATCGGTTTGTGCTTGGTGCCAGCCGTTTGCAAGCTCGAACGGATAGGTCTTGAGCCCCAGCACATTGGTGTGCTCGCGCGTGTTGATTTCGACCTTTAAATTCAGCTCCGTATCGGGGGCCGTTTCGGGGACGAAGCGGAAGGTCAGATGCGTTGAATGGCCGGCACGGTTTCTCGCACAGTCTCCGAGCCATGCAAGCGCATCGCGCACTGCGTCAATGGTCGGGCCGATCCGCTCAGGCCGGACCTGCACGAGGTCGATATCCTCCGAGTAGCGCAACGGCCGCCGGAACAGCAGCTTGTTGATTGCGGTGCCGCCGCGAAAGGCGATCCTGCCTTTCAGCTTTGGCGCGTTGAAGAGATCGCAGA
>JBQTJF010000281.1:0-1526 GCA_052387375.1 Betaproteobacteria bacterium
CACGCCATCCGCATCCTCGCCCGCGCTTGGGTGCGCGTGCTGTGGCGCGCCTGGTTCACCAGAACCCCCTACCAACCTCGCCTGCATCGCGGCGCCGCAGCCTTCATCGCCGCCACAGGTTGACACAAGATGTCTCATGCGTGGTGCTCCTTAAGAAAATCCAGAACGGCGCGGTTGAAGCGCTCCGGCTGCTCGAGGTTGGTCATGTGCCCCGCGTCCCCGATCTCGACCAGCTTCGCGCCGGGGATGCGCCGCGCGATGTCGTGCGCCATGGCGGGAGGATAGACCTGGTCGTGCGCGCCGGTGATGACCAGCGTCGGCACGCGGATCGCCTCGAGCGGCGAGGCGCGGTCCTGCGCCACCGAGGCCTCGATGGTCTTGAAGTAGGACTCCTGGTGCAGCGCCTTGAAGCCGGCGAGCAGCGCCTCGTACGCCTCCTGCCGGGGGCTCGGCCCGAGCAGCCGCCACAGCGACTCCGCGGTGCGCGACCTGCGCTCCGAGATGAAGCGGCGCACCTGCTCGGCGGAAAGCGCATCGAAGCCGGGGCTGGTGTCGGCGAGCGCGAGCGAGAGCAGCCAGCCGGGATGGTGCAGGGCGACGTTGCGCGCGATGCGCCCGCCCATCGAGATGCCGACGAGGTGGAACCTCGCCGCCTTGAGGTGCTGGGCGACGCGCAGCACGTCGCCGGTGAAGTGATCGAACTGCAGCGGCCCCTCGTAGTCGTCCGAGTCGCCGTAGCCGCGCGCGTCCCATGCAGCCGCTTGGTAGTTCTTCTCCGAGAAGAACTCCACTTGTGCGTTCCAGTGGTGCCGATGCCCGCCGATGCCGTGCAGGAAAAGCACCAGCGGCCCGCTGCCGGCGACGGAGACGGCGAGGCGCGGCGCCGGCCCGACGAAGATCGTTTCCAGTGCTATTCCGCCTTGGCGCCGGAGATCTTCACGGCCCGGCCCCGGCTTTCCGCATCCCGCTTGATGTACGAAGAAAACTCCTCAGGCGAGCTGCCGATCGGCTCGTAGCCGCGCTCGACGAGCTGCTTCTGCCGGAACCCGGGTTCTTCAAGAATGCGTTTCACATCAGCGTGAATCCTTGAAACCGCGTCTTTCGGCGAGCCCGCCGGCAGGAAGAAGCCGAACCAGGCGTGCGTCTCGACCTCCGGGTAGCCGAGCTCGGCGAAGGTCGGCACCTGCGGCAGGAGCGGCGAGCGGCCCTTGCCGCCGATGGCGATCGGCTTGATGCGCCCGGCCTTCACCGGGCCCATGCCGGTGGCGATGCCCGAGAAGGTGAGCTGCACCTCGCCGGCGATGACCGCGGGCACGGCGAGCGAGATGCCCTTGTACGGGACGTGCACGAGGTCGATGCCGGCCTTGTGCTTGAGCATCTCGCCGGCGAGATGCGGCTGGCTGCCGCTACCGTAGGAAGCGTAGTTGATCTTTCCAGGATTCTGCTTTGCCAGCCGGATCAGCTCTTCCAGGCTGTTTGCCTGCAAAGACGGGTGGGCGACCAGCATCTGCTGCAGAAGCACCAGC
>JBQTJF010000282.1:0-2789 GCA_052387375.1 Betaproteobacteria bacterium
CGAGATCGGCATGGTCGCCGCGTAGGTGCGCCGGCTGTCTTGCGCCGGACCCGTGGCCGTCATGGTGAGCGCGATTTCGGCGACATCCACGCCCATGCGCACGGTGAGCTCCTGCGGCAGCGACTGCTGCGGCGGCGCGAGGACGACGATTTCGAAGCGCGCGCCCGCTTCGGCGCGCGCATCCTTCGACGCGATGACCCAGTCTGCTGCCAGCAGGGGGGATGCATTCAGTAAAAACAATGCCAGAAGTGCGAGCCGCATCACGGGGCGCTCCAGTCCTGCGCCTGGGCGAAGCGCTCCACGAGGAACTCGACGAAGCGTCGCACCTTGGCCGAGAGGTGCTTGCGGCTGGGATAGACGGCGTAGATCGGCACCGGCGGCGGCGTGAATTCCTGCAGGAGCGGCACCAGGCGCCCGGCGCGCACCTCCGGCCCGACGATGAACGCCGGCTCGAACACGATGCCGGCGCCGCGCGCGGCGGCCTCGGCGAGGAGATCGCCGTTGTTCGAGTGCAGCGTTCCCGAAATGCGCACCGCGCGCTCGCGGCCCGACGCATCACGGAAGCGCCACAGGTTGCGCGGCGTCACGTATTCGTACGTGAAGCAATTATGCCGCTCGAGATCTTCGGGCACCTCGGGCGCGCCATGCGCCGCCAGGTAGGCGGGCGCGGCGCAAGGCACGAGGCGCGTCTCGCCGAGCTTGCGCGCCACCAGGTTCTCCGAACCGGCGGTGCCGACGCGAACGCCGAGGTCGAAGCCCTCCTCCACCAGATCGACGATGCGATCGGCGAGCGAGACGTCGAAGCGCACCTCGGCGTGCTGGGCGAGGAACTCGGCGATCGCCGGCGCGAGGTGGCGCACCCCGAAGTTCACCGACGTAGTCAACCGGATCGTCCCGCGCGGCACTACCGCGGCGCGCGCGGCTTCCTGCTCCGCCTCTTCCAGGTCGGCGAGGAGTTGCACGGCGCGCTCGTAAAACGCCTGGCCGCTCTCGGTCAGGCTGACGCGGCGGGTGGTGCGGTTGAGGAGCCGCGTTTGAAGATGCGCTTCCAGGTCGGCCACCTGCCTCGAGGTGGCCGAGGTGGAGAGCCCTAGCCGTTCGGCCGCCTTGGCAAAGCTCCCCGATTCAACGACTTGGGCAAATACCTGGATGGCGCTAAGGCGGTCCACGGACTGAATATTATCTCTTCCCACGGGATTATTCTTTGCAATTTGTCACCTTTATCCCGTTATCAAGCACAGCCATAGTACGAGTCATGAAAAACGTTCTCAGCATTCATCGCCAGTCCGAAGGTCACTGGGTCGGCGACGGTTTCCCGGTGCACACGGTGCTCGACTACCAGCGCCATCCCGAGCTCTCCCCGTTTCTGCTCCTCGATCATGCCGGCCCGGCCGATTTCGCACCCGCCGACAAGCCGCGCGGCGTCGGCTGGCATCCGCATCGCGGCTTCGAGACCGTGACCGTGGTGCTCGACGGCGAAGTCGATCACGAGGACACCGCGGGCAACGGCGGGCGCATCGGCACGGGCGACGTGCAATGGATGACCGCGGGCTCGGGGCTGCTGCACAAGGAAATGCACAGCGCCGAGTTCACCCGGCGCGGCGGGCGCTTTCACGCGCTGCAGCTCTGGGTGAACCTGCCCGCGAAATCGAAGATGACCGCGCCGCGCTATCAGACGCTTCTCGCCTCGGATATTCCTTCGGTCGATTCCGTGCGCGTCATCGCCGGCGAATTCGGCGGCGTGAAGGGGCCTGCGCAGACTTTCACGCCCGTGAATCTGCTTGAAGTCCATTTACGGGAAAAGCGCAATATTCGCCTCAACCTGCGCGACGGCTTCAGCGCCGCGCTTTACATCGTGCAGGGAAAGACCACGGTCAACGGCGACGCCGCCAACGAGGGCGAGCTCGTGGTGCTCGATCGCAAGGGCGACGAAGTCCTGATCGACGCCGCGTCCGACGCCATCGTCTTCGTGATGAACGGCGCGCCGATCGACGAGCCGCTCGCCGGCTACGGGCCGTTCGTCATGAATACAGCTCAAGAAATTCAGCAAGCCTTCCGCGACTACCACGCCGGAAGGCTCGGAAAAATTCCTTCAGAGGAGAAAGTGACATGATAGATTCCCGCACCGCTCCTTATGCCGCACTTGTCCTGCGCGTCGCGCTCGGCGCCATGTTCATCGCCCACGCGCTCCTGAAGTACTACGTGTTCACGCTGCCAGGCACGGCCCAGTTCTTCCAGTCCCTCAGCCTTCCGGGGCCGCTGGCCTATTTCACTTTTTTCGCTGAGCTCGTCGGCGGCGCCCTGATCCTGGCGGGCGTGTATTCGCGCTGGGTCTCGGCGGCGCTGATTCCAGTGCTCCTCGGCGCCACGTGGGCGCACGCGGGCAATGGCTGGCTGTTCACGGCGCAGAACGGCGGCTGGGAATATCCTGCGTTCCTGACGACCGCTGCAGTTGTGCAAGCGCTGCTCGGCGACGGCCGGTTTGCCCTTGGAAATCTGCTGCCGGCACCCAATTTGCGAATAAGAACACAATGATGAAGCGCTTACTTACGTTCGCATTGCTTACCTTGGCGGTCACCACCCCGTTCGCCGCGGCCGAGCTCACGGCCAACGCGGACCTGTGCATCCCGGCCGCCGTGGTCCAGGCTTTGTCTTAACCAGAAGTCGGAGTAGGAATCATGGTTACCCATAACCCCCTCCACAGATCCGGACGAGCGGCTTTCCCGCATCCGGCTCTTGCCTCAGGTAATGACGCCGAGGCGGCGTAGAGGATAGGGATGACACACGCG
>JBQTJF010000283.1:0-14596 GCA_052387375.1 Betaproteobacteria bacterium
GTCGAGCAGCTTTCTGCGCGTCGGGTCGCCCAGCGCCTTGAAAACCTTGTCGGCGTCCATCCGTTGCGTTCGTGCGTGAGGGGATGATATGCAGGCAAACACCTGCATGTCAAGCAGCGCATCGGCCCACTGCGGGCGCGCGCCGGTGGCTGCGGACGTAATGCAGTCCCCTCCACGCCTTGACATGCCATATATGGTATAGGCACAATGTGGCATGTGGCGGATCGAGGAGCACCGTCGCGTCGATAAGGAGCTCGCATCGGCGCCGCGGGAGATCCTCAAGCGGTACGAGAAGTGGAAGGACATTGCCATGCTCTCCGGACCACCCGGGTTACGCCGGATCAAGGGTTTGAACGACGAAGCCCTGTCCGGGAAGTGGCAAGGTCATCGGTCTTCTCGCCTAGGGCTGCAGTGGCGGGTCATCTACCGAACGGTGCCCGATCAGCAGCTATTTCAGGTTGCCTCGATCACCCCGCATGACTATCGGAGACCGTAAATGAAAGAGTTTCG
Organism: Betaproteobacteria bacterium; assembly: GCA_052387375.1. Classification (GTDB taxonomy): domain Bacteria; phylum Pseudomonadota; class Gammaproteobacteria; order Burkholderiales; family SG8-39; genus SCGC-AG-212-J23. The sequence goes on from JBQTJF010000283.1 coordinate 511, forward strand.
CCCCGCGAAGAAGCGCATCACTGTCTCGGTCGGAGAGTCCGTGCGCATCGTTCGCGAATTGCAAGGCCTGAGCCAGAACCAACTCGCGGAGCGCACAGGCATTCCGCAGGCAACTCTCTCGGCCATCGAAAACGACCGTGTCCGGCTGGGTGTTGAACGCGCCAAAGTGCTCGCTCGAGCGCTCAAGTGTCATCCAGCGGTCTTGGTTTTCCCGGGCTGGGAAGATCATCTTGCGTCTGCGGCCTAACAAGCCGGGGGTGGGTTTGTAATGGGTACGATCGTACCCATTTGGCCCTTGCGCGCCGCCTGTTCCAGCCCGTAAAGCAAACCCCCCGCTCGTCCCCGACTGGATCGGGGGCTCACGACCCCCTTGTCAGGGGGGTCGGCAAAAGGCCGCTCAGGCCTTGGGCGCGACGGCGACCCCGTTCACCTTGTGCCGGCTGATCGCCTCGCCGATGAGGCCCTTCGCCTTCACGTCCTCGACGAACTCCTTCAGGTAGCGCGCCGCGGTCTCGCGGCTCTTCGGCGTGCCGATCGACTGCTGCACGGCGGTGATCTGGCCGTCGATGATGCGCGAGCCGGGCAGCTTCGCCATGTCGGCGATGAGCCGCGGCTTCAGCCCGGCGAGCGCCTCGAGCTTGAGGTCGACGAACATCTTGTAGGAGCCGTCGATGCCGTCGGCGGCCACCAGCTCGGCGGCCTTCAGGTGGCGCGTCAGGAAGAGGTGGTAGGCGCTCTGGTCGGCGACGGCGATGCGCACGCCGGCCTTGTCGACGTCGGCGAAGCTCCTCAGCGCCGAGCCCGCGGGCACGAGGTAGGTGACCGGGATCTCGAGGTACGCCGGGGTGAAGGCGATCTCGCCGGCGCGCTGCGGCTCGTTGCCGAGGAAGGCCACGTCCCACATGCCCTTCTTCACGCCGTCGGCGAGCTTGCCGGCGCCGTCGAACTTGACGAACTCCGGCTTCACGCCGAGGCGCGAGGCGAGCTCGCGGCCGAGGTCGGGGGCGATGCCCTGCGGGCTGCCGTCGGGGGCGTCCTTGAGGACCAGCAGGAAATTGGCGTAGTTGAGGCCGATGCGCAGCTTGCCGGTCGGCGCGAGCTCGGAGACGGTGGCGGGAGAGACGGTGCTCATTTAGGGTTTGGCGGCGTAGAAAAGGTTGGTCTGGCTTTTCAGGTCGAGGCGCTTGAACTGCGTGAAGCCCGCCTCGCGCGCGAGGCGCTCGGTGCCGGCGGGGCCGAGGCAGGTGCCCAGCCCCGGGCCGCCGCGCGCGAGCGACTGCGTCATGCAGTGGAAGATGCTGAAGCCGTAGAACATGGTGGCGACGGGATTGCGGTTGTCCTCGACGCGATCGGCGGCCCTGGGCTCGACGATGAAGAGCGTGCCGTCGGGCCTGAGCAGCGCGCGGATCTCGCGCAGCGTCTCGACCGGCTCGGCGAGGTCGTGGATGCAGTCGCAGATGCTGACGAGGTCGAAGCCCGCGCCGCGCTCCAGCTCGCGCGTGGTCTTCGCCTCGAAGCGGATGCCGGCGGGCGCCGCCGCTTTCGCCCGGCGGATCGACGCGGCGTCGGGATCGATGCCGACCACCTCGGCCTTGGGAAAGGCCTTCTTCAGCGCGATGCAGACGCGCCCGGAGCCGCAGCCGACGTCGAGCGCGCGCCCGCCGCTCCTGAGCCGCTCCACCACCTCGGGCAGCGCCGAGAGCCAGTAGCCGGCGAAGCGCGCCTCGTACTGGCCGCGGTTGATGAGATCGAGCGCCTCGACGCACTGCGGCCCGAACTCCTCGAAGCGCACGCCGCCGCCCTGGCGGAACGACTCGGCGACCCTCGGCGCCACCTGCATCAGCGCCGGCACCATCTCCCACATGCCGCCGACGAAGTGGTCGCTGCCGTCGGAGGCGAGGAAATAGGCATATTCGTCGGGGAGCGAGAACTTCCCGTTCTCAAAAAGCAAATAACCTGCACTCGCCATCCCCTTGAGCCACTCCTCGACGTAGCGCGGCTGCAGCTGCGCCGCCTTCGCCACCTCGCCGGCGCTCATCGGCCCCTTGCCCTGCATGGCGCGGAAGAGTCCCGTGCGCGTGCCGACGAACGCCATGCCGGCGCTCATGGCGCCCGCCATGTCGCGGAATACGTGGTCGACCGCGAGCTTGACCTTCTCTTTATCCATCCGTCCGGCAAATTATCGCCGGGTTACGGCTTCTTCGGGAGGAGGGGCACGAAGTCGTACTCGCCGATGCCTTGCAGCACGAGAAAGGTTGCCGAGGACTCGCCGCCGTTCGCGACGAGGTGCGGGCGGCGCGGCGGCACGGCGTAGGTCTCGCCGGGCCGCAGGCGCACTTCTTCCTTGGGGTGCTGCAGGAAGATGCGCAGGCTGCCGGCGAGCACGTAGAAGGTGTCCTGCACGTTGCTGTGGTAGTGCCAGGGCACCTTCTGTTTCGGCGAGATCTGCAGCTCGGTGGTGCGGAAGCCGGGCCGCGCGGCGTGCTCGGCGCGGCGCTCGACCTCGTAGAGCGGCGCGTCGTCCTTCACCGGTTTCATGCCCTTATCATAGCGCGCATGATCCACCCCGAGCCCGCCGTTCTCGAAGGTCACGGCGTACGCCTCGAGCCTTTGTCCCGCGAGCACCACGACGGCCTCGCCGCCGCCGCCGCCGACGGCAGGCTCTGGGAGCTCTGGTTCACCAGCGTGCCCGAGCCGGAGCAGACGCACGCCTACATCTCCGGCGCGCTCGCCGGGCAGGAGGCGGGGCACATGCTGCCCTGGGCGGTGCGCGAGCTCTCCAGCGGCGCCGTCGTCGGCTCGACGCGCTACCACGACATCATCGCCAGCGTCGACCGCGTCGAGATCGGCTGGACCTGGTACGCCAGGCGCTGGCAGAAGAGCCACGTCAACACCGCCTGCAAGCTGCTCCTGCTCGAGCACGCCTTCGACGGGCTGGGCTGCAAGGTCGTCGGCCTGCGCACCGACAACTTCAACTTCAACTCGCAGCGCGCCATCGAGGCGCTCGGCGCGAAGAAGGACGGCGTCGTCCGCCACCACTGGCCGCGGCGCGACGGCACGGTGCGCGACACGGTGCTGTACAGCATCCTCGCGCACGAGTGGCCCGACGTGCGCCGCCACCTCGAGCTCAGGCTCGCGCGGCGGCAGGCCTCTTGACGTAGAAGGTGCGCACTTCTCCCCTCGGGGTGCCCTTCAGGCGGGCGAAGCGGCGGCAGCCGAGCTTCTCGTAGGACCGCGGCGCCTGGAACGAGAAGGTGTTGAGCCAGATAAGCGCGCAGCCGCGCTTGCGCGCCCGCCGCTCGGCTTCCCGCATCAGCTTCGTGCCGAAACCTTTCCCGCGCGCGGCCTCGTCCACCCACAGCATGCCGGCATGCCGACGTAGGCCGAGTTCCACGCGAAGTCGCCGACCAGGCCGCCGACGATCCGCTTGCCCTCGCGCACCGAGAGCACCAGGCGCCGATAGCGAATGGGATGCGAGCGCTCGCGGTTGTAGCGGTTGAGGCCGTCGCGAACGATCCCGGCGAGCGCCGATGCGCCGGTCGCTTTCGCAGCCGGCCTAGCCACGAGTGACATGCGCGGCGACGCACAGCCAGCGTCCGTCCTGCTTCGCCCAGATGTCGGTGTAGCGTCCCTTGCCGGGCTGGCCGTCGCCCTTCAGGTAGCTGGTGGTGGCGTGGATGATGGCGAACTCGCCCATGCGGCGGATGCGCACGTCGCGGCACTCGAGGTCCTTCACCCCCGCCGGCCGCGCGATCTGCGCCAGGAAGCCGGCGCGGTCGACGAGCGAGCCGTCGGGGTTGGAGTTGAGGAAGTCCGGCGCGAGGTGCGCCTCGAACCAGCCGACGTCGGACTCCTGCACCGAGCGCACGTAGTGCCGGTTCAGCTCTTCCAGGTCGTCGCTCATCGGATGCCTTTCCCCAGCTCGAGCAGCTCGCGAAAATCGGCCTGCGTCTCATATCTCGGCACGCCCTCGGGGAAGGCGAACCAGCGCTGCGCGATGCGCGTCCAGATATGCGCCTGCGGCCGCAGCCACGACGTGTCGTCGAGCGTCCCGGGGCGCACCACCGCGAGCCCCGGGCGATGCGGCGGCTCCGACCACAGGCGGATGCTGCTCACTCGACCAAACTGGCGAGCAGGGCGTCGGCCTGCCTGGCGGCGGGCAGCTCGCGCGCCTCGGCGATCGCCGCGCGCAGCGGCGCGAGCAGCTCGCGCGCCCGGCGCGGCTCGCCGCGCTCGCGCCACAGGCCGGCGAGGCTGACGCCGGCGTTGAGCTGCCAGGTCTTCGCCCCCTGCGCGCGCGCCTGGGCGAGGGCGTCCGCATACGCCGACTCGACGGCGGCGGCGCCGCCGCCATGGCGCAGGCGCAGGTAGTCGCCGAGCAGGCGCCGGCACTCCGGCCAGTAAAAGCGCTCGGAGCCCGAGCGCAGCTCCGCGCGCACGGCCTCGGCCTCGCGCTCGGCTTCCTGCCAGCGCCCGAGCGCCGCCAGCGTACGCGCCTGCGCCGCATGGAAGATCGACAGCGTGGTGCCGGCGTGCGCCCGCGCCAGCCGCTCGAAGCCGCCCTGCATGCGCGAGGCCGAGGCGGCGAGGTCCTCGCGCAGCGAAAGCACGAAGGCGCTGACGAGCAGGCCGTAGCCCTTCTGCATGTCGAACTCGTGGCGGCCGGCGAGGTCGCGGCCTTCGCGGTTGAGCGCCGCCGCCTCCTCGACGCGCCCCGACAGCGCCAGCAGCATCGAGCCGTAGGACAGCGCATGCGAGAGGCTGTGCGCGTGGCCGAGGGCGCGCGCCTCGGCGAGCGCTTCGGCGAGCTGGCGCAGGCCGGCGCCGATCTCGCCCAGGCACCACAGCGTGTAGGCGAAGTGCACCCGCGTGCCGATGTCGGGGTCGTTGGCGAAGCGGTCGGCGGTGGCGATGCGCTGCTCGCGCGAGCGCGGCGGCGAGGCCGCCGAGAGCTGCGCCGCCCGCTCGAAGCTGCGCCGCGCGAGCCCGGGCGCGCCGGTGATCATCTGCGACATGGCGAGCGAGCGCAGCGCCGTGAGCAGGTGCCCGGGGCTGGCGTCGCGCTCGGCCTGCTCGACCATGCGCTGCGCCGTCTCGAGCGCCCTGTCCAGCTCGGCGCGCACGTAGAGCGCGACCCAGACCGCGTAGGAGATCGGGAAGCGGTGCGGCGCGCCCGGCATCGCCTCGACCAGCCGCTCGGCGCGACGGAACGCCGCCACCGTCTCGGGATGGCTGTAGCCGCGCAGCGGGATCGACGCCTGGCCGAGCGTGAGCAGCAGCAGCAGGCGGCGCTCGCGCCAGGGGCGCTCGTCGCCGAGCCCCTCGGCGAGGGCGAGCGCCTGCTCGAGGTGCGCGATCGCCTCCTTGTAGGCGGGGCGCGCCATCGCTTCGGCGGCCGCCTTCTGCCAGTAGTCGATCGCCTTTTCGGCGAGCCCGGCGCGGCTCGCGTGCTGCGCGATCAGCTCTGGCGGCGTGCCGGGAACCGCCTCGAGCGCGGCCACCAGCCGCGCATGGACGTGCTGGCGCTTCTCCCTGAGCAGGCCCTCGTAGGCGGCGTCGCGCACCAGCGCGTGCTTGAAGCTGTAGCGCCCGGCTTGCGCCGCGCCCTTGCGAAAGATCAGCTCCGCTTCGATCAGCCGCTCGAGCGCGTCCTGCAGGGCCGCGGGCGGCAGCGGCGAGAGCGCCGCCAGCAGGGCATGGGAGAACTCGCGGCCGACGCAGGCGGCGGTCTGCGCCAGCTCCTTGACCGGCTGCAGCCGGTCGAGCCGCGCCATCAGGCTGTCGCGCAGCGAGCTCGGCACCGTCATGCTCTCGAGCGGCCCCTCGAGGACGAACGCGTCGGCCGTCTCGCGCAGCGAGCCCGACTCGAGCGCGGTCTTGGTGAACTCCTCGACGAACAGCGGCACCCCGTCGGTCTTCGCCACGATCGCCTCGACCAGCTCCGCCGGCAGCGACTTGCCGCGCGCCACGCGGGCGGCGATGGCGGCCGCCTGCGAGCGCGACAGGCGGCCGAGCGCGAGGCGCGTCGCGTTGTCGCCGCCGAAGGCGTGCTCGAAGTGCGGGCGGGCGGTCACCAGGATGAGCACCCGGCTCGCCGCGACGCGCTCGACGCAGAGCTCGAGCAGCTCCAGGGTGGTCGGGTCGATCCAGTGCGCGTCCTCGACCACCAGCAGCATCGGCTGCCGGCGCGCCGCCTCGAGGAGCGGCTCGATGAGCGCGCGGAAGGTGCCGGCGCGCTGCTCGCGCGGCGTCAGCCGCAGCGGCCCGTAGCGAGGCGCGCCGTCGAGGTCGAGCAGCGCCGCCAGCAGGGCGAGGTCGCCCGCGCCGCCGCGCAGGCTGCGCCCGAAAAGCGCCTCCAGGCGGTCGAGCTTCTCGTCGACGCTGTCGCCCGGGCCGATGCCGGCGGCGAGCACGATCTGCTGCACCACGGGGAACAGCGCGCTGTCGGCGTGATAGGGCGAGCACTGGTAGTGGTTGCGCACGTGCGGCTCGGCGGCGAGCGCGTCCTGCAGCGCGCGCACGATGCGCGACTTGCCGATGCCCGCTTCGCCGGTGAGCAGCAGCAGGTGGCCGGCGCCCGCGCACGCCTTGCGCCATGCCTGCAGGAGCAGGGCCAGCTCGTGATCGCGCCCGACCATCGCCGCGACGCGCCCGTCGCGATGGGCCTCGAAGCGGCTCTCGACCGCGCGCGGGCGCACCACCGAGTAGGCGACGACCGGCTCGGCGATGCCCTTGAGCTGGCGCGGGCCGAGGTTGCGCAGCTCGAAGAGCCCGCCGAGCAGCGCGCGCGTGCGCTCGCTCACCACCGCCTGCCCGGGCGCGGCGAGCCCCTGCAGGCGCGCGGCCAGGTTCGGGGTCTCGCCGACCACCGCGCGCTCGCGCGCGCCGTGCTCGCCGAGCAGGTCGCCGACCACCACCAGGCCGGTGGCCACGCCGATGCGCGCCGCGAGCGGCTCGCCGCCGGGGGCGCGCAGGCCGGCGACCGTCTCGAGGATGGCGAGCGCGGCGCGCACCGCGCGCTCGGCGTCGTCCTCGTGCGCCGCCGGGTAGCCGAAGTAGGCGAGCGCGCCGTCGCCGAGGTACTGCGCGAGGTGGCCTTCGTAGCGCGCCACCTCGGCCGCCACCACGCCCTGGTAGGAACGGATGACCTTGCGCAGGTCCTCGGGGTCGAGCCGGCCGGAGAGCGCCGTCGAGCCGACCAGATCGGCGAACATCACGGTGAGCTGCCGGCGCTCGGCCTGCGCGGCGCCGCCGTGCTCCTGCGCCGGCAGCCGGGCGAGCGCGCGCAGCAGCTTGACGCGCGGCCCGATCGGGATGCCGAGCTCCTTGAGGTGCGCGTCGGTCAGCGCTCCGAGCGCGTCGGCGTCGATCTGGTTGGCCTCGAAGAGATCGCCGTAGCTGCCGAGGCCGTTCTCCTCGAGCCACTTGCGAACTTGCAAGGTCACGGCCCCGGCTGCGCGAGGTACTGGAGCACGGTGCGTCCCGGGACGAAGAAGTACCCGCCGCCCCTGACCGTGACGAAATCCTCGTCGATCTCGAGGCGCACCACGCCAGTGGCGGTGGGGAAAGAGAAGTGGCGCCTGCCGCGCGCGAGAAACGGGTCGGGCTCGTCCTGCAGGCCGTGCAGGTTGCGGTTGAGCAGCCAGGTCTTCTGCACGAACTCGAACTGCCGCTCGATGTCGGCGTTGAGACACATGAATAGCAGCCCCTTCGGGCTGCCGTCCAGTTTGCACTTTTTCTTCGCGTCCTGCGGGTCCGGGCGCTCGCGCCTGCCGTAGACGCGGCCGACGCGCAGGATGCGGTGCCGGTTGGTGGTGGCGATCTCCTCCGGCGTGCCCGGGAAGCGCGTGTCGCGCGGGTTGGCGCGCCGGATATGGGCGCCGAACGGGCAACCGAGGCCGCGCGGATCCTCGGCGCCGAGGCGGAAGTCGTTGTCAGGCCGGGCGGGCGGCTCCTGGCTGCTGCCGGGCGCGAGCGGATAGCGCACCATGGAGGTGCCGTCCTTCCACCGGCCGACCAGCTTCGCGGCGATGGCGGACTTGATGCTCTCGCGCACCGCGCCGTCCTGCCAGTTCGTGGGCAGCATGTGCTTGCGCGGCCGCGGCAGCGGCACGGCCGCCGCCTGGTTCTGCGCCGCGCTGGCCCATTCGATCACGGTGCTCTTGCCGTCGCTTGCGGCGATGGCGGCTATTCCGTCGGCCTCGAGCTGCCGCAGCGTGCGCTCGAGCCAGCGCTCGAAGGCGTCGACGTGCTGCTCGAGCTGCCGCACCACGAGGAAGGTGCCGTTCGCGCCCAGGTCGCGCGCGCCGGTTCCCTCGTAGCGCGAGAACTCCGGCGGCCGCTTGCCCGGATCGAGCTCGACGCCCGCGTCGGGGAGGACGTGGCGGGGATCGTAGCAGTCGGGGATCGACGGCGAGGGCGGGATGCGCTCGAGGTTGTCGGGATAGCCCAGCACCAGCTCGCCGGGGGCGACGAGGTCGTCCGGGTTGCGGTGCGTGCGCGAGCGCGTCGTGCCGCGGATCACCGGCTGCGAGACGCCGTCGGCGAAGCCGAAGGGCTCGCGCTGGAAGCGCTCCTCATGGCAGTCCCTGGCGTCCTGCTTGTCGAGGAGCGGCAGCAGCGGCACGGCGTGCGTGCGGATGACGCCGTGGCGCTCCGGCTCGCTCACCAGGCGCTGGCGCAGCGGCGCGAGCGCCGCCTCGTCCTGGCCGTAGAGCAGCAGCATGGCGTGGGCGGGCCGGGCGCTGGCGCCGCCCCATTCCCATCGCTCGGGCGCGTTGATTCCCTCGTCTCCCAGCGCCCGCGCCCGCCACGGCTGGCGCATGCCCTGCTGGAACGCCACCGGGAAGGTGCGCATGGCCTCCTGCGGAACGCCCAGGTTCTTCAGGCCGGTCGCCGACAGGGCAACGACGACGGCCGAGGTCTGTCCCGGCAGCGCTTCGCCGTACGACGAGTTCTCCGCCACCGCCGCGAGCCAGGCGCGGCATTCGCCCGGGCCCCGCAGAAAGGCGACGACGCGCGCTTCCGCGGCAAGCAGGCCCTTCAGCCCGCCGAAGGCGAGCGTCGGGACCTGCGAGATCTGCAGCGCGTCCGCCGGCCGCGGGCGCGAGCCGAAGCACAGCGCGAACCAGTCGCGCACGTCGGCGTCGGAGGCCGCGGAGGCGATGCCCTGGCGGATCGCCGCGTTGATGCGGATGCGGTCGGCGGTCAGGTCGGGATACGCCGAGTACCAGAGCGTGCTCGGGTGCTGCTGGCGCCGCGCCCAGCGCACCAGACGGTCGCGGTTCGCCGCGCCCTCGCTGTAGAGGCCGCGCGTGCGCGGGAAGCCGACGCAGTTGCTCCAGATCGCGGTGACGCCCGCGGGCGCGTCGGCGATGAAGTCGCCGACGTACGAATCCCAGGTGTTGTCGTAGTTGGACCAGAACAGCAGCTGGTCGGTGTCCGGCAGCCGCATCCAGCGCGCGAAGTGGATGACGCCGTTCTTGCCGAGATGCCCCGGCGCGCCGACGAAGCGCCCGGTGCCGACGACGATGAAGGCCAAGCGCAGCGCGAGCCGCCGCAGCCAGCCGGGCTTCAGCCGCGACACCGAGGCGAGGTGGTTCTGCGCGCTGAAGTTCTCGAGCCGCATCAGCCGCTCGACGTGGTCCTCGCGCGGCGTCCTGTCCTCGACCGGGTCGGTCTTCTCCATGCGGCGCAGCCGCCACACGAGCCACGCCGCCGCGAGGGCGAGCGCGAAGAGGAAGATCGCGATGCCGTCGACCCAGCCGGCGAGCATGACCAGGGCAGCGGCGAGCGCGGCGAGGGGCAGGTAAAGCGGCCAGAGCAGGGTGTGGAAGATCTCGCCCGCCGCCTTCCACAGCTGCGGGTTGCGCGCCGTGAGGTCCGGGCGCCAGGCGTTGCGCGGGTCGCCGGCAAGGCACTGCGCCGCCTCGGGCACGAAGGCCCGTTTCCAGCCCTCCAGCCACAGCCGGCTGCGCACGTGCTCCAGGCGCTCGCGCGCCGAAGCCCTGTGCCAGCGCGGATTCCGTTGCGCCTTGTCGATGTGCGTCGCCACCGCCGCCGCCAGCTTCTCTTCCTCGAGGATGCGCCGCACGCTCATGCCGGGCGAGCCGGTGAAGACCTGGCCGAGCGCCTCGGCGCCCCAATGCGCGCCGATCCTGCGGTCGTGCGCGTGCAGATGGTTGCCCAGTCGATCGGGGTCGAAGTGCACGTGCGCGGCCTGCAGGATCGTGCGCAGCGCGTCGCCGATGCGCGGCTCCCCCGCCAGCATGTCGAGCACCCTGGCGCTGCCGCCGTCGGCCGAAAGCTCGATCACGAGGTGCGACACGCTTCCCGGCGGCAGCGGCCGCCCGTCCTCGAGCTCCGGCGGGGTCAGCGGCCGCACCACCGTGACGCTCATGAAATGCACGATGCCGGTGTCATCCAGCGCTTTGCGCAAGGCCTGCGCCGGCCGGTTGCCCTGCGCCGGGTCGGTGCAGGCGCGGATCGCCTCGTCCACCGCGCCGGAATGCGCCGCGTCGAAGGGGATGACGACGTTGATGAAAGCGTGCGTCATCAGGGCTGCGCCTTCCAGCGGACCGGCAGGTGGTCGGGAAACAGGCCGCGCCGCCGCAGCTTCCCCGCGCGCTGCAGCTGCGGCTGCAGCACGAGCGGCCGGAAGGTCTCGACGATCTGCGCCTGGGCGATGAAGAAGCCGGCGCACCAGTGCATGCCGAAGCCGAACAGCATGCAGTCGGAGGCGGGGCGGCGCGGATCGAAGCGCCGCGGCCGCGCGAGGTGGCGGGAGTCGAACATCGCCGACATGGTCGAGGCGAGCACCCGGGCCCCCTTGCGGATGGTCTTCGCCCGCCACGTGTCGGCCGCCAGCGTGTAGTCGGCGCTGCAGACGCGGAACGGCCCGGGGTTGAGGGGCCTGAAGCGCATCGCCTCGAACAGGCAGCGGCCGAGCAGATCGCCGTCGCCGGCTGCCGCCGCCTGGCGCGCCGCGGCGAGGAACTTCGGCCGGCGCAGCAGCACCTCGAGGATGTGCCCGCCGGCCATGGTGTTGGTCGGCACGAAGCCGACGATCATGCCGATCAGGAACGAGCGCACCAGCTTTCGCTCCAGCCCGTCCGCGACCATGCGCGCGAGCACGGTTTGCGCGCCGCTCGGATGGCCGGCCTCGCGCTGGATGGCGGCATCGACGACGGCGCGCACGTAGTTGGCGGCGACGTCGATGGCGGCCTTGGGCTCGATCGGCGGCGGGCCGAACAGGTGGCCGCTGACGTCGATCGTCGCGTAGGCGAAGCGCTGCCCGTCCGCGGCCGGGACATCGATGCCGTAGTACCGGCGGCAGACCTCGAGCGGCACGGCGGTGATGAGCTCCGGGATGGCGTCCATCCTGCCCTGCGCCGCAGCGGCGATCCTGGCGCGCGCATGCTCGCTCGAGATGCGCGCCACGTGCGCGGGGACGTCCTCGCGCGGGAACATCTTCGCGACCTGGCGAAGCTGCTCCAGGTGCTCGCGCTCGTCGTCGATGCCGAGGATGAACGGGGTGCCTTTCTTGCCCGGCCGGACGCCGTCGTTGAGGCGCGCGATCTCCTCCCCGAAAGGCACCTTGAACACCTGGTGCTGCGTGAGCACCTCGGCGACGTCGTCGTAGCGGAACACGCCGGCGAAGTTCGCGAACGGCACGCGCAGGATCGGCAAGCAGTTGCGCAGGAACCACAGCAACCAGCGCGGCGGGTTGGCGAGCCAGGCCGCCAACGGCGAGACCTTCACGCGATCGCGCCCGGGATCGTATGCCGCGCGCGCAGCGTCAAGCTCTGGTTGCACCGCCCGGACTCCCCCCTGAGGCCGTCACTCGCGCGCCAATCTACTCCGCTTCCCGCCCCAGACATAGCCCCTCGCGGCGCAGCCCGGCGACGCAGTGGACAAAACGATAACGGGCGAAACCTAGAGCGGGATGGCGAGCAGCGTGTCGAAGCGCCGCGGGTCGCAGACCACCACGCGCTCGGCGTATAGCGGCTCGGGCGAGAGCACGATGCGGTCGAGGTAGCGGCCGCTCGCGAAGAGCAGGCTCTCGCCGTCCTGCATGATGCGCACGACGAGGAAGTTGGAAACCGATTGCAGTTCGTTCCGGGAAAGCTGTTCAAGCAGAAAAGACGAAGCGATGTGCCGGTAGCGCTGCGGCTCGTAGACGTTGGCGTGGCGCAGCGAGGCGACGCGGTCGCGCAGCATGGCGCGGCCCTCGGCGTAGAGGACGGGCAGGGGCAGGCCGCGCGCCTCGTTCTCGGCGGTGGTGACGCGGTAGGTGCCGCCCTTGGTGAAGAAGCCCGGCCACGCCTCGAGCCTGTCGGCGTCGAGCGCCTGGGCATAGCGCGAATGGAGATCTTCGACCCGCAGGCGGACCTGGAGATCGGGCCCTGACCCCGATTTCTTGCTCATACTTGCATGTAGCGCCGCCAGGTCTGCCACGGCCCGCGCACCGCGGTCTCGGTGATGCGCGAGTCGCTCGAGCCGACGCGCGCGCCGCCCATCTCGATCACCGATCGGCGCCGACACGCTCATCCAGCGCCGGGCTTCGACGCCTTCGTGGTCATGCTGCACGACCAGGGCCACGTGGCGGCAAAGCTGCTCGCGCCGCAGCGCGTGGCGGGAACGTCGCCGGCCAGGGCGGCGCCAGCCACGCGGCGATGGTGGAAGCAATTACACGGTTAGTGGCCCGTCGACGTCGCGCCGCGGCGACCGGGAAACCCCTTTAGAAACAGGCGGCTCGCTCCGCCCCAAGCTGACGTGGTCAGTCAGCCCCGACGCGCGGGAACTCCCGACACGGCCTAAGTGCTTGTCGCGAAAGGCAACCGCGACGGTGGTACGGCGCTTGCAACGCTCTTTCGTCCCGGGGCTCTTAGGGAAGCACGAAAATGAACTACCGATTGCGCCGCGAGCGGCTGAGAAGCGCCTATCTGCATCTGTTCGTCCTGCTGATTCTGCTACCGGCTTTCCTGCCGCTGCCGCTGCTCTTCGCGCTGGCGAAGTGAACCTCGAGACCGAACCGCTGGTCCGCGGCGCGTCATCGGCGCGCTCACGCTCGCCTGGCTGCTCGGCGCGCTGCTCAGCCGCTGCAACGCCGTCCGGCGCATGGACGACGACGAGGCGCTCGCCGCGGCGTATCGCAAACTCATCGCAGAGCGCTCGGCGTGGATGCCGGGCGCGAAGAACGGACCGCAAGGAGAGGTAAGACAACCATGAGTGCCGCCGCAACCGCCGCCGGCTACCTCTACGCCTCGGGCCGCCTGCGCGGCCGCGGCGCGAAGGGGCCCGAGCAGCAGGAGCAGCAGCCCAGGCAGGAGCCGCAGCGGGCGCACAAGCAGCCCGCGGCCCCCGAGCAGCGCGAGGTGCGCGTCGCCGTTTACGAGCCGCAGGCGAAGCCGCGGCGCGTGCCGAAGATCGCGTACCGCACGCGGCGCTGGCGCCCCGGCGGGGAGTCGCGGTGATCCTCGAGCGCCGCGCGCGCTCGGGCGGCCTGTTCGTCGGGCGGCTCGACGCCGAGAGCGGCGTCGGCACCCTGCTCGAGGCGGTCGAGCTCTACCCGGGCGCGCGGCTCGACGTGATCGGCGCCGGGCCCGAGGAGCCGCGCCTGCGCGGCCAGCCGCGCGTGCGCGTCATCGGCCGCGTCGGCCCGGCGGAAGTGCATGAGCGCATGCGCGGCGCCGCCTACCTCGTGCTGCCCAGCCTCGCCTACGAGGCGACGCCGCGGCCGCTGGTCGAGGCCTTCGCCAACGCGCTGCCGGTGATCGCGAGCCGCCTCGGCGCGCTCGCCGAGCTGGTCGAGCCCGGCCGCAACGGCCTGCTCTTCGAGCCGGGCTCGGCGAGCGATCTCGCGCGCCGGCTCGCCTGGGCGGAGGCCTTCCCCGAGAAGATGCGCCAGATGGGCGAGTGCGCCCGAGCGGACTACGAGTCGCGGTTTATCGGCGACTGGAGCTGGCAGAAACTCTACGGCGAACGCAGGCGCAGTCTAAGGATTTCCAGGTAGGGTAAATCGGGGTCAGACCCCGAATTCCGAAGACAGGAGCGAATTCGGGGTCTGACCCCGCTCGATCGATGA
>JBQTJF010000284.1:0-1803 GCA_052387375.1 Betaproteobacteria bacterium
CCGCCAGCCGCAGGGAAAGCTGGTGCGCGTGACGCTCGGCGAGGTGTTCGACGTCGCCGTGGACCTGCGCCGCTCAAGCCCGACCTTCGGGCGCTGGGCCGGCGCGCACCTGTCGGCCGCGAACAAGCACCAGCTCTGGGTGCCGGCGGGGTTCGGCCACGGCTATCTCGTGCTGTCCGAGCACGCCGAGTTTCTCTACAAGACCACCGACTTCTACGCACCCGAGCACGAGCGCTGCATCGTCTGGAACGACCCGGACCTCGCGATCGCCTGGCCGCTGCCGGCGGGCATGAAGGAGCCGGTCTTGTCGGCGAAGGATCGGGTGGGGGCGCGGCTGCGGGATGCGGAGGTTTTCCCCTGACACATTTCCCCTCTCCCGCTTGCGGGAGAGGGGATAGGGGAGAGGGCGCTTCCCCTGAATTTGTGCGCCGGCCGCAGAATGGCTATGGTTCGACCAAAGAACAAGAAGAAGGGTGGCAATGGCCAAGCTCGACGTCGCGCGCGAGGAGATCGGTTACCTCAAGCTCTGGCTCGGCATCGTCATCGTTAGCGATATCAGCCTGGTGGGATGGGTCGCTTTGAACTCAGGCACTGTGCCCGCACATTTGCTGGCGATGGCGGTCTTAGCAATCGGAATTACCAGTGCTGGTATGCTGTTGTTGCACCGGCGTATCGAGACACGCATTCGTTCAATGAGAGAACTGTGATGGCGGACTGGCTCGTCGGGTTGCTTATCCTGTCCCAGGTGATCCTGTTCGTCGGGATCGCTCTGGACGCGGCGCGCCGGGCCAAGTAGCCGCCTCGTTCCCCTCTCCCGCTTGCGGGAGTCGCCAGTCGTTACGGGGAGAGGGCTCTTGAAAATCCTGCTGCTTGGCCGCGACGGCCAGGTCGGGAGCGAGCTGAAGCGCCTGCTCGAGCCCGCCGCCGAGTTGACCGCGCCGACGCTCGACCAGGTCGACCTTACGCGCCCCCGGCAGATCCGCGACGCGGTCCGCACGGTGCGGCCGCAGGTCATCCTCAACGCCGCCGCCTACACCGCTGTGGACGCCGCCGAAAAAGAGGAAGCGCTTGCCGCGACGCTCAACGTCGAAGCGCCCGCGCTGCTCGCCGCCGAAGCCGCGAAGCTCGGCGCGCTGCTGGTCCACTATTCGACCGACTACGTGTTCGACGGTGCCAAGCGCACGCCGTATCGCGAAGGCGATCCGCCCAATCCGATGTCGGCGTACGGCCGCAGCAAACTCGCCGGCGAGCACGCGATCCAGGCCAGCGGCTGCCGGCACCTGATCCTGCGCACGGCCTGGGTCTACGCCTCGCGCGGCAAGAACTTCGTGCTGACGATGTTGCGGCTCGCCAAAGAGCGCGACGAGCTGCGCGTCGTCGCCGACCAGATCGGCTCGCCGACCTGGGCGCGCTCGCTGGCCGAGGCGACGGTGCAGATGGTGAACGTCTTGGAAAAAGGGGTCAGATCCATTTTTCCGGCCAATAATGGATCTGACCCCTTTTTTCCCGGCGTTTACCACGTCACCGGCTCCGGCCACTGCTCTTGGCAGGCCTTCGCCGAACGCATCGTCGAACGCGGCGCCGCGCTGGGCCTGTGCCGCAAGGTCCCGGTCAAGGCGATCACCACCGCCGAATACCCGACGCCCGCCACGCGCCCCACCTACTCGGTTCTCAGCAACGAAAAACTGGCAGCCGATTTCGGCATCCGGCTCCCGGCCTGGGAGGACGCGTTGGACGACTGTCTCGGCGAGGTGCGGCGGTAGACACCGCGTTCCAGGCGAAATCAATGGGCGACCGCCGGCC
>JBQTJF010000285.1:0-2372 GCA_052387375.1 Betaproteobacteria bacterium
TCAGCCGTTGCGCCAGCTCGTCGAAATCCCTATAGGGCCGCAGGCCCGGGCGCTCGCGCAGCTCGTCGAGCCAGCGCGCGTAGCGCCGCGGCGCGTCCTCCGGGCGCGTCGGCGGCATGCCGAAGCCCTCCAGGTTCACAAGTCACCTGAACCGCTGCGGACGGATTCCTGCATACAGCGCCGCCACGTTGCCCCCCAGGCTGTGGCCGACAAGATTCACAGGGAGGGAAGGCTCAATTCGCAGAAGCAATTCATCCAGGTCGGCGATGTAATCCGGAAACCAGTAGCAGTCGGCCTTGCCCCACTCGGTGAGCCCGTAGCCGCGCCAGTCCGGCGCGTAGACGTCCCATTCGCCGTGCAGCGCATCGACGAGAAACTGGAACGAGGCCGACACGTCCATCCAGCCGTGCAGCAGCACCATCTTCGGCGCGCCTTCGCGCGGCCAGCGGCGCACGTGATCGCGCAGGCCGCGCACCGGGAAGAACAGCGACTCGCTCTTACGCAAGGAAGTCGAAGGCCACTTCGGGGCGGCGCCCGGCGACGCGGTCGGCGAGCGCCCGGCCCGAGCCGCAGGCGAGCGTCCAGCCCAGCGTGCCGTGGCCGGTGTTGAGGTAGAGGTTGCGCAGCCGCGCGCGCCCGATGACCGGCAGGTTGGTCGGCGTCGCCGGGCGCAGGCCGGCCCAGTTCTCCACGACGCTGACGGCGCCGAGCTGCGGGAAGAGCTGGCGCACGCGGCGCAGGATCGCCGCGCAGCGTGCCTCGTTCACCGAGGTGTCGTAGCCCGCCAGCTCGGCGGTGCCGGCGACGCGCAGCCGCTCGCCGAGCCGCGAGATCACCAGCTTGAACGCCTCGTCGGTCAGGCTGACGCTCGGCGCGGCAGCCGCCTCGGCGGGGCCGAGCGGCAGCGTCACCGAGTAGCCCTTGAGCGGATAGACCGGAATGCGGATGCCGAGCGGCCGCAGCAGCAGCGGGCTGTAGCTGCCGAGCGAGACGACGTAGGCATCGGCCGTGAAGCGCTCGCCGTCCTGCGCGCGCACCGCGGCGACGAAATCCCCGGCCGGCTCGAGCGCCTCGATCGTCACGTTGTGGCGGAAGGCGACGCCGTTCTTCGCCGCCAGCGCGGCGAGCTCGCGCGTGAAGCGGTAGGCGTCGCCCGACTCGTCCTGCGGCGCGTAGGCGCCGCCGACGACGCGATCCTCGGAGTAGGCGAGCGCCGGCTCGAGCGCCAGGCACTCCGCCGCGCTCTTCACCTCGCGCGCGACGCCGAGCGGGCGCATCGCCTCGGTGTGGCGCGCGATGGCCTCGAAGTCCTGCTGGCTGGTGGCGAAGTGCAGGATGCCGCGCGAGAGCTCGTCGTAACGGATGCCGGTGCGGCTGCGCAGCGCGCGCAGCGAGTCGCGGCTGTATGCGGCGAGGCTGGCGAGCGCGAGCGAATGGCGCTCGAAGCGCCCGGGCAGGCACTCGCGCAGGAAGCGCAGGCCCCAGCCCCACTGCGCCCAATCGGCGCGCGGGCGGAAAAGCAGCGGCGCGTCATCGCGCCCCAGCCAGCGCAGCATCTTCGGGATCACCGAGGGCTTGGCCCACGGCTCGGCGTGGCTCGCGGAGATCTGGCCGCCGTTGGCGAAGGAGGTCTCGAGGCCGGGCTCGGCGCGGCGCTCCAGCACGCTCACCTCGTGACCGGCGTCGGCGAGATACCAGGCCGCCGTCACCCCCACCACGCCGGCCCCTAGGACGAGGACCTTCACTGCAGGACGATGACCTTCACTGCATTATGATAGCCGCATGCCCATCTTCTCCATCGGCGAGCGGCGCGTCGCGCTGCTCGGCGAGCACCATTACATCGCCCACGACGCGACGCTGGTCGGCGCCATCACGCTGCACGCCGACGTGAGCGTGTGGTTCAAGGTGGTGATGCGCGCCGAGAACGACCGCATCACCGTCGGCGAGGGCTGCAACATCCAGGACGCCTCGGTGCTGCACGTCGATCCCGGCTACCCGATGACGCTGGGGCGGATGGTGAGCGTCGGCCACAAGGCCATGCTGCACGGCAGCACGGTCGGCGACGGCAGCCTGATCGGCATCAACAGCGTCATCCTGAACGGCGCGAAGATCGGCAAGGGCACGCTGATCGGCGCCAACACGCTGGTCCCCGAGGGCAAGGAGGTCCCCGACGGCGTGCTGGTGGTGGGCTCGCCGGGCCGCGTCGTGCGCCAGCTCAGCAAGGAGCAGCAGGACGGGCTGCTCGCCATCGCCGCCGGCTACATCGAGCGCGGCAAGCGCTATAGGAAGGAACTGCGCGAAGAATGATTCGGCCCCCTGACAAGGGGGCGTGACCCCCGATCCAGTCGGGGGGAGCGGGGGGTTGGTTTTTG
>JBQTJF010000286.1:0-29154 GCA_052387375.1 Betaproteobacteria bacterium
GTACGAGGGCGGCGGCGACGAGCTCTATCAGGAGTTCTACCGCGACGTGCTGAAGCTCAACGTCATCGGCTGGCCGATCGGCGGCTCGAGCCCGCAGGCGCTCGGCTGGTTCAAGCGGCCGATCAAGGGCCTCGCCGACTTCAAGGGCATGAAGTGCCGCCAGACCGGCATCGTCAACGAGATCTACCAGCGCATGGGGCAGCAGACCGTCAACATGCCCGGCGGCGAGATCGTGCCCTCGGCGCAGCGCGGCGTGATCGACTGCGCCGAGTGGGTGGGCGGCATCGAGGACCTGCGCCTCGGCCTGCCGCAGGTGTGGAAGTACCACTACACCCCGGGCATGCACGAGACCAACTCGATGCTCGAGCTGATCATCAACACCGACGTGTGGCAGGGCCTCGCGCCGCAGCAGCGCGAAGCGGTGCGCTCGGCGACCTTCGAGACTTTCGTGCGCTGGGGCATCCGCTGGCAGCGGCAGAACGCCGACGCGATCGACGAGATGCGCACCAAGCACGGCACGCAGATGCTGCGCACGCCGCCGGAGATCCTGATCGCGTTCCTCAAGACCTGGGACGAGATGGCCAAGGAGGAAGCGGCGAAGAGCCCCTTCTTCAAGAAGGTGCTCGACTCGCAGCGCGCGTACGCGGCGAAGGTGGTACCGGCGAAGCGCTTCATGTTCCCGCCGTACTCGTTCGCCGCGAACTACTATTTCCCGGAGCAGCGCAAGCCCGCCGCGAAGGCGAAAGCCAAGTGACCGGCCGGCAGTGCACGCGTCAAGGGGGCGGCCGCGGCCGCTCCTTTCGTTGGTTGACCCGGCCATAGGCAGCGTGTAGTCTGCCTTTCGCCTTGCGAAACCACTTTTACGAGGAGGAGGGGTAGTCATGAGGCAGTCCATTCGTTCGGTAGCCGCGCTGGCGTGCGCCGCCGCGTTCGCCGGCAGCGTGCACGCGCAGACCAGCCTGAAGATGCAAGCGACCTGGCCTGCGAGCCTGACGCTGTACGAGAACTTCCTGCACTTCGTCGACCGCATCCAGAAGATGTCGGGCGGCAGCCTGAAGATCGACGCCATGCCCGCGGGCCAGGTGGTGCCGGCGTTCGAAGTGCTCGACGCCACGCACAAGAAGGTGCTCGACGGCTCGCACGCCTGGGCGGGCTACTGGACCGGCAAGAACAAAGTGTCGATCCTGTTCACCGGCGGCCCCGGCGGCACCTTCGGCATGGACTACATCGACGCCATGGGCTGGCTGCACCACGGCGGCGGGCTCGACCTGTACAACGACTTCTACCAGAAGGAGCTCAAGCTCAACGTCCAGGTGATCCCGATCCTGCCCGCCGGCCCGCAGGCCTTCGGCTGGTTCAAGCGGCCGATCAAGAACCTCGCCGACTTCAAGGGCATGAAGTGCCGGCAGACCGGCATGGCCGCCGAGGTGTGGCAGAAGATGGGCATGCAGACGGTCAACATGCCGGGCGGCGAGATCATCCCCTCCGCGCAGCGCGGCGTCATCGACTGCGCCGAGTGGGTCGGCGGCGTCGAGGACCTGCGCCTGGGCTTCCAGAACGTGTGGAAGTACCACTACACCCCGGGCATGCACGAGAACGTGACCATCGGCGAGCTGCTCATCAACGGCGACGTGTGGAAGTCGCTCAAGCCCGAGCACCAGGAGATGATCAAGGTCGCGGCCAACGACACCTTCCTCATCTGGTGGGCGAAGTGGCAGCGGCAGAACGCCGACGCGCTGAAGGAGCTGCAGGAGAAGCACGGCGTGCGCATCCTGCGCACCCCGCCCGACGTGCTGATCGCGTTCCTCCAGACCTGGGACAAGCTCGCCGCCGAAGAGGCCGCGAAGAGCCCGTTCTTCAAGAAGGTGCACGACTCGCAGCGCAGCTACGCCTCGTACGTCGTGCCGGCGAAGCGCTTCATGTTCCCGCCGTACTCCTTCGCCGCGAACTACTACTGGCCGGAGAAGGCCGCTCGCGCCGCAGGGAAGAAGAAGTAACCGGGTAGTCCCGGACGGGGGCGGGCCACCGCCCCCGTTTCAATTCAGGGGTAGGAAGGCATGCCTGAGCCGTTCGCGGGCCTCATCAAGACGGTCCGCGTCATCGACAAGTTCACCGACACCACCGGCACCTGGGTGGCCTGGCTGCACCTGCCGCTGGTGGTGATCGTCTCCTGGGAAGTGTTCGCGCGCTACGGCTTCAACGCGCCGACCATCTGGTCGTTCGACCTCACCTACATGCTGTACGGGACGATCTTCATGCTCGGCGCCGCCTATGCCCTGCACAAGGGCGCGCACATCCGCACCGACTTCTTCTTCGAGAAGTGGTCGATCCGCACCAAGGGCGTGATCGACTCGACCGCCTACATCGTCTTCTTCTTCCCCTCGATCTTCATCTTCCTGATCGTCAGCTGGGACGAGGGCTGGTACGCCTTCACCATCAACGAGCTCTCCGAGCAGACGCCGTGGCGGCCGATCCTGTGGCCGTTCAAGATGGTGGTGCCGCTCGCCTGCTTCCTGCTGCTGGTGCAGGGCGTGTCCGAGACCATCAAGAGCGTGTGGGCGGCGCGCACCGGCCTCGAGCTCGAGCACAAGGAGAAGATGGAAGTATGACCGGCATCACGCTCCTCGGCATGGTGATGCTGGTGGTGATGATCTTCGCCATCTTCATCGGCTTCCCGATCTCGTTCACGCTGCTGTTCCTCGCGCTCACCTTCGGCTACTTCGGGCTGGGCGAGGTGGTGTTCAGCCTCGCCTACTTCCAGACCATCGGCATGATGAAGGAGTCGCTGCTCGCCGCGGTGCCGCTGTTCATCTTCATGGGCTTCATCACCGAGCAGGCCGGGCTGATGGAGCGGTTGTTCTCGGCCTTCCGCATGATCCTCGCGCCGGTGCGCGGGGCGCTGTTCCTGGTGGTGATCGTCACCTCGGCGGTGTTCGCCATGGCGACCGGCATCGTCGGCGCCGCGGTCACCGTGCTCGGCATCATGGCCTCGCCGATCATGATCAAGACCGGCTACGACGGCAGGCTCGCCGCCGGCGCCATCACCGCCGGCGGCACGCTCGGCATCCTCATCCCGCCCTCGGTGATGCTGATCGTCATGGGGCCGGTGCTCGGCGTCTCGGTCGCCGACCTGTATGCCGCGGCTTTCGGGCCCGGCTTCCTGCTCGCCGGCATCTATTTCATCTACCTCCTCGGCCGCAGCATGCTGAATCCCGAGCTGGGCCCGCCGGTGCCGAAGGAAGAGCGCGTGCAGAGCCTGCCGCTGATGCTGAAGGAGGTCGTGCTCGGCGTCGTGCCCCTGTTGGGGCTGATCGCCGCCACGCTCGGCTCCATCCTCGCCGGCCTCGCGACACCCACCGAAGCGTCCGGCATCGGCTCGCTCGGGGCGCTCATCCTCGCCGCGGCCTATCGCAAGCTCACCTGGGCCGGCCTCAAGCGCGCCGTGCTGAGCTCTACCGCCACTTCGAGCATGGTGCTGCTGCTCGCGGTGACCTCCAACATCTTCGGCGCGGTCTTCGCGCGCATGGGCACGGCGAACTGGATCACCGACGCGCTGCTCGGCCTGCCTTTCCCGGCGGTGCTGATGCTGGTGATGGTGCTGGTGATGATCTTCCTGCTCGGCTGGCCGTTCGAGTGGCCGGCGGTGATCCTGGTATTCCTGCCCATCTTCTACCCGGTGATGGAGGGGCTGAAGCCGGCGCTGTCCGCGTCCCTCGGCATCGCGCCCGACATGATGATGGTCTGGTTCGGCACCGTCGTCGCCGTGACGCTGCAGACCGCCTACCTTTCGCCGCCGGTGGCCATGTCGGCCTATTACCTGAAGCAGGTGGTGAAGGAATGGTCGCTGCTCACCATCTACAAGGGCATGTTCGAGTTCATGGGCCTGCAGGTCATCGCCATCGCCCTGATCGTGATCTTCCCGGCCATCGCGGTCTGGCTGCCGACCGAGCTGCAGGAAATCTCGCGCGCGATCAAGACCGAGGAGGTCGACGACAGCGCCCATATGCTGGAAGACCCGAGCGGCTACGGCGCGGCGCTGCGCGAGGCGCTCGAGGACGAGTCGGAGGAAGGGCAAGAGGAGGAGGAGAGCGCGGGAGACAGCCTGGAAAAAGACGAGCTGTCGAATCCGAAGAAGTAACAAACCGCCTGTCATTCAACGCCGGGCTCCGCCCGGCGTTATTTTTCATGCATGAGCTTTGATTTCGATGCGCCGGTGGACCGCGCGGGCACCTGGAGCCTGCGCTGGGACCGCTACGGCCCGGACGTCCTGCCCTTGTGGGTCGCCGACACCGACTTCCGCACCGCGCCTGCGGTCCTCGGCGCCTTGCAGGAAAGAGTGCAGCACGGGGTGTTCGGCTACAGCGTCGCCCCCGAAGAGCTGCGGCAGGCGATCGTCGAGCGCTGCGCCGGGCGCTACGGCTGGCGCATCGAGCCCTCCTGGATCGTCTTCCTGCCCGGGGTGGTGCCCGGCCTGCACCTCGCGGCGCGGCGCCTCGTGCCGGCCGGCGGCCACGCCCTCATCCCGGTGCCCGTCTACCAGCACTTCAAGCGCGCCGTCGAGCTCGCCTCTCGCCGTTACACCGCGATGCCCTTGATTCTCGACGCGGGAAGGTGGGTATTCGATCTCGACGAAATCCGCAGGGTCTCGACTGCGAATACCTTCTTTCTGTGCAATCCGCAGAACCCCGGCGGCACGGTGTTCGGGCGCGCGGAGCTCGAGCGGCTGGCGGCGCTCACCGGCGCCATGACCATCGTCTCCGACGAGATCCATTGCGACCTCGTCCTCGAGCCCGGCCTGCGCCACGTGCCGATCGCCTCGCTCGCGCCGGAGGTATCGCGCCGCACGGTGACGCTCATGTCGGCCAACAAGGCGTTCAACTTCCCGGCGGCGGGCTGCGCCTGGGCGGTCGCCGAGGATCCGGGGCTGCGCGAGGCCTTCGCCGCCGAGATGCGCGCGCACCTGCTGCCCTCGCCCTCGGTGTTCGGCTACGCCGCGACCCTCGCCGCCTACCACGACGGGGACGCCTGGCTCGCCGCGCAGGCCGAGTACTTGAGAAAGGCCCGGGATTTCCTCATGGAAAG
This sequence comes from Betaproteobacteria bacterium, assembly GCA_052387375.1. Taxonomy (GTDB): domain Bacteria; phylum Pseudomonadota; class Gammaproteobacteria; order Burkholderiales; family SG8-39; genus SCGC-AG-212-J23. The sequence goes on from JBQTJF010000286.1 coordinate 5,083, forward strand.
CCTGCCACTGCCGGCGGCGCGGCCCGAGGCGACTTATCTGGCGTGGATCGACTGTTCTTCCGTCAAAGAAGCTTTTGAGCTCTTCCTGGCGCACGGAGTGGCCTTATCCCCCGGCGCGCAGTTCGGCGCCCCGGGGTTCGTGCGGCTCAACTTCGGCACGCAGCGCAGCCGCCTCGCGGCCGCGCTCGAGCGCATGCGCTCAGCCCTGGCCGGCCTCGCGTAGCGCGAGCGCGGCGTCGAGCACGCGCTCGAGGTGCGGGTCGCGCACGCCCATCTCGTGCATGTGCTCGAGCGTGTTGCGGATGTAGTCGACGCAGGGCCCGCGCTGGCCGATGCCCTGCGCCACCAGGCGCGCGCGGCCGTGCAGGTCGAGCTCGCGCACGCAGGCGGGATGCTCGGTGTCGGCGATGAAGGCCAGCGCCCGCACGCTTTGCCGGGCGCCGAGCCGCACCGGGACCAACCGCGGCTCGTAGACGCGGCGGTTCATCTCGCGGCTCCACAGCCGGTGCAGGGTGCGGCGCACGTGGTCCGCCTCGATGCGGTAGGCCATGCCCCAGCAGGAGCCGCCCGGGCAGAGGCCGACCACCAGCCCGGGGCGCCGCCGCGTGCCGCGGTAGCGCGTGGAAAGGATGCACAGCGCCCGGTGGTAGCCGTGCACCCGCGCGAGCCGCCTTGCCTTGTAGGTGAAGCAGGGCGACCAGATGAGCGAGCCGTAGCCGAACACCCACAGGTCGCCGCCCGGCAGCGCGGCCATGAAGTCGTCGAGGTTCATCGCGATCTGCTTAACGCCGCACGCACCTCCGCGGATGACGCGAGCCGGCCGCCGGCGGCCTCGATAACGTGCCGCGCCTCGCGCGTCCATTGCACGTTCGAGCGCCCGGAGCCGAGCGGCGCGTCCTCGAGGCCGACGCGCACGTGGCCGCGCCGCTCGATCGCCGCCGGCACGAGCGGCAGCACGTCCACCGCGAGCCCCGCCACCATCCACGGCGCGCCGGGCGCCTCCTCGCCGAGCAGCCCGAGGTACGCGTCGAGCGCGTAGCGCTGCGGCGGAAAGCCGAACGGCAGGTGGTCGGAGAACATGAAGCGGTAAACGGGCTGCGGCAGGGCCGCCGTCTCGCGCGCGCGCGCCGCGCCCAGGCGCACGAAGCCGGGCTCGTAGATGGCGTAGCTCGGATGAAACCCGTGCCGCGCCGCCAGCGCCAGGCCGTGGCGCACATGATCGTCGGGATTCACATAGACGAAGCTGTCGAGATTGACCGAGCCCGGATCGACCACGGCCCACTCGAGCAGGCCGCGGCGCGCGAGGCCTTCGACGGCGCGGAAGCGCTCCGCCGCGCTGATGCCTTCGCCGCTGACCGGGATGGTGGGATAGACGATGCAGTCGGCGCGGCTGCGGATGCCCTCGATGATGCGCGCGTAGAGCTCGGCGTCGTCGCGCTGGCGCCCGCTCGCCTCGTCGTAGGCGTGCACGTGCACGATCGCCGCCCCCTCGGCGGCGCAGGCCAGGCCCTCGGCGACGATCTCCTCGACGCGGACCGGGATCTGCGGCTGGAGGTCCTTGCCCCATGCACCGTTCAGGGCGACCTCCAGCCAGGTCTTGTGCATGTCGCGTGCATTATAGAACTCGAGGCCGAGTAGCCCGAGAGCGTCAGCCCATGAACCGGCGCAGCAGGGCGCTCAGCACATCGACCGCAGTGACGATGAGAATCATGGCGAGCAGCACGGTCGCCGCCTCGTGCGTCTTGAACACCGACAGCGATACGTAGAGCAGCTGTCCGAGCCCGCCGGCGCCGACGAAGCCCAGCACCGCCGCCATGCGGATGTTGTATTCCCAGCGGTACAGCGCGTACGAGACGAGCTGCGGCAGCACGAGAGGCAGCGTGCCGTACAGGAAAGCCGCGCCGGGGCCGCTGCCCGAGTAGCGCAGCGCGTGCCCGGGCTCGGGCGGCGCGTTCTCCAGGGTTTCCGCGAACAGGCGTCCCAGCACTCCCGTCGTGTGCGCCGCCAGCGCCAGCGCGCCTGCGAACGGCCCCAGGCCGGCGGCGAGGACCATGAACGCCGCCCAGACGAGCTCCGGGATGGAGCGCAGGACGTTGAGCAGCAGGCGCGCGGGCGGGCGCAGCCACGCGCCCCAGCGCCCGGCGGCGGGGAGGGCGAAAAGCGCGCCGGCAAAGGCGGCGAGCGCCGTGCCGAGCGCCGAGATGGCGAGCGTCTCGAGCGATCCGCGCGCGACGCGGGCGAGCAGCGCCGGCGTCGTGTCGGGCGGGAAGAAGCCGCTCGCGAAAGCGAGCATGGCGCGCACGCTCTCGCCGCCGAAGATCTGCGCAACGTCCACGCCGAGGTAGGCGAAGCTCGCGCCGACGGCGAGCGCGAAGCCGAGCAGCACCGCCCAGGGCGTCCAGACGAACGGCGCGCCGCTCACAGGAGCAGCCTGCGCAGCAGGGCGCTGATCAGGTCGGCGAAAAGCACGAGCAGGAGGAAGGCGAGGAGCATGGTCGAGACCTCGCCGCCGGCGAGCATGCGCATGGAGAGCTCCATCTGCTGCCCCAGCCCGCCCGCGCCCACGAACCCCATCACCACCGAGGCGCGGATGGCGCATTCCCAGCGGTAGACCGAATAGGAGACCACCTCGTGCAGCGAGGCCGGCAGGATGCCGTAGAGGAAGGCGCAGGTCCGCCCGCCGCCGGACTCGAGGATGGCGCGCGCCGGGCGCGTGTCCCCCGACTCGAAGATCTCGAAATACACCTTGCCCAGCATTCCGGCGTAGTTGATGGCGATGGCGAGGATGCCGGCGGCCGGGCCCAGGCCGACGGCGCGCACGAAGAGCAGCGCCCAGACGATCTCGGGCACGGAGCGCATGAAGATCAGCAGCGCGCGCACCGGACCGCGCAGCACCGGGCCCAGCCAGGCGCGGCGCGCCGGCCCGATGCGCGAGACGGAGAGGCTTTCGCTCACCAGGACGGCGAGCGGCAGCCCGAGCGCTATGGCGAGCGCGACGCCGGCGGTGGCGAGCGCCAGCGTCTCCAGCGTCGAGCGGGCCACCAGCGCGATGAAGTCGGCCGACAGCGCCATCGGAAAGAAAGTGCCGAGGAACTTCGCCATCGTGCCGAGGTTGCCCGGCTCGAGCAGCTTGGACGGGTCGAACTCGGCGATCTCGATCGCCGGCCATAGCAGGGCGAGCGCCGCCACCGCCAGCCCGATCCGGGCGCGCAGGGCGGGATCGCGCGGCAGCGCGCCCGCGCGACTCACCGGCAGAGCGGCTGCCTGCCGCGCTTCTCGCGCGCCAGGCCCTCGGGCAGCGCCACCGGCAGATAGTCCTGCGTCGGGATGCCGGGGGACTCGGCGCCGTAGAGCTCGCGCAGCATGCCGTCGGAGACGCGCACCGGCGGCAGATCGAACAGCACCGCGCCGGCGCGCAGGCCGACGACGCGCGGGAACCAGCGCAGCGCCAGGTCGACCGCATGCAGGCTTGCCACGAGCGTCGCGTTGCGCTCGCGAGCCTCTTCGTTCAGGACGCCCACCGCCTGGTCCGCGAGCTGCGGGTCGAGGGAGGATACCGGCTCGTCGGCGAGCAGCAGGTCAGGGCGCTGGTAGAGCACCCGCGCCACTCCGACACGCTGCAGCTGGCCGCCGGAAAGGCGGTCGCAGCGGTCGAACACGCGGTCCGCCAGGTCGAGGCGGGCAAGCACCTCGAGCGCGCCGGCGATGTCCCGCGGATAGACGAGCGAACCGAGCGAGCGCCACAGGCCCCATTGTCCGAGGCGGCCGGCAAGCACCGCGGTGACGACCCGCTGGCGCGGCGGCAGCGGCGGCGCCTGGTGAATCGTGCCGATGCGGCTGCGCAGGCGTTGCAGAAGCCCCCGCGGCTGCCGCCACGGGTCCGCGCTGTCGATCTCGACTCTGCCGGCGCTCGGCCGCAGCGCCGTCCCGAGGAGGCGCAGCAGGGTCGTCTTGCCGGCGCCCGAGGGCCCGATGACGGCGAGCCGCTCGCCATGCGCGACCTCGAGCGACACGCCGGCGAGCGCTGCGCGCCCGCCGGGCATCACCACGCGCACCGCCTCGCAGAGGAGCCTCAGAGGAAACCCGCGCTCAGTTGAGCAGGCCGGCGGCGCGCGCGGCCTCCTCGATGCCCTTGTAGTTCTCCGGCCGCGTCGGAATGAAACGGGAGGCGCGCTGCAGGTCCATGATCTCCCGGTGCGCGGGATTGGCCGGGTCGAGCTTGAGGAACGCGGCGGTCAGCCTGCTCACCAGCCCGGCATCGAGGTCGCCGCGGACGGTCCAGTTGTAGTCGTAGTACGGCGGCGTGGTGGCGAGCACGCGCACCGCCTTTGCGTTGGCATCGCCTTTTTCCACCAGCTTGTCGTAGACCGAGGCGTTGAGCGCGCCGGCCTGCGCCCTGCCCGAGGCGACGAACGCGACGGTTGCGTCGTGCGCGCCGGAAAACGCGATGCGCGAGAAGTCGCGGTCCGGATCGATGCCCTCCCCGAGGAGGAAGAAGCGCGGCATCAGGTGACCGGAGGTCGAGGAGGGCGAGCCGAAGACGAAGGTACGGCCCTTAAGGTCGCGCAAGGTGCGCGCGCTGCTCGAGGCCGGAACGATGAAGCGGCTGGTGAACTTCGCGTCCTCGGCCCGCTGCGCGATCGGGATGGCGTTGCCGGTGCGATGCCGGACCTGCACGAAGGTGAACCCGCCGAGCCAGGCGAGATCGATCTTTTTCCCGGCGAGCCCTTCCACCACCGCCGGGTAGTCGTTGACGGGCGTCCAGCGCACCTTCAGCCCCAGCTCGCGCTCCAGGTAGGCGCCGAGGGGCTTGAACTTGCGCAGCAGCTCGGTCGGCGACTCATCCGGTATGGCGGAGACGCGCAGCACCTGTTGGGCGTGGGCGCCGGGCGCTATGGAAAGCAGCAACGGCAGGAGCAGGGAAAGAATGCGGGTCACGGCAGGGAGAAAGGGGCAGCGGCGTTTGCTTGCGCCAGCGCATCCGATGCTAGCATGGCCGCCCGTCATGAGACGCTGGCTTCTCTTCTTCTTTGTTGCAGGCGGACTGCTGCTTGCAGGCCGGGCCGGGGCGCAGCCTGCGCCCCCCTTCGAGCTCGAGGACCTCGAAGGCGAGACGCACCGCCTCGCCGACTACCGCGGCAAGGTGGTGCTGGTGAACTTCTGGGCCACCTGGTGCGCGCCCTGCCGCGAGGAGATGCCGGGCCTCCAGCGCCTGCGCCAGGCGCTCGCCGGCAAGCCGTTCGTCGTGCTGGCGGTCAACGTCGCCGAGGGCCGCCGCGTTGCCGCGAACTTCATGGAGGGCATGCCCTACGGCTTCACGGTCCTGCTCGACGGCGACGGCAGCACGACCAAGGCCTGGGGCGCGCGCATCCTGCCCGCCACGTTCGTGCTCGGGCCCGAGGGCGAGGTGCGCATCCGCCACTTCGGCATCCTCGACTGGTCGAGCGCCGAGGCGCAGCGTCGCATCGCCGGCTTGCTGCCGTGAGGAAGTTCTTCTTCATGTTGTCGTTGATTGCGAGCAATGCATCGGCAGATGATGCAGAGCTCCGCCCGCCTTTCATCACCACCCCCGACGAGGTGGTGGAGCGCATGCTCGAGCTCGCCGGCACCGGCGCCGCCGACGTGGTGATGGACCTCGGCTCGGGTGACGGGCGCATCGTCATCGCCGCGGCGCGCCGCTTCGGCGCGCGCGGCATCGGCGTCGAGCTCGACCGCGCCCTGGTGGAGCAGGCGCGGCGCAACGCGCGGCTGGCGGGCGTCGCCGAGCGCGTCTCGTTCGTGCAGGGCGACGTGCTCGCCGCGGACCTCTCGCCGGCGAGCGTGGTGACGCTCTATCTCCTGCCCGGCCTGATCGGCAAGCTGCAGCCGCGGCTGCTCGCGGAGCTCGCGCCCGGCACGCGCATCGTCGCGCATGCCTTCGGCATGGCGGGCTGGCCGCCCGACCGCACCGAGACCTTGCGCATCCGCGCGCCGCATCCCGGCCAGGGGCCGCAGAGCCGGCTCTTCCTGTGGGTGGTGCCCGCCGAGGTGCGCGGCGTGTGGCGCGGCGGCGGGCGCGAAGTGCGCATCGAGCAGAACTACCAGCAGATCGACGTCGAGGGGGCGCGGGACGCCAGGCTCTCGGGCGCGAGCATCTCGTGGCAGCTGAGCGAAGGCCGGTTTAGCGGAAAGGTGCAAGACGGGCACATCAGCGGAGACATCCACGGGCCCGGCGGGCGGCGCGAGCCCCTCTTGCTTTCCAGGGTGGGGCGTTAGAACAGAGGGGCGGAGGGCACAAAATCGGTACGATCGTACCGATTTTTCCTAGACCACCTTGCCGGGGTTCATCAGCCCTTGCGGATCGAGGGCGCGCTTGAGCGCGCGCATCAGCTCGAGCTCGAGCGGGTCCTTGTGGCTGCGGACCTCCTCGCGCTTGAGCTGCCCGAGCCCGTGCTCGGCCGAGATCGAGCCGCCGAGCGCCGCGACCGCGTCGTAGACGATGCGGTTGACCGCGGGGCGCTGCGGCACGAGCGCCGGGGGCCCGACGTTGTAGTGGATGTTGCCGTCGCCGACGTGGCCGAAGGCATAGATGTCGGCGCCGGGCAACGCGCGCTCGATCTCCTGCCCGAGCAGATGAATCAGCTCGGGGACCTTCGAGACCGGCACCGAGACGTCGTGCTTCACGTTGGCGAACTGCGCCTCGGGAATGCTCTCGCGGATGCGCCACAAGGCGCGTGCCTGCTCGACGCTTTGCGCAAGCACGGCGTCATCGCAGCCGGCGAGCGAGGTTGCGACACGCTCGCGCAGCTCCTCCGAGGTGCCGCTGTCCGCGACCTCGGCGAGCGCATACCAGGGGTGGGGCGCCGGCAGCGGGTCCCTGGCGCCGGAGTGCGAAATGACCGCCTCGAGGCAGCGCCGCGAGACGAGCTCGAAGGCGCTGACGCGCTCGCCGAGGCGCTCGTGCAGGGCGGCGAGCAGCTCCACCGCCGCGCGGGGGCTGGCGAGCCCGATCCATGCCGTGGCGCTGGCCGTAGGCTTGGGATGCAGGCGCAGCACGGCGGCGGTGATGACGCCGAGCGTGCCCTCGGCGCCGAGGAAGAGCTGCTTGAGGTCGTAGCCGGTGTTGTCCTTGCGCAGGGCGCGCAGGCCGTCCCAGACGCGCCCGTCGGGCAGCACCACCTCGAGCCCGAGCACCTGCTCGCGCGCGCTGCCGTAGCGCAGCACGTTCACGCCGCCGGCGTTGGTCGACAGGTTGCCGCCGATCTGGCAGCTGCCCTCAGCGGCGAGCGAAAGCGGGAAGAGGCGCCCCGCCTCGTCGGCGGCGCGCTGCACCGCCGCCAGCACGCAGCCCGCCTCCGCGGTGAGCGTGTCGTTGAGGACGTCGATGGCGCGGATGCGGTTCATGCGCGAAAGCGACAGCACCACCTCGCGGCGCGCGCCGGTGGGCACCGAGCCGCCCGAGAGGCCGGTGTTGCCGCCTTGCGGCACGATGGCCACCCCCTCGCGCGCGCAGGCCGCGACCACCCGAGCGACATCGGCGGTGCTCGCCGGGCGCACCACGCACTCGGCGCCGGCCGAGTACTGCCGGCGCCAGTCGGTGAGGTACGGTGCGGTATCCTCCGGCGAGGTGAGGACGTTCGACTTGCCTACAATCTCTGCCAACACCTCTTTCACGCACGGGATTCTTACATATGGTCGTCAAGGCGAAGGAAGTCGGCCCGCGGCGCTATCGCGAGTCGGCGGGGCGGCATTACGAGGACTTCGAGGTCGGCGACGTCTACGAGCACCGGCCCGGCCGAACGCTCTCCGAAGCGGACAACACCTGGTTCACGCTGCTCACCATGAACCAGCACCCGCTGCACTTCGACGCGGTCTACGCCGCCGGCACCGAGTTCAAGCGGCCGCTCGTCAACTCCTGCCTGACGCTCGCGGTGGTCACCGGCATGAGCGTCGCCGACGTCAGCCAGAAGACCGTCGCCAACCTCGGCTGGGACAAGATCCGCCTTACCGCGCCGGTGTTCGCCGGCGACACGATCTACGCCGAGTCCGAGGTGATCGGCAAGCGCGAGTCGGCCTCGCGGCCGCACCACGGCATCGTCACCGTGCGCACCACAGGCAAAAAAGCCGATGGCACGCTGTTCATGAGCTTCGAGCGCTCGATGCTGATTCCCATGCGCGGCCACGCCGTCGATGACAAGCTGGATTACTAGGTCGTTGTTGTTGTGGGGGTTGGCAGCCGCGCCAACCGCTTTGGGACAGGATTCTCCTATTGTCGTGGGCGCGGTCGTGTCGGTGACCGGAGCGCACGCCGCGGCGGCCGAGGGCTACGCGCGCGCGCTGCTGCTCTGGGAGGAGGAAGTCAACGCCGCCGGCGGGCTGCTTGGCCGGCGCGTCGAGGTGCGCCTGCGCGACGACCGCTCGCAGGCGGTGCGCGCCCGCGCGGAGTACGAGAAGCTGGTCGAGGAGCAGGCGCATGCCCTGATCGGGCCCTACGGCTCGGCGGCGACGCTGCTCGGCGCCGCGGTCGCCGAGCGCTCGCGGCGCGTGATGATCAACGGCGCCGGCCCGGCGCGCAGCGTGCACCGGCGCGCGCCGCGCTACCTTTTCCAGAGCGGCGCGCCGTATGCCTCGTACGGCGTCGGCGTGCTCGAGCTGGCGCGCGCGGCGGGCCTCGAGCGCCTCTTCATCATCGGGCGCGACGACCCGCTCTCGCGCGACATGGCGGAAGCGACCGGCGAGCTGGCGCGCCAGCAGGGGTTTACCGACGTGCACCTGGCTTCCTACCCGCCCGGGAGCGAGGATTTCGCGCAGCAGGTCGAAGACGTGCGCCGGCGCGGCCTCGACGCCTGGATCGCCTTCGGCGAGGTGCGCGAGGCGGCGGACATGGTGCGCACGTTCAGGCGCCTGGACTACGCGCCGCGGCTCTTCTTCGCCCGCGCCGCCGCCGAGCCGGCGTTCATCGAGCTGGTCGGGCAGGACGCCGAGTTCAGCCTCGCCGCAGTGGAGTACGATGCGCGGCTCGGCACGCCCGGCAACGCGGATTTCGCGAAGGCCTACGCCGCGCGGTGGTCCAGCGTCCCGGGACTTGCGGCGGCGCAGGGCTATGCCGCCGCGCAGGCGCTGGAAGCGGGAGTGCGCGCGGCGGGGACGCTGGACCAGGAGAAGCTGCGCGCGGCGCTCGCCGCCATGGAGGCGCCGACGGTGCTCGGCCGCTATCGGGTCGACCCGGCGAACGGCGCGCAGGCCGGAACGCGGGCCGCGGTGGCGCAGGTCCTCAGGGGCCGCCCGGCGCTCGTCTGGCCGCGCGAGCTCGAGACCGCGAATGCGCTGCTGCCCTACCCGCAGTGGGGCGAGCGCAGCCTGCTCAAATAGGCAACGACAGACAGGGAATGAAATGAGCCTCAACCGCTCTTTCCTGTTCGCGCCCGGCAACGTGGCGCGGCGGGTGGAACAGGCCTTCACGCTGGAGGCCGACGCCGTCATCCTCGACCTCGAGGACTCGGTCGCGCTCGCCGAGAAGGTGGCGACGCGCAAGCTCGTTGTTCAGGCAATAGGGGCAAAAGGGCGCGCGCGCGTCTACGTGCGGGTAAACGCGCCTTCGACGCCGTTCTGCCATGGGGATTTGCTTGCCGTAATTCAGAAAGACATTGACGGCATCGTCGTGCCGAAGATCGAGAGCGCCGCCGACCTGCACGCCATCGACTGGGTGATGGCGGCGCTCGAGCGCGAGCGCGGCATCGCCGAGGGCTCCCTCGACCTGATGCCGATCATCGAGACCGCCGCCGGCGTGCAGCGCGTCGACCGCGTGCTGCAGGCGCGGAGCCTGCGGCCCTATGCGGGCGCCCGGCGCGTGAAGCGCGTCGCTTTCGGCGCCGGCGACTATGCCAACGATGTCGGCCTCGAGCCCACCCTCGACGAGCCCGAGCTCGCCGGCGCCCGCGAGCGCATCGTGCTCGCCTCGCGCGCCGCCGGCATGGAGAACCCGATCGACAGCCCGTGGTTCCATTTCAAGGAGAGCGAGGCCTTCCGCCGCGCCCTCGAGAGGAGCCGCCGGGGCGGCTTCCAGGGGCGGCTGTGCGTGCACCCGGACCAGCTCGCCCCGGTCAACGCCGCGTACCTGCCGAGCGAGGAAGAGCTCGAGCGCGCGCGGCGCATCGTCGCCGCCTTCCGCGAGGCGGAGTCGCGCGGCGAGGCGGCGGTGCAGGTCGACGGCCTGATGGTCGACTACCCGATCGTGCACCGCGCCCAGGCGCTGCTCGACGCGGTGAAGAAGGCATGAACGATCGGCACGTCTTTGCCGCCCCCCTGACACCCCCCAGAGGGGGGAAAGGCAAGCGAGCTTGCGAGCGGGGGGTTGGAAGTGAATTTCTGCAGAGTAAAAATCGGTACGTTCGTACCGATTTCAAAACCTCCCGTTCCCCCCGCGCAGGCGGGGGTCACGACCCCCTTGTCAGGGGGTCGGCGTGAGCGCTCCCAGGGGGTTCACGATCATGAAGGGGCTCAGCCCCTTCAACGCGCTCATCGGTCCCCTCTACCAGCGGCGCGACGAGCGCGGCGTCTCGATCGGCGTGCGCCTGGAGGAGAAGCACACCAACTCGCGCGGCATCTGCCACGGCGGCATGCTCGCGACGCTGGCGGACCTCGCCCTGGGCTACGCGCTCCTCGGCAAGGGCGGCCCTCTTTCGGGGAGCTTCTTCACCGTGCAGCTGTCGATCGATTATGCGAGCCCCGCGAAAGCCGGCGACTGGGTCGAGTCCGAGGTGGAGGTCCAGCAGGAAGGCTCGCGTCTTGCCTTCGCCAACTGCTACCTCGTCGCGGGCGGCCGGCGCATCGCGCGGGCGAGCGCCATCTTCGCGAGGGCCGGGAAGAGCGAGTGACGCGGGACGTCGTGCTGGTGCCCGGCCTGTGGATGCCGAGCGTGGCCATGGCGCTTTTCGCCTCGCGGCTCGAAGCGGCAGGCTACGCCGCGCACGTCTTCGTCTACCGCGGCCGCGACGCCGTGAAGGACAGTATTTCGCAGTTCGAAAAGTTCATCCTCGAGCGGCTAGGCGGCCGGCCGGCGCACTTCGCCGGCCACAGCCTGGGCGGCTGCCTGATCCTCGACACCCTGGGGCGTCGCCCCGAGCTGCCCGCCGCCTCGGTGCTGCTCCTCGGCGCGCCGGTGCGCGGCTGCATGGCCGGGCGGCGCCTGGCGCGCCACGCGCTCGGCCGCTGGATGCTCGGCGAATCGGCGCCGCGCTGGACGGAATGCGAGGCGCGCTGGCAGCGCCCCGAGCCGCTCGGGGTCATCGCCGGCACGCTGCCCTTCGGCCTGGGCCGCGCGTTCGGCGCGCTGCCGGGAGACAATGACGGCGTGGTGCGGGTGGAAGAGACGACGGTGCAGGGCATGACGGCGCGCGCGCTGGTGCGCGAGGGCCACAGCGTGCTCATCGTCTCGCCGCGCGTGGTGCGGCTGGCGACCACGTTCTTCGCGCGGGGCCGGTTCGAATGAAGCGGCTGTGGGTGCTCGCGCTCGTGCTCCTCGCCGGCTGCGAGACCGTCTCGTACTACTCGCAGGCGATCGGCGGTCACCTGCGCGTGGTCGGCGCGGCGCGGCCGATCGACGAGTGGCTCGCCGACCCGCAGACGCCGCCCGAGCTGCGCCAGCGGCTGCAGGTGGCGAGCCGCATCCGCGAGTTCGCCTCGCGCGAGCTGAAGCTGCCGGAGAACGGCAGCTACCACACCTACGCCGACGTGAAGCGCCCCTACGTGGTCTGGAACGTCTTCGCCGCCGGCGAATTCTCGGTCGAGCCGAAGCAGGAGTGCTTTCCCTTCACCGGCTGCGTCAGCTACCGCGGCTTCTACGACGAGAAGGATGCGCGCCGCCACGCCGGGAAGCTGCGCGCGCGGGGCTTCGACGTGCACATCGGCGGCGTGCCGGCGTATTCGACGCTCGGCTGGTTCGACGACCCGCTGCTCTCCACCTTCATCAGGTTCCCGGACACGCAGCTGGCGCGCCTCGTTTTCCACGAGCTCGCGCACCAGGTGGCCTACGCGAAGAACGACACCACCTTCAACGAGTCCTTCGCCGTGGTGGTGGAGGAGGTCGGGGTGAGGCGCTGGCTCGAGGCCGAAGGCCGCGGCGCCGAGCTCGAGTCGGTCCGTGCCGCGCAGGGGCGCAAGCGCGCGTTCGCGGCGCAGGTCAAGGCGGCGCGCGAGCGCCTGGCGAAGGTCTACGCCGCCGGGCTGCCGCGCGAAGAGCTCGCCGCCGCCAAGCGCGCCGAGTTCGAGCGCCTGCGCGCGCAGTACGGCGCCGTGATTCCCGACGTGCCGAACAACGCCTTCCTCGTCTCGGTCGCCGTCTACAGCGAGCTGGTGCCGGCGTTCGAGCGCGTGCTCGCGGAGCAGCGCGGCGACCTCGGCCGCTTCTACGCGAAGGTGCGCGCGCTCGCCGCCATGGACAAGGCCGGGCGCACCGTGGCGCTAGGACAGCGGGACGTCGACCACGCGCAGGAAGGGCGGCCGGGCGCGGAGGCGCTCGAACCAGGCCTCCACCGCCGGAAAGCGCGGCCGCTCCATCGGCACGCGCATCCAGCGCTGCACCTCGGCGCCGATGGGGATGTCCCCCATCGTGAAGGACGCCCCGGCCACGTAGTGGCGATCTTCCAGGTTCTTCTCGAGCACCGCCTCGATCAGCGCCGCGCTTTTCCTGGCCCCGGCCTCGATCGCCTTCATGTCGCGCTTCTCGGGCGGCGTGCGGATGAGGCCCCAGAACACGTCGCGCATCGCGCTCTGGAAGGTGAAGGCCCAGTCCATCCAGCGCTCGGCGTCGGCGCGCGCGCGCAGCGCGGTGGGCCAGAGCGTGCCGGCGCCGTGCTTCGCCGCGAGGTAGCGCACGATCGCGTGCGATTCCCAGAGCACGAAGCCGTCGTCCTCGATGGTCGGCACGAGCGAGTTCGGGTTCATCCTGCGGTACTCGGGGGTCTTCGTGACGCCGAACGCCATGCCCGCGTCGACGCGCTCGTACTTCAGGCCGAGCTCCTCCGCCGCCCACAGCGCTTTCTTCACGTTTACCGAGTTCAACCTGCCCCAGATCCTCAACATGCAACCTCCGAAATCAGGGACAGACCACGTTTTTTGTGCTTCTCGGAAAAACGTGGTCTGTCGCTGTTTTTGGTCTTGCTAGAAACCTACCGCTTGTCCATCGCGGCGCGGGTCGCTCGCGGCGTAGTAGCCGCCCTCCAGCTTCCAGACGAGCTGCGCGCAGCCGAACTGGTTGTAGTCGTCGGGCATGGAGACGATGCGGTGGCCGCGGCGGCGCAGCTCCTCCACCGTCGCGGCGGGCATCGCCGCCTCGACGCTCACGTCCATGCCCTGCACGATGCGAAAGCGCGGCCCGTCGCTGGCGGCCTGCGGGCTCTGCCCGTAGTCGGCGACGCGCACCATCACCTGCGCGTGCCCCTGCGGCTGCATGGTGCCGCCCATCACGCCGAAGCTCATCACCGGTCTTCCCTCCCTGGTGACGAAGGCCGGGATGATGGTCTGGTAGGGGCGCTTGCGCGGCCCGACCTGGTTGGGATGCCCCGGGGTGAAGACGAAGGTGCCGCCGCGGTTCTGCAGCGAGATGCCCTCGACCACCACGCCCGAGCCGAAGCCCATGTAGTTCGACTGGATGAACGACACCATCATCCCCGAGGCGTCGGCGGCGGCGAGGTAGACCGTGCCGCTCCTGGGCGGCGCGCCGTGGCCGAAGTCCTGCGCGCGCGTCAGATTGATTGATTTCGCACGGGAAGCGAGGTAGTCCTTGCCGAGGAGATCTTTCGGCCTGACGTCCTTCATGTAATCGAGATCCGCGACCCAGCGCCGCGCGTCGGCGAAGGCGAGCTTCATCGCCTCGATCTGCAGGTGCAGGCTGTCGGCGCCGTCCACCGGGTGCGAGCGCAGGTCGAAGTGCTCGAGGATGCCGAGCGCGATCAGCGCGACGATGCCCTGGCCGTTGGGCGGCAGCTCGTGCAGCGTGTGGCCGCGGTAGCCGATCTCCAGGGGCTCGACCCAGTCGGCGCGGTGCGCGGCCAGGTCGGCCGCGCGCAGGGCGCCGCCGTCGCGCTTCGCCGCGGCCTCCAGCCGCTCGGCGAGCTGGCCCTGGTAGAACGCTTTTCCCTTCGACTCGCAGATCTTCTGCAGCGCATCGGCATGCGCAGGAAACCTGAAGCGCTCCCCGGCCCTGGGCGCGCGGCCTTCGGGCATGAACGCCGCGGCGAAGCCGGGCTGCGACTTGAGCTCCGGCACCTGCGCCGCCCACTGCCCGGCGATGGTGGGCGAGACGAGGAAGCCCTCGCGCCCGTAGCGGATCGCCGCCTCGAAGAGCCGCTCGAAAGGCAGCCTGCCGAACTTCGCGTGCAGCTCGGCCCAGGCCGAGACGCAGCCCGGCACGCTTACCGTGTCCCAGCCGCGCACCGGCATGGCATTGCGGCCGGCGAAGTATTCCGTGGTCCACAGCGCCGGCGAGCGCCCCGAGGCGTTCAGCCCGTGCAGGCGGGCGCCGTCCCAGACGATGGCGTAGGCGTCGGAGCCGATGCCGTTGGAGACCGGCTCGACCAGCGTCAGGGTGATTGCCGTGGCGAGGATCGCGTCGAGCGCGCTGCCGCCGGCGGCGAGCATCTGCAGCCCGGCCTGGGCGGCGAGCGGCTGCGAGGTGGCAACGACGTTCTGCGCGAGCAGCGGCTTGCGCGGCCAAGGATAGGGATTGCTGAAGGCGAAGGGGATCATCGCCCGGTATTCTAGAAGAGGACTGCAGCTTTCTAGAGCGCGCGCACCTGCTGGATGTCGGTCGCGCCCTGCAGGACCTTGTCGATGCCGTCCTGCTTGAGCGTGCGCATGCCGGCGGCCATGCCGGCGGCGAACAGGTCGCTCACCGGCGCGCGCGCCTGGACGAGGCGCTTCACCGCCGGGTCGGCGACCAGCAGCTCGTAGACCGCCAGGCGTCCCTTGTAACCGCTGCCGTCGCACTCCTTGCAGCCCTTGGCGCGGTAGAGCGCGAGCTTGCCCTGCGCACGCCATTCCTCGAGCAGCTTGCCGGCGTCGAGCGGCGTCTCGCCGCAGTACTCGATGGCGAGGCCCTCGAGCGCCTTCGCGTCGGGCTGGTAGCGCTCGCGGCAGTTTTGGCAGAGCGCGCGCACCAGGCGCTGCGCCAGCACGCCGAGCAGCGCGTCGGCGAAGTTGAACGGGTCCATGCCGAGGTCGAGCAGCCGCACCACGCTCTCGGCGGCGCTGTTGGTGTGCAGCGTCGAGAGCACGATATGCCCGGTGAGCGAGGCCTCGATGCCGGCCTTGCAGGTCTCGGCGTCGCGCATCTCCCCGACCATGATGACGTCCGGGTCGGCGCGCATGAAGCTGCGCAGCGCCGCGGCGAAGGTCCAGCCGATCTTCGGGTTCACCTGCACCTGGCGCAGCCCGGGCTGCACGATCTCGATCGGCTCCTCGGCGGTCCAGATCTTGAGGTCCGCGGTGTTCAGGAAGCCGAGCAGCGAGTGCAATGTCGTGGTCTTGCCCGAGCCGGTCGGCCCGCAGACGAGGAACAGGCCGTGCGGCCGCGACACCAGCCGCTTGATGCTCCCCAGCGTGTCGGCGTCGAAGCCGAGCTTGTCGATCGGCAGCGCGGCGGCCGAACCGAGCACGCGGATGACGATGTCCTCCAGGCCGTTCGCGGTCGGGATGGTGGCGATGCGCAGGTCGATGTCGAGCGGGCCGAAGCGCTTGAACTCGATCTTGCCGTCCTGGGGCTTGCGCCGCTCGGTGATGTCGAGCTGCGCCATGATCTTCAGGCGCGACACCACCGCGCTCCTGAACCGGTAGGGCAGGTCGAGGTAGCTGACCAGCGAGCCGTCCTTGCGCAAGCGCACGCGCAGGTCCTTGCCGGCCGGGTTGGACTCGATGTGGATGTCGGAAGCCTGCCGCTCGGCGGCGTCGACGATGATCTTGTTGACCAGCTTGACGAGCGTGCTGTCGATCTCGACCGACTGGCTCTCCGCCGCCTCGGCCTCGCCGCTCTCGCTCGCCAGGCGGTGGGTGAGCTCGCCGACGGCGACGTCCATGCTGGCGCGGCGCGCGGCGAGCTCCGGGTCGCGCACCGGACCGTAGCTGCGCTCGAGCGCCTCGCGCAGGTCCGGCGCGCCGGCCATCACCGGCACCACCTTGGTGCCGGCGACGAAGCGCAGCTCGTCCATCTTCTCCATGTTGAGCGGGTTCTCGACGGCGATGACGAGCGCGTTGTCCGCCTCGGAGAGCGGCAGCACCTGGTAGCGGTGCGCCACCGCCGCCGGCAGGCGCTTGAGCACCTGCGGCGCGATGCGGAAGCTGCGCAGGCTGACGAACGGGATGCCGAGCTTGCGCGCCATGACGCTGTTCACTTCGGCGACGTCGAGCACGCCCATGTCGGCGAGGATCTGCCCGAGCGGCACCGAGCGGTCGCGCGCCTCGATGGCGAGCGCTTCCTGCAGCTCGGCCTCCGTGAGGTAGCCCAGCTCGACCAGCGTCTCGCCCAGCTTCTGCACCGGCTGCGCCGCCTGCTGCTTGAGCGCCGCCGCCAGCTGCTCGGGGGAGACGATCTGGTGCGCCGTCAGGTACTCGCCGAGCTTGCGCGTGCGCAGCGACTTCTGCCTCTCCAGCGCCGCGCCGACCGCGTCGGCGGAAGCGAGCTTCTCGTCCACCAGCATCTCGCCCAGCGGCTTGCCGATGCGGCTGTCGAGGGCGGCGGCCGCCGGCACGAAGCAGCGGATCGCCGTGCCGTCGGCCTCGGGCAGGTAGAGGAACAGGCCGCACAGCGCGTGCACGTGCCCGACCGTCTCGCCCTCGAGATTGGCGCCGCTCGCGAGCTGCACGCTGAAAGGCTGGCGGTCGGAAGCGTCGAACATCTGCGTGGCGTCGAGCGACACCAGCTGTCGGTGCATCTTCACCGGCCGCAGCAGGTGCACGCCCTGCAGGTCGGCGAACGCCACGGTCACCGAGCCGCGCGCCTTCGCCTGGCGGAACTTCAGCGTCTCGGCGTCGGGCAGGAAGTCGAGCAGCGTGCCGGTGGCCTTCTCGCCGTCCTTGAACGAAAGCAGGCACTCCTCGGTCTGCGGCCGCTCCGGGTCCGCGGCGAACTCCCAGTACGGCGGCGCCGGCCAGGCGAAGCGCAGCGCCGAGCTCTGGCGTCCCGGGCCGAACAGGCCGCGGTGCGTGCGGCTGAGCTTGGTGGTGCGGTCGGGATCGCTCATGGCCGGGTCTTGTCTGTCGCCCCCCTGACAAGGGGGGCGTGAGCCGAAGGCGAACGGGGGGTTTTTCGCAATGTAACCGATCGGTTACATTTCGCGCGCCTGGACTCCGGTTTCCAAGGCCGGCAAAAACCAACCCCCGGCTCGCAAGCTCGCTTGCCTTTCCCCCCTCTGGGGGGTGTCAGGGGGGCGGCAAAAGAAGCTCTCACGCCCGTACCTCCTCAAAATCGAGCACCACGCGCCCTACCACGCGCCCGGCCTTCAGGTCCTCGAGCGCGGTGTTCGCCTGCTCGGCGCCGCGCGTCTCGATGGGCTGCGGCCTGAGCTTCCTCTTCTTCGCCAGCGCCACCACCTCCTTCAGCTCCTGCAGGTTGCCGACGTAGGAGCCGACGATGCCGATGGCGCGCTGGGCGATCGGCGGCAGGGGATGCACGAGCTCGCCGCCGTAGAGGCCGACGATGACGTAGCGGCCGCCCTTGCGCAGCGCGCCGAGCGCGATCCCCGCGGTGGCCGGGCTGCCGACGAAGTCGAGCGCCCCGGCGATGCCGCGCAGCTGCTCGAGCGCGTCGGGCGCGCGCGTGTCGAGCTTGGCCGCGGCGCCGAGCTTCGCCGCGACGGCGAGCTTGGCCGGGTCGATGTCGCAGGCGACGATGTTCTTCACGCCCTTCGCCTTGAGCACCGCGACGCCCGAGAGCCCGACGCCGCCGCAGCCGATCACCGCCACGCGGTCCCGCGGCCCGAGCTCGGGCAGCTTCGCCGCCGCGCTGTAGGCGGTGAGCGCCGAGCAGGCGAGGGTGGCGGCGAAGGACTCGTCGACGCCGGTCGCGTCGATCAGGTACTTCGCGTCGGGCACCAGCACGTGCGTCGAGTACGCGCCGGAAACGTTCACGCCGAGAAATCTCGATTGCAGACAATAATTATCCTGGCCGGCCTTGCACGGGGCGCATTTGCCGCAGCCGATCCAGGGATAGACGATGCGCTTCTGCCCCGGCTTGACGCCCCTCGGCCCTTTGGAAACTGAGGGCCCGAGCGCCTCGACCACGCCGAAAGGCTCGTGGCCGAGCGTGAACGGCGGCACGCAGCCGCGCTCCTTCACGTAGAAGCGCTTGCCGCCGCCCCAGTCGAAGTAGCCGTCCCAGATGTGGAGATCCGAGTGGCATACGCCGGAGCGGGTGATGCGGACCAAGACTTCCCCGCCTTTCGGTGTCGGCTTTTCGGAAAGTACCTTTTGCAGCGGCTTGCCGTGCTCCACGAACTGATAGCTGATCATGCTTTTCCCGCCTCGTTCAGCGCCTGGTCGATGTCCCAGAGGATGTCGTCGAGCGTCTCGATGCCCACCGAGACGCGGATCATGTCGGGCGTCACGCCCGCCTTCGCCTGGTCGGCCTCGCTCATCTGCCGGTGCGTGGTCGAGGCGGGGTGGATGACCAGCGTCTTCGCGTCGCCGATGTTGGCGAGGTGGCTCATGAACTGCGCCGCCTCGATGAAGCGCTCGCCGGCCTTGGCGCCGCCCTTGACGCCGAAGTTGAGCAGTCCGGACGCGCCTTTCGGAAAATACTTCTGGGACAAAGAGTAGTACTTGTCGTCGGGCAGCCCCGGATAGTTGACCCACGCCACGCGCGGGTGCTCCTTGAGGAACTTCGCCACGGCGAGCGCGTTCGCGCAGTGGCGCTCCATGCGCACGTGCAGCGACTCCAGGCCCTGCAGCAGCAGCCAGGCGTTCAAAGGAGAAAGCGAAGGGCCAAACGTGCGCATGATCTCCATGCGCGCCTTCATGGTGTAGCCGAAGTCGCCGAAGGTCTCGTGGAAGATGACGCCGTGGTAGCCGGGCGAGGGCGAGGTGAACTCCGGGAACCTGCCGTTGCCCCAGTCGAACCTGCCCGACTCGACGATGACGCCGCCCATGGTGGTGCCGTGGCCGCCGATGTACTTGGTGGCCGAGTGCACGACGATGTCGGCGCCCCATTCGATCGGCCGGCACAGGTAGGGCGAGGGCACGGTGTTGTCGAGGACGAGCGGGACCTGCGCCTCGCGCGCGATCTGCGCCAGCGCCTCGATGTCGACGACGTTGATGAGCGGGTTGCCGAGCGTCTCGGCATACAGCAGCTTGGTGTTGGGCTTTATCGCTTTCCTGAAGCTTTCCGGATCATCCGGATGCACGAACGTGGTTTCGATGCCGAGCTTCTTCAGGTTCACGTGCAGCAGCGTATGCGTGCCGCCGTAGAGGGTGGAGGCGGAGACGATGTGGTCGCCGCCCGAGCACAGCGTCAGGATCGCCGTCACCTCGGCCGCCTGGCCGGTGGCGGCGGCGAGCGCCGAGCGGCCGCCCTCGATCGCCGCCATGCGCTCCTCGAACACCGCCACCGTCGGGTTGGAGATGCGCGAGTAGACGTTGCCGAAGGTCTGCAGGTTGAAGAGACTCGCCGCGTGCTCGGCGGAGTCGAAGACGAACGAGGTGGTCTGGTAGATCGGCGCCGCGCGCGCCCCGGTGGCCGGGTCGGGAATCTGCCCTGCGTGCAGGCAGAGCGTCTCGATGCCGAACTTGCGGTCGGCCATTCCTAGCCGCGATTACTGCCCGGATCGCTCTGCGGCTCGTTGGCCTGCTGGTCGTTCGCCGCGCGCCGGTACTTCGAGGGCGGCACGCCGACCTGGTTCAGGAAGAAGCGGGTGAAGTTGCTCTGCGCGGAGAAGCCGAGCTCGGCGGCGACTTCCGCGATCTTCTGGCGCGTGGAGGAGAGCCGCGCGATCGCCGTCTCCACGCACAGCATGTCGAGGTAGTGCCGCGGCGAGAAGCCGGTGCAGACCTGGAAGAGGTCGTAGAAGCGCGAGCGCGACAGGCCGACCTGGCTCGCCAGGTCGTCCATGCTCAGGTCCTTGTTCGGGTGCGCGCGCAGCAGCGCGATGGCGCGCCGGATGCGCGTGTCCTCGAAACGCGAGCCGCGCCACAGGGGCGACTCGGCGCGCCGGCGCGTGAGATAGGCGTCGACGATCGACAGCAGCAGCTCCTGCAGCATGAATTCCAGGCGCTCGGGCGACAGGAAGCGGTCGTTCAGCACCTCGATCGCCAGGGTGTCGGCGAGCTGGCGGATGCGGGCGGTGACCGGCTCGCGCGCGTGCGGGAAAGGCCGTGGGTCCTTGGCGGCGAACAGGGCCGGGAAGCTCTGGCGCAGCCAGGCGCCGGCGGCGTGCAGCACCAGCACGCGCGAGGCGTCGAGCGCGATGTGGATCTCGCCGGGGTTGAGGAAGACGACGTCGCCGTCGCCCTGCTGCAGCACGACGGCGGGATCGCCCTGCGCGGCGACCTCTTCCCGGGGGCCGAGCTCCATGAGCACCAGCCGCCCGAAACGACCTTCGAAGAGCCGCGCTGTCCTGCCTGCTTTCTCCCCCATGGCCGGAAAGGATACCTCAGTACGCGAGCCAGCGGGGGCGTTTCGCCGAAATCACCCGCGTGTTGACGCCCACCCAGTTCAGCCCGCCGAAGAGCCGCGCGTGCTCGATCTTGACGCAGCGGTCCATGACCGTCTCGAGGCCGGCGGCGCGCGCCCGGGCGGCGGCCGCGTCGTTTTTCACGCCGAGCTGCTGCCACAGCACCTTGGCGCCGATGGCGATCGCCTCCTCGGCGATCGGCGGCACGTCCGGCGTCTTGCGGAAGACGTCGACGATGGCGACCTTCTCCGGGATGGCGCGCAGGCTCGGGTAGCACTTCTCGCCGAGGATCTCCGGGTACCTGGGGTTGACGGGGATGACGCGGTAGCCGTGCTCCTGCATGTACTTGGCGGCGAAGTAGCTCGGCCGGTACCAGTCCGCCGACAGCCCCACCACCGCGAGCACGCGGCAGGTGCCGAGGATGCGCCGCAGCGTGGCGATGTCGTCCATGGCGCGGATACTATAATTTTTCTCCCGCCCCCACAGCCCCGCCATGACCGTCCATCCCCAAGTCAAAGCCCTGCTCGAGCGCATCTCGCGCTCGCCGCTGCCGCCCTACCACAAGGTCTCGGCGTTCGTGGCGCGGCGCATCTACCACGACACGCGCGCGGCGCTGGCGCCCATGGCCCCGCAGGTCGCGGAAGTCAGGCTTCTCGTATTGGAGGACCGCATCGCGGTGCGCGTCTATCGGCCCTCGAGCGACGTGCTGCCCGCCCTGGTCTACTTCCACGGCGGCGGCTGGACGATCGGCGACCTCGACACGCACGACGTGCTGTGCCGCCAGCTCGCCGCGGGTGCGCGCTGCGCGGTGTTCTCGGTCGACTACCGCCTCGCGCCGGAGCATCCCTTCCCGGCGGCGGTGGACGACGCCATCGCGGCGACGAAATACATCCTCACCAATCCGGGGCCCCTGAAGATCGACGCGAGCCGCATCGCCGTGGGCGGCGACAGCGCCGGCGGCAACCTCGCCGCCGTGGCGGCGCTCGAGCTGAAGAAGCACGCGCTCGCCTTCCAGCTCCTCATCTATCCCGCCGTCGACCAGCGCTGCGAGTTCGACTCCTACCAGCGCAACGGCGAGGGCTACCTCCTCACCAACGAGGCGATCCGCTACTTCCGCGCCGGCTACCTGCCGCACGAGAAGGAGTGGACCGACTGGCGCGCCTCGCCGCTGCTCGCCGCCGACCACCGCGGCGTCGCGCCGGCTTACGTGCTCACCGCCGGCTTCGACCCGCTCGTCGACGAGGGCCGCGCCTACGCCGAGAAGCTGATGGCCTCCGGGGTCGAGGTCGAGTACCGCGAGTATCCCGACATGATCCACGGCTTCATCCTGTTCGGCGGCGTGGTCGACACCGCCAATGCCGCCGTCGCCGAATGCTGCACGCGCCTGCGCGCGGCGTTCGAGAAGGTCGAGGCTTGAAGAGCGACCTGAAGACGCGCCACGGCGGCAGGGTCCTCGCCGACGCGCTGCTCGCTCAAGGAGCCAGGATCGCTTTCGGCGTCCCGGGCGAGAGCTACCTGCCGGTGCTCGACGGCCTGCACGACGCACAGCAGCAGCTCCGCTTCATCGTCTGCCGCCAGGAAGGCGGCGCCTCCTACATGGCCGAAGCCGCGGGCAAGCTCACCGGCGAGCCCGGCATCCTCTTCGTCACGCGCGGCCCCGGCGCCGCGAACGGCGCCATCGGCGTGCACACCGCCTTCCAGGACTCCACCCCGATGGTCGTCTTCATCGGCCAGGTGCCCAACGACTTCGCCGACCGCGAGGCTTTCCAGGAGATCGACTACCGGCGCATGTATGGCCGGATGGCGAAGTGGGTGGCGCAGATCGACCGCGTCGAGCGCATCCCCGAGTACGTGAGCCGCGCCTTCCACACCGCCACTGCCGGCCGCCCCGGCCCGGTGGTGCTGGCGCTGCCCGAGGACACGCTCTTCGCCGAAGCTGCTGTGGCCGACGTGCCCAAGGCCCATCGCATCAGGCCTGCGCCAACAGATTCGCAGTTGAAAGAACTCCAATCCTTGCTGGAAAAGGCCGAGAAGCCATTCGTGCTCCTCGGCGGCGGCGGCTGGGACGGCGACGCGGCCCGCCGGCTGCAGAAATGGATCGAGGCGGCGGGCCTGCCGGTCGGCACCGCCTTCCGCTGCCAGGACCTCTTCGACAACCGCAGCCCGAGCTACGCCGGCGACGTCGGCATCGGCATCAACCCGAAGCTCGCCGAGCGCGTGCGCGCGGCCGACGTGCTGCTCGTCATCGGCGCGCGCCTGGGCGAGATGACCACGAGCGGCTACACGCTGGTCGAGGCGCCGCTGCCCAAGCAGGCGCTCATCCACGTGCACGCGGGGGCAGAGGAGCTCGGCAGCGTCTACCGCCCGGCGCTCGCCATCAATTCCGGCTACCCGCAGTTCGTCGATGCCTTGGAAAAGATAAGCCTGGGCCGCGACTGGAAGGCGCTTTCCCAGTCTGTCCGCAATGACTACCTCGAATGGACGAAGCCGCAGCCGATGCCGGGGAAGCTGCAGTACGGCGAGGTGATCCGCTGGCTCTCCGAGCATCTGCCCGAGGACGCGATCGTCGCCGGCGGCGCCGGCAACTTCGCCGGCTGGCTGCACCGGCATTTCCGCTACAAGGGCTTCCGCACGCAGCTCGGGCCGGGCAACGGCTCGATGGGCTACGGCTTCCCGGCGGCGGTGGCGGCGAAGCTCGTGCATCCCGAGCGGCCGGTGGTGGCGATCTGCGGCGACGGCGACTTCCTCATGAACGGGCAGGAGCTGGCGACCGCGGTGCAGTACGGCGCCGCGTTCGTCGCGCTGGTGGTGAACAACGGCCTCTACGGCACGATCCGCATGCACCAGGAGCGCGAATACCCCGGCCGCGTCTACGGCACGGAGCTGCGCAATCCCGACTTCGCCGCCTACGCGCGCGCCTGCGGCGGGCACGGCGAGACGGTCGAGCGCACCGAGGATTTCGCGCCGGCGTTCGAGCGCGCCGCGGCTTCGGGCAAGCCGGCGCTCGTCGAGCTGAGTATCGATCCCGAGGCGATCACGCCGGCGACGACGCTCTCGGCGATCCGCGAGAAGGCGCTTAAGTCAAGGCGATGAAGTCCGGGTCGTCCTGGTGGGCGCGCTCGAACTTCAGGAACTCGTAGTAGCCGCAGCGCTTGCTGTCGGGATCGTCGCGGCACACGCCCGGCCGGGCGTGGTACGCCGTGCAGCGGCGCGTCTCGGTGTCGAGCAGCGCGCACACCGAGTCGAACACGCGGTCCTTCTGGTGGCGTAGCAGGCGCACCTTCTCCTTCGCGTCGGCCTTGGTGGAGCGCGCCTCGGCCTCGCCGTAGGCGAGCCCGAAGTGCCGCGCCAGCCGCTCGATGTCGCGCGGCGTCACCTCGATCTCCGGGTAGCTGCAGCAGTAGGCGGGGCACTTCTCGCACGAGTACTTCAC
>JBQTJF010000287.1:0-15596 GCA_052387375.1 Betaproteobacteria bacterium
CGCCTGGTGTTCGCCAAGCTCCTGATCGCCAATCGCGGCGAGATCGCCTGCCGGGTGATGCGCAGCGCGCGGCGCCTGGGCATGCGCTGCGTCGCTGTGCACACCGACGCCGACCGCGGCGCGCGCCACGTGCGGCTCGCCGACGAGGCGCGGCGCGTCGAGAGCTACCTCGACATCGAGGCGATCGTCGCCGCCGCGCGCTCGAGCGGCGCCGAGGCGATCCATCCCGGCTACGGCTTCCTCTCGGAGAACGAGGACTTCGCTGCCGCGTGCGCCAGGGCCGGGGTGGTATTCGTCGGCCCTTCCCCCGAGGCGATCGCGGCGATGGGGGACAAGGCAGCCGCCAAGCGCCTGATGGAAACGGCAGGCGTGCCGCTCGTGCCCGGCTACCACGGCGAGGCGCAGGACGCCGCGCGCCTGGAAAAGGAGGCGGCGCGCATCGGCTTCCCGGTGATCATCAAGCCGACCGCGGGCGGAGGCGGCAAAGGCATGCGCATCGTCAGGGACAGAAGGGATTTCCCCGCCAGCCTGGAAGCGGCGCGGCGCGAAGCCAAGTCGGCGTTCGGCGACGACCGGGTGCTGATCGAGCGCTACCTGGAGCGCCCGCGCCACATCGAGGTGCAGGTGTTCGGCGATAGCCGGGGCAGCGTCATCCATCTCTTCGAGCGCGACTGCTCGGTGCAGCGCCGGCACCAGAAGGTGCTCGAGGAGGCGCCCGCGCCGGGCTTCGAGCGGCGGGGCGAGATCGGTGCGGCCGCAGTGGCGGCGGCGAAAGCGGTCGGCTATGCCGGCGCCGGGACGGTGGAGTTCATCGCCGAGCAGGACGGCCGCTTCCATTTCATGGAAATGAACACGCGCCTGCAGGTCGAGCACCCGGTAACCGAGATGGTCACCGGCCTGGACCTCGTCGAATGGCAGCTCAAAGTGGCGGCGGGAGAGGAATTGCCGTTATTACAAGATGAAATCAGATCGTCTGGCCACGCCATCGAAGCCCGCATCTATGCCGAAGACCCCCAGCGCGACTTCCTGCCGGCCACCGGCAGGCTGGTCCACCTCGCCTTTCCCGACGAGAGCGCGCAGGTGCGCGTCGACGCGGGGGTGGAGGCCGGCGACGAGATCACGCCCTGGTACGACCCGATGATCGCCAAGCTGATCGTGCACGGCCGCGACCGGGCCGACGCGCTGGCGCGCCTGCGCAGTGCGCTGGCGAAGGTCGAGATCGCCGGCGTGGTCACCAACGTCGACTTCCTGCGCCGGGTGGCGGCGAGCCGCGCCTTTACTGCGGCCGAGCTTGATACCGGCCTGATCGAGCGCAGCCGAACCGAACTTTTTAAGAATGCAGAACTTACCCATGAACTGCTCGCCGCAGCAGCCTTCGCGGAGCTGTGCGCCGAGGAGCAGGCGGCGCGCGAGCGCGCCAGCCGCTCGGGCGACCCGCATTCGCCGTGGCACGGCGTCGACGGCTGGCGGCTGAACGAGGATTCGCACCACGACTTCGTGTTCGTCGAGGGCGGGCGCGAGCACGAGGTGCGCCTGCGCTTCCTCGCCGAAGGGCTGAGCATCGCGATAGGCGGCCGGGAATACGCCCTCGAAGGAACCCGGGAATCCGGCGGCTCGCTACGCCTGCGCCTCGATGGCCGCAGCTTCAAGGCCACGGCCGTACGCGAGGCCGGGGGATGGCACGTATTCTGCGAGGGCAGCTCGCGCAAGCTCGCGCTTAAGGAGCACGCGCACGACGAGGACAGCGAGGCGGTGATCGGCCTGCTTACCGCGCCGATGCCCGGGCGGATCATCAAGGTGCTGGCGCAGGCCGGCCGCAAGGTGAGCAAAGGCGAGCCGCTCCTCATTCTCGAGGCGATGAAGATGGAGCACACCATCACCGCCCCGGCCGACGGCGTCGTCAAGGAGCTGCACTACGCCGCCGGCGAGCAGGTGCTCGAAGGGGCCGAACTCATCAGGCTCGAGTAACCCGAAAACAGGGACAGACCACGTTTTTCGTTGACACGATGAGAGGACAATGATCGCGTGAGCGGAAAAACGTGGTCTGTCCCTGTTTCTGTCAGGCTTGTGGAAGTCGGCCCGCGCGACGGGCTGCAGAACGAGCCCGGCGAGCTGCCCACCGCGGTGAAGGTCGAGCTGATCGAGCGCCTCGCCGACGCCGGGCTGCCGGCGGTCGAGGCGACCGCCTTCGTCTCGCCGAAATGGGTGCCGCAGATGGCCGACCATGCCGAGGTGCTCGAGCGCGTGCGGCGCAAGCCCGGCGTCGCCTATCCCGTGCTGACGCCCAACCTGAAGGGATTCGAGGCGGCGCGCGCCGCGGGCGCGACCGAGGTGGCGGTGTTCGGCGCCGCCTCCGAGGCGTTCTCGAAGAAGAACATCAACTGCTCGATCGCCGAGTCGCTCGATCGCTTCAGGCCAGTCATCGAAACGGCCCGGCAAAGCGGCATCAAGGTGCGCGGTTACGTGTCGTGCGTGCTCGGTTGTCCGTACGAGGGAGAGGTAAACCCCGCGCGCGTCGCCGAGGTTGCCGGCGCGATGTACGACATGGGCTGCTACGAGATCTCGCTCGGCGACACCATCGGCGTCGGCACGCCGGGCAGGGCGAAGGCGATGATCGAGGCGTGCGGCCGCCGCGTGCCGCTCGAGCGCCTCGCCGGCCACTACCACGACACCTACGGCCAGGCGCTCGCCAATATCTACGCCTCGCTCGAGCTCGGCGTGGCGACCTTCGACGCCTCGGTCGCCGGGCTGGGCGGCTGCCCTTATGCCGCCGGCGCCTCCGGCAACGTTGCCACCGAGGACGTGGTGTACATGCTGCACGGCCTGGGGAACGACACGGGCGTGGACCTGAAGAAGCTGGTCGGCATCGGCCGCTGGATCTGCGGCGTGCTCGGTCGCGAGCCTGCGTCGAAAGTGAACAAAGCGTTCAAGCTGTGAAGTCGCCCTGCGTCAAGGTCTGCCAGATGGATCCGCAGCGAGGGCTCTGCCTGGGCTGCGCGCGCACCCTGGACGAGATCGCCGGCTGGGCCTCGATGCAGGCGTCCGAGCGCGACGCCGTCCTCGCCCAGCTGCCCGCCCGCGGTGACTCGTTAAATGTCTCTAAAGTCGCCGTGCCGCCCCTTGCCTGAGGAGAAGCGGGCAGCACCGGCGGCGCCTTCGGCCTTGAAGGCAGGGATGCCGTTGTACCACTCCTTGCGCATCGCCTCGCGCAGGCTCAGGCCTTGCTGCGCGTAGGCCGAGCGCCGGTCGGCGCGCATGCATGCCTGCGGGAAGCGCGCGATCTCGTGCGCCATCGCCTCGGCGAACTCGCGCGACTTGCCGTCGGCGACGACATGCTCGCAGGCGCCGATGCGCAGCGCCTCCTCCGCCGGCACCTTGCGCCCGGTGAGGATGATCTCCATGGCGCGGCCCATGCCGACGATGCGCGGCAGGCGCACCGTACCGCCGTCGATGAGCGGCACGCCCCAGCGGCGGCAGTACACGCCGAAGTACGCCGACTGCTCCATCACGCGCACGTCGCACCACAGCGCGAGCTCGAAGCCGCCCGCCACCGCGGGCCCGGCGACCGCGGCAATGACGGGCTTGTCGAGCTCGAGCCGCGTCGGCCCGAGCGGCCCGCGCGGGATCGCCTTGCGATCGTCGAGCGGATAGTCGATCTCATGAATCTCGGCGGTGTTTTCGACGAGCGAAGCGCCGTACTTGAGATCCCAGCCGGCGCAGAACGCGCCGCCCTCACCCCACAGCACCGCGACCGCTGCACTGGGATCTTTATCAAAGCTTTCAAAAGCAGAAACCAGGGCATCGGCGCTCTCCGGGTCCATCGCATTGCGCGCCTCCGGGCGCGAATGGATCACCGTCCACACGCCGCCCTTCTTCTCGATCCTCACCGCCATGACCGCCTCCGTTGACTGGTACTTCGATTTCGTCTCGCCTTACTCCTACATCTGCCTGCACCGGCTGCGCGAGGTTCCCGCCCCGATTATCTACAAGCCGGTGCTGTTCGCCGGGCTGCTCAACCACTGGGGGCAGAAGGGGCCGGCGGAGGTCCCCGCGAAGCGGCGCTGGACCTACCGCTGGTGCACCTGGTGGGCGGGCGAGCTGGCCATCCCGTTCCGCTTCCCGGCCTCGCACCCGTTCAACCCGCTGCAGCACCTGCGTCTCGCCCTCGTCTGCGGCTCCTCGCCGGAGGCCGTGCGGCGCATCTTCGACTCAATCTGGGGACGCGCTGAGGCAAAACACTGACGAGGCAGCGGCACGCGGCGTGTTCGGCGTGCCGAGCTTCGTCGCCGCCGGCGAAGTGTTCTGGGGTGCCGACTCGATCGAGTTCCTCAAGGCCTTCCTCGCCGATCCCATTGCACTGCACAACGACGAGATGCGGCGTCTCGATACGCTGCCTGCGGGCGCGGCTCGCAAGACATAACGAGCGCGGAATATCCCTCGCTTTGCTTTGTTCGCCGCTCGAGGAGGAGAACCGATGCGATATATGGCCCTTGCAGCCGCCGCGTTCCCAGCGTAGGGCCCGGAAAAGGCGGCGACCTCGGCGGTCTAGAGAGCGCCGACAGCCACTGCCAGGCGCTCGCGAGCGCCGCGGGCACCCAGGGCAAGGCGTTAAACGATCCCAACGTCGTGCACGCGCGCGATCGGATCGGCGCCGGGCCCTGGCGCAACGCGAAGGGCGCGTTGATCGCAAAAAACGTCGAGGAGCTGCATTCGGCGGCCAACAAGATCACCAAGGAGGCCGCGCTCGACGAGAGAGGACAGCCGGTCAACGATCGCACGATGAAGCCGAACAAGCACGACATCCTGACCGGCACGCGGCCCGACGGCACGGCGTTTCCCGGTGCACAGTTCCCCGACATGACCTGCGGCAACTGGACGAAGGGCGGCCCCGACGGCGCTGCCATGACCGGGCACCACGACCGCGCGGGCCCCATCGCCCACCCTTGGGCGACGTCCTGGAACTCCGCCCACCCGACGCTCGGCTGCAGCATGGACAGGATCCGGCCGACCGGCGGCGACGGCCTGTTCTACTGCTTCGCGGCGAAATAGACCCCGGCGGCGCCTAGCCGTATTTCCGGGCGTCCTCGATCACCTTGCCGTCGTTCGGCAGGGTGCCGGGGGCGACCAGCTCGACTTCGCCGCGCAGCTTGGTGACGTCGCGAATGGAAGCGACGATGGCTTCACCCAGGCCGGAAGGCGATGCCTTCGCCTCGCACCTGAGCGTCATGCGGTCGTTGCCGGCTTCGCCCGCCACCACCAGCCGGGCGCGCACGATCTCGGGATGGCGCCGCACGATGTCGTTCACCTGTGCGGGCGTGACGAACATGGCGCGCACTTTGGTGCTCTGGTCGGCCCGGCCCATCCAGCCCGTGATGCGCACGTTGGTGCGCCCGCACGGGCTGCGGCCGGGCAGCACCGCCGAAAGGTCTCCGGTGCCGAAGCGGATCAGCGGGTAGTCGCGGTTGAAGGTGGTGATGACGACCTCGCCCACCTCGCCGGGCGCCACCGGCTCGCCGGTGCCCGGGCGCACGATCTCGAGGATCAGGCTCTCCTCGAGGATCATGCCCTCGTTCACCGTGCCGTCGGCCATCAGCGACTCGTAGGCGATGAGGCCCAGGTCGGCGCTGGCATAGCACTGCGAGACGCGCATGCCGCGCTCCTGCATGCCTTTCCTGAGTGGGGGTGGGAGATACTCGGCGCCAACCTGCGCCTTCTCCAGGCAGGAGATGTCGGCCTTCAGCTCGTCGGCCTTCTCCACGATCAGCTTGAGGAAGGAGGGCGTGCCGATGAAGCCGTTCAGGCGCAGGTCGCGGATGGCGGCCACCTGCATCTCGGTCTGGCCGGTGCCGGTGGGCACCACCGCGCAGCCAAGCGCCGCCGCCCCCGATTCGAGCATCGAGCCCGCGGGGGTGAAGTGGTAGGCGAAGGTGTTGGCGAGGCGGTCGCCGGCACGGAAACCGCCGGCGAAGAGCCCGCGCGCGGTGCGCCACCAGTCCTTGCCGCGGCCCTCCGGCTCGTAGATCGGCCCCGGGGAGACGAAGAGCTTCGCCAGCTTCTCGACCGGCGTGGCGTTGAGGCCTCCCAGTGGGGGAACCTCTTTCTGCAAAGAGCCCAGATCGCTCTTGCGCGTGACGGGCAGTGTCGCGAGCGCTTTGCGGGAATTGATCTTTGCCGGATTGACCTGGGAAAGGATTTTTGACCACCCTGGGGCGCGCGTCTTTGCGTGCGCGATGAGCTTGGGCAGCGCCTTCATCAACGCCGCCTCCCGCTGCTTGGGAGGACGGGCTTCTAGCTTGTCGAAGTATTCGGGGTCTGACCCCGATTTCTTTCTCACAGCCACCGTTTGCGGCGCCGGTAGGACTTGACGTCGCGGAAGCTCTTGCGGCCGCCGGAGGAGAAGCCGAGGTAGAACTCCTTCACGTCCTCGTTCTCGGCGAGCGAGGCGGCCTCGCCGTCCATCACCACGCGGCCGTTCTCGAGGATGTAGCCGTAGTCGGCGTAGCGCAGGGCGATGTTGGTGTTCTGCTCGGCGAGCAGCATGCTCACGCCTTCCTTCTTGTTCAGCGCCTTGACGATCTCGAAGATCTCCTCGACCAGCTGCGGCGCGAGCCCCATCGACGGCTCGTCGAGCAGGATCAGGCGCGGCCGCGCCATCAGCGCGCGGCCGATGGCGGTCATCTGCTGCTCGCCGCCGGAGGTGTAGCCGGCCTGCGCGTAGCGGCGCTCCTTGAGGCGCGGGAAGTAGCTGTAGACCTTCTCAAGGTCTTCGCGGACACCTGCTCCCAGCGCTCCTCTGGTATAGGCACCCGTCAGCAGGTTCTCCTCGACGGTGAGGTGCTGGAAGCAGTGCCGGCCCTCCATCACCTGGCAGATGCCGCGCTTCACCAGCTCCGCGGGGTTGAGCTGGTCGATGCGGCCGCCGCGGTAGAGGATCTGCCCCTTGGTGACGTCGCCGCGCTCGGCGCGCAGCAGGTTGGAGATGGCCTTGAGCGTGGTGGTCTTGCCGGCGCCGTTGGCGCCGAGCAGCGCCACGATCTGCCCCTCCTGCACCTCGAGGGACACGCCGCGCAGCACGAGGATGACGTGGTCGTAGATGACCTCGATGTTGTTGACGGCGAGGAGAGCTTGTGTCGCCATAAAAAACGGCCGCCCGAGGGCGGCCGTTCGATCTCCTGAAAGGTTGCTACTTCTCCTTGGAGCAGTCGCGCGGCGTGATGTTCTTCTCCTTCGCGTACTGCGCGGCGGAGGCTTCGACCATCGGGCGAACGATCGACTGGTCGGAGGCGATCCAGTCGGAGATGACGTTCCACTTGCGGCCGTCCCACTGCAGGAACTTGACCGCGCCGCCGCCCTCGTGGTCCATGCACGACACCTTGAGCGGCTGCATGAGGCCCACGGCGCCCAGCTCCTTCAGGCGCTTCTCGTCGATGTTCAGGTTCTCCAGGCCCCAGCGCACCTGCTCGCCGGTCATCGGCTTGCCCTTGCCGAAGCGGTTCTGCGCGGTGCGGATCGCCTCGGCGGTGACGATGCCGGCGACGATGCCACGCGTGTGGTAGATCGAGCCGATGCGCGAGCTGTCCTCGAGGTCGCCCTTGCCCTTCTTGTAGACGTGCTTCAGGACGTCCTGCATCACCGGGAAATTGGTGCCGGGCAGGTTGAACCCCGCGGCGATGTAGCCCTTGGCCGCGTCGCCCGCTGGGATCACGTCCTCCTCGGCGCCCGACCACCACACGCCGACGATCTTGGTGCGCGGGAAGCCGACCTTGGCGGCGGCCTTGAGCGCGGTCGGATTCATCACGCCCCAGCCGCGCAGGATCACCCAGTCGGGACGGATCTGGCGCACCTGCAGCCATTGCGACTGCTGCTCGTTGCCCGGGTGCGGCACGGCGATGTGCGTGACCTGGAAGCCGTACTTCTTCGCCTGCACGTCGAGCACCGGGATGGTTTCCTTGCCGTAGGCCGAGTCGTGATAGATGTTCACGATCTTCTTGCCCTTCAGCTTGTCCATCCCGCCTTCCTTCATGCCGATGAACTTGATCTTGGCGGTGTTCTGCGACCAGTAGTTGGTGATCAGCGGGAAGACGTAGGGGAAGACGCGCCCGTCGGAGGCGTCGGTGCGGCCGTAGCCCATGGAGATGACGGGGATCTTGTCGGCGGTCGCCTTCTCGATCAGCGAGTAGGTGATGCCGGTCGAGAGCGGGTGGATCACGGTGGCACCGGTCGGGCCCTTCTTCTTCGAGCGCTCGTAGCACTCGACGCCGCGGTCGTTGCGGTATTCCGTCTCGCACTTCTCCCAGGTGAGCTTGACGCCGTTGATGCCGCCGTCGCGCTCGTTGAGCATGGCGAAGTAGTCGATCATGCCGCCGCCGAAGCCGGAGCCGCCGGGAGCGTACGGGCCGACCCAGTAGAAGTTGGCGGGGATGAACTGCTCGTTCTGCGCTGCTGCACTGCCGGCGAAAGCGGTGGCGAACGCGACAGCGCCCGCCGCGATGATCCGTTTCATGGAAAGCCTCCTCCTAAGGTACTGTTCCAAATAGCGGAACAGGCAGTATAGCCAATAAATTCCGAGTGTCTAGTGCGGGAACGGCCAGAGGCGCAGCTTTTCCTTGGCGATCTGCCAGAGGCGGGCGAAGCCGTGCGGCTCGACGAGGAGGAAGAAGATGATCAGCCCGCCGAAGATGATCAGCTCCAGGTTCGAGACCAGGGCGTGCGAGATCTCCACGCCGAAGGCGTGGGATATCCACCCCGAGGCCAGGTTGAGGAAGATCGGGAAGAGGGTGATGAAGGCGGCGCCGAGGAACGAGCCCATGATCGAGCCGACGCCGCCGATGATGATCATGAACAGGATGCGGAACGAGAGGTCCAGGCTGTAGGCCTCGGGCTCGACCGTGCCGAGGTACGTGTAGGCGTGCAGGGCGCCGGCCACGCCGCAGTAGAAGGAGCTGATGGCGAAGGCGAGCAGCTTGGTCTTCATCATCGGGATGCCGATCACCGAGGCGGCGACGTCCATGTCGCGCACCGCCATGAAGGCGCGGCCGGTCTCGCTGCGCATCAGGTTCTTCGCCGCCAGCGCCAACACCACCACGACGGCGAGGGTGAGGAGGTATTTCTGCGCCGGGGTGGTGAAGGCGTAGCCGAAGATGACGATCTCCTGCGCGGTGATGACCCCTGAGGTGCTGTAGTTGGAGAACCAGCCGAAGCGCTGCAGCGCCCAGAGCACGAAAAACTGGCAGGCGAGGGTCGCCACCGCGAGGTAGAAGCCCTTGATGCGCAGGCTCGGCAGCCCGAACACCACGCCGACCGCCGCCGCGCACAGCCCCGCCAGGATGAAGCTCGGGATCACGCCAAGCCACGGCATGCGCAGGATGAAGTTGTAGGCCATGAAGGCGCCCACGGCCATGAACGCGGCGGTGCCCAGCGAAAGCTGGCCCGCATAGCCGGTGAGGATGTTCAGCCCGAGCGCCGCCAGCGCGAAGATGAGGAACGGCGTGAGGATCGCGCCGAGCCAGTACTGGTTGCCGAAGAGCGGCACCACCACGAAGGCGACGGCCATGAGCATCCAGAACGCCACCCGGTCCTGGCGGATCGGGAAGATGCGCTGGTCTTCGGCGTACGTGGACTTGAACTGGCCGGCTTCCCTGTAGAGCATGGCGAGGCGTTTCTCCTATACGCGGTCGATGATCTTCTCGCCGAAGAGGCCCTCGGGCCGCACCAGCAGGAAGAGCAGCGCCACGACGTAGGCGAACCAGGACTCGATGCCGCCGCCGAAGTAGGGGCCGATGTAGACCTCGGCGAGCTTCTCCGAGGCGCCGATGATGAGGCCGCCGACGATGGCGCCGGCGATCGACTCGAAGCCGCCGAGGATCAGCACCGGCAGCGCCTTGAGCGCGACGAAGGTGAGCGCGAACTGCACGCCGTTCCTCACGCCCCACAGCAGCCCGGCCACCAGCGCCACGAACCCGGCCACCGCCCAGACGATCGCCCAGATGTGCTGCAGCGGGATGCCGACGGCGAGGGCGGCCTGATGGTCGTCGGCCACCGCGCGCAGCGCCCGGCCGATGCGCGTCTTGTGGAAGAACACCGCCAGGATGGCGACCAGCGCCCCCGCCACGCCGGCGGCGAAGAGATCGAACTGGCTGATGTTGACGTTCCACTTCTGCGACAGCCACTCCATCGGCACGTCGGGGATGCCGAGCTCCAGGCCGTGCGGCTGCGAGCCCCAGATGAGCTGCGACAGGCCCTCGAGCACGAAGGTGAGGCCGATGGTGGCCATGAACAGCGTGATCTGCGGCTGGTTGACCAGCGGCCGCAGTACGACGCGCTCGGTGGCGACCCCCAGCAGGACCATCACCGCCAGCGTGACGAGGAGCGCGAGCCAGAAATTCCAGCCCATCTCGAGCAGCGAAACGAAGGTCAGCGCGGCGAAGAACACCATCGCGCCCTGCGCGAAATTGAACACGCCGGAGGCCTTGTAGATGAGCACGAAGCCAAGCGCCACCAGGGCGTACATCACCCCGGCGAGCAGGCCGCCGGCCAGCACCTCGAAGAAGAAGATGACTTCGACGCTAATGGGCGACTCCGAGATAGGCGTCGATGACCGCCTGGTTGCCGCGCACCGCGTCGGGAGAGCCGTCGGCGATCTTGCGTCCGTAGTCGAGCACCACGACGCGATCGGAGATGTCCATCACCACGCCCATGTCGTGCTCGATGAGCACGATGGTGGTGCCGTAGTGCTCGTTGACGTCGAGGATGAAGCGGCACATGTCGCGCTTCTCCTCCAGGTTCATGCCGGCCATCGGCTCGTCGAGCAGGAGCAGCGCCGGCTCGGCGGCGAGCGCGCGCCCCAGCTCGACGCGCTTCTGCAGGCCGTAGGGCAGGCGCCCGACCGGCGTCTTGCGGATGTGCTGGATCTCGAGGAAATCGATGATCTCCTCGACCGCGCGGCGGTGCGCGAGCTCCTCGCGCCGCGCCGGCCCGGCCCACAGCGCCTGCTGCAGGAAGCTGCAGCGCATCTTCAGGTTGCGGCCGGTCATGATGTTGTCGAGCACGCTCATGCCCTTGAAGAGGGCGATGTTCTGGAAGGTGCGCGCGATGCCCAGCTCCGCCGCCTGGTGCGGAACCATGTCCTCGAAGACCCTGTCCCTGAACCTTATTTTTCCCTTCTGCGGGTGGTAGACGCCGTTGAGGACGTTGAGCATCGAGCTCTTGCCGGCGCCGTTCGGGCCGATGATGGCGCGGACCTCGTGCTCCTTGACGTCGAAAGACACCTCCTGCAGCGCCTTCACTCCCCCGAATGCCAGCGAGACGTTTTCGACCGACAGGATCATGCCGCCCGCTTCGCGGCCGCCGGCGGGAAGGTCTTCGCGTCGCGGATCTTCAGGTCCGCGGAGTAGGTGCCGGTGCGCCCGTCCTCGTAGCGCACCTGGGCGCTGACATGAACGGTCTTTTGAGAGCTGTACAAAGCTTCCAGGAGGGACTGGTATTTCTCGCCGATGAAGCCGCGGCGCACCTTGCGCGTGCGCGTCAGCTCGCCGTCGTCGGCGTCGAGCTCCTTGTGCAGGATGAGGAAGCGATGGACCTGCGAGTTGGCGATCTCGGGCTCGGCGGCAAGGTCGGCGTTGACGCGCTCGACGCACTCGCGCACCAGCTCGGTGACCTCGTCGCGCGAGGCGAGGTCGGTGTAGCCCGAGTAGGGCATGTTGCGCTTCTCCGCCCAGTTGCCGACCGCGTCCGGGTCGATGTTGACGAAGGCGCACACCTTGTCGCGCTGGTGGCCGAAGCAGACCGCCTCGCGGATGTAGGGGAAGAACTTGAGCTTGTTCTCGAGGTACTTCGGCGCGAAGAGGGTGCCGTCGGCGAGCGCGCCGACGTCCTTCACCCGATCGATGATCTTGACGTGCCCGTCGGCGTCGAAATAGCCGGCGTCGCCGGTGTGGAACCAGCCCTCGGCGTCCTTCGCCTGCAGGGTCGCCTCCGGGTTGCGGTAGTACTCGCGGAACAGGCCCGGCGAGCGGATGAGCAGCTCGCGCTCGGGCGAGAACTTCAGCTCCACGCCCGGCACCGCGGGGCCGGCGGTGTCCGCCTTGACCTGCCCGTCGGGCTGGATGCAGACGAACACCGCGGTCTCGGTGGAGCCGTAGAGCTGCTTCAGGTTGATGCCGATCGAGCGGTAGAAGCGGAACAGGTCCGGCCCGATCGCCTCGCCGGCGGTGTAGCCGACCTTCACCCGGCTCATGCCGAGCACGTTGCGCAGCGGCCCGTACACGAGCAGATCACCAATCCAATACAACAGCCTGTCCGAAAACCCCACGCGCTTGCCGTCGAGGATCGCGCCGCCGACGCGGCTGGCGATGGCCATGAACTTGCGGTAGATCCAGCGCTTGAGGCTGGAGGCGTCCTCCATGCGGATCGACACCTGCGTGAGCAGGTTCTCCAGCACGCGCGGCGGGGCGAAGTAATAGGTCGGGCCGATCTCGCGCATGTCGGTCATCACCGTCTCGGCCGACTCCGGGCAGCAGATGCAGTAGCCGGTGACGAACGCCTGCGCGCAGGAGAAGATGTTCTGCCCGATCCAGGCGGGCGGCAGGTAGGCGAGCACCACGTCCCGGTCGCCCAGCCGCTCCATGCGCGCGGCCGTGAGCGACGGGCCGAGCAGGCTGGCGTGCGTGTGCACCACGCCTTTCGGCACGCCGGTGGTGCCGGACGTGAAGAACATGCCCGCGGTGTCGCCGCCGGCGCCCCTGGCGATCTCGTTCTCGACGAACGCCGGGTCGCGCCGGTGCGCCTCGCGGCCGAGCTCGAGCAGCTTGTCGTAGGCCATCAGCTCGGGCTGCGCGTAGCGGCGCAGGCCGCGCGGGTCGTCGTAGGTGATGCGCTTCAGCGTCGGGCACTGCGGCAGGACCTCGAGCAGCTTGTCGACCTGCTCCTGGTCCTCCGCGAAGGCGAAGCCGACCTGCGCGTTCTGGATGGGAAACGCCATCTCGGCGGCGACCGCGTCCTGGTAGAGCGGCACGGGTATCGCGCCGAGGCACTGCGCCGCGGCCATCATCGCGTACAGGCGCGGGCGGTTGTCGCTGATCAGCGCGATGTGGTCGCCGCGGGCGAGGCCGTGCGCCGCCAGAGCCGCGGCGAGCGCGCGCGCCTCCTCGGCGAACTCGCGCCAGGTCCACGTCTGCCAGATGCCGAGGTCCTTCTCGCGGATGGCGGGCCGCTCGCCACGCACCCTGGCGTGATGCATGAGCAGCTTGGGAAACGTGTCGAGGCCGGAAAGCTCCTCCGCCATGCGCTCCTCCTGAGTTCTTGCGGGTCGGCGGATTCTATAATGAACTCATGCAAGGGACGGAACACTGGACCCGCAAGGGCGACGTCAAGCTGTTTCTCTGGCAGAAGCGCGCCGCGGCGGCGCGCCCGCGCGGCACCATCCTCTTCGTGCACGGCTCGTCGATGGCCGCGCAGCCGACCTTCGACCTGAAGGTCCCCGGCCGGCCGCATGCCTCGGCCATGGAGTGGTTCGCCGAGCGGGGCTTCGACACCTGGTGCCTGGACAACGAGGGCTACGGGCGCTCCGACAAGTCGCGGCCGATCAACTGCGACATCGCGAACGGGGCGGATGACTTGGAAGCAGCAGCCCGATATATCGACAAAAAGCTCCTGCTGTACGGCATCTCTTCGGGGGCGCTGAAGGCCGCGCTCTTCGCGCAGCGCCACCCGCAGCGCGTGGCGCGGCTTGCGCTCGACGCCTTCGTCTGGACCGGCCAGGGCAGCCCGACGCTCGAGCAGCGCCGCAAGCGCCTGCCCGAGTTCGCGGCCAAGCACCGCCGGCCGATCGACCGCGCGTTCGTGCGCAGCATCTTCGAGCGCGATCTTCCCGGCACGGCCGACGCGGCCACCATCGAGGCCTTCGCCGACGCGATCCTCGCCCTCGACGACTCGGTGCCCACCGGCACCTACGTCGACATGTGCTCGAAGCTGCCGCTCGTCGACCCGGCGAAGCTGAGCGTCCCGACCATCGTCATGCGCGGGGAGTTCGACGGCATCGCCGCCTTCGACGACCTGCTCGAGTTCTTCCGCCGGCTGCCGCACCCCGACAAGCAGTTCGCGGTGATGGCCGGCATCTCGCACGCGAGCTTCCAGCAGAAGAATTACCTCGGCGTGTACCATGTCCTGCACGCCTTCTTCACCCAACCCGAGCCGGAGTACCGCGCATGATTCGCTTTCTGCCGATCGTTTTTCTTCTGTGTGCGACGCAAGCGATGGCGCAATCCTGGCCGTCGCGGCCGGTACGCGTGGTGGTGCCCTTGAGCCCCGGCGGCTTCGCCGATGTGCCGGCGCGCATCCTCGCGCCGCGCCTGGCGCAGCAGACCGGCGGCGCTTTCTTCGTCGAGAACCGGCCCGGCGCCGGCGGCACCATCGGTGCCGACTTCGTCGCCAAGTCCGAGCCCGACGGCCATACGCTCCTCTTCACCGCCACGCCGCACGTCATCAGCGCGCACGTCTACAAGAAGCTGCAATACGACACGCTGAAGGACTTCGCGCCGGTGGCGCTTACCGCCTCCGGCCCTTATGCGCTGGTGGTCAACTCGCAGATGCCGGTGAGTTCGGTGCGCGAGCTGATCGCCGCCGCGAAGGCGGCGCCGGGGAAGATCGACTACGCGAGCTCCGGCAACGGCAGCGCGCAGCATCTCGTTTCCGCGCTTTTCGCCACCATGGCCGGGATCGAGCTCAACCATGTGCCCTACAAGGGCAGCGGGCCGGCGATGCAGGACCTCCTCTCGGGCCAGGTCAAGGTGTCGTTCGCGGGCATTCCGAACGTGCTCGGCCATGTGCGCGGCGGCCGGCTGCGCGCCCTTGCGGTGAGCGGCGCTCAACGCTGGTCCGATATGCCGGACGTGCCGACGGTCGCCGAGGCGGGCGTACCCGGCTACGAGGCCACGGTGTGGCTTTGCGTGCTCGCGCCCTCGAAAACCCCGCCGGAGATCGTCAAGCGGCTCGCCGACGAGATCGCCAAGGCGCTGCAGGACCCGGAGATGCTGAAGAACCTGCGCTCGGCCGGCATCGGGCCGACCTTCATGGGCCCGGAAGAGCTCGGCAAGTTCATGCACGCCGAGTACGAGAAATGGGGCAAGGTGGTGAAGGACACCGGCGCCACGGTGAACTGAAAGCGCGCTGGCACGGCCGTTGCTGGGTCGGCGGGGATGAGATTCGAGCGCTACCTCCAGGCGACGCCGCGCGAGATCGAGCGCCGGCTTCGCCGCGTCGATCTCGCCTGGCAGTTCGAGCGCGCCGTGCAGAAGAACGCCCTGCCCGTCGCGATCGGCGGGGCGCTGCTCTCGCTCCTCGACCGGCGCTTCCTCGCGCTGCCCCTGCTGGTCGGCGGCTGGATGCTGCTGCGTCGCCTGCGCCCGTCGTGGACGCTCGCCGAGGAGCGCGAGGCGCTGCGGCTCCTCTATGGCGCTCGCGCCGCCGGCCTCTAGCCTGACTTTCGCTACTCGCTGAGATTTTCGGCTGATTTTGCCTGCCACGTCGCGGCAAGTGTCTGAAGCGCAAAGCGGTGGAATGCACGCCAAGCGTCGGGTACAGACCTTGGCTCTGTTCAG
>JBQTJF010000288.1:0-18272 GCA_052387375.1 Betaproteobacteria bacterium
ATCATCAGAGCTCGCAATGGTGCCGTTGAGCGTTACCACCCCGCCCACGCCCGTGGTGCTTAAGCCCCCGTTGTAGGTCTGTGTGCCCGCCGCCTGGCCCAGCGTCAGCGTGCCCGTATTGGCGAAGCTCGCCGCACCGCTTGCCGTATTGCCATTGCCCGTGAGGCTTACGTTATTGGCTGTCGCCGTGACCGAGATCGCCCCCGTGGTCGCCGTGCCCGTAAAGCTCGCCGTCCCCCCCATGTTCTGAATCGTGAGCGTGCCGACGTTGGTCAAGGCTGTGCCCGTGACATCGGCGTTTGCCACACCCGCCCCAGTCTCCAGCGTCAGCGCATTGCTCCCGCCAGTCACCGCACCGAGCGTGATGTCCCCCGCCGTGGTGGCCGCATTGGTGTCGAGCGTCGTACTCGCCCCGAGAGTAACCGCACCAAACACGATCGCGTCGTCCGAGGTGCTGATCGTCCCGGCGGTGCTCGTCGTACTCGCCGTGGAGGTCACCCCACCGTTGAACGTCGTGGAGTCGGTGTTCTCATTACCCAGCGTCACGCCACCGGTATTGCTGAAGGTCACCGTATTGGTGATCGTGTTCGACGCGCCATTAAGCACAACTGAATAACCTTGTGCCGCCGTATTGAGCGTGGTCGCCGTCAGGTTGCCGTTGAACGTGATAGCGCCGGTCGTATCAGTTAGCGTCAGGGTGACAAGGGATGCATTGCCGGTAACCGCGGTCGATCCGCTGTCGGTAATCGTGAGGTTCAGAGGATTGGTGCCGCCGGTGGAACCCGTCACGCTGTTGATCGTCACACCACCGCCGGTACCGGCGTTAATTGAGAGCGTTTCAGTACCTCCGCCCGCCGTGCCATCCAAAGATCCTTGAATGTCCACCGCGGCACCAGCTGCGTTTCCTACCCCAGCCGTAGTATTTAGCGTAACGCTGGTGCCCTCGGCAATCACGACATTGTCATCGAGAGTGATGGCATCGCCCTCGGTGACGATGTCTGCGGCCAGCGTAATCGTGGCCGCAGGCCCATCCAATGTAATTGACGCGTTGTCAGTCCCCGAGATCTGACCGTTGACTGCTATGGTGCCCCCAACGCCAGGGGCTCGAATCGTTGTGGGATCCGTGAACGTCACTGCATTGATCGTGACTACGTGAGTGCCAGTTGCTCGTCCAATCGTGATACCACTAAAGCCGTCAGAGAGATTGGCGACATCGGCGGTGCCAACATTGAAGGTTCCTGCTCCACCGCCGATTCCGATCGACGAAGCGTCAGTAGATGGCTCGAGGACCAGAGCGCCTGACCCGTCGACGGCCGCAACCAGACCTACATCCGCGCCCCGCAAAGTGATAGTCCCTGCAGTTGCGGCTGCGGGATTACCGATTGCGGCGTTCGCCGTCAGCGTGCCAGCGCCGCTCCCGTCTTGGTCTGCATGAATAGTGATCGAACCGGTCGTGGCGGCTCCAACAGTGCCTCCAATGTCTTGAACGATGTCGCCATCAGCCCGCAACGTAATCAGGCCGGAACCGGAATCCACATCGCCGTTAGCTTGAATCGTAATCGTGGCATTCGCGGCCGTAGCATCAAGTAAGACTGTCCCGGCGCCATTCGCAGAAACTGCTTCACTGCTGGCTATGTTGCCGACGTCCGCGACGACTTCAATATTCCCGTTGCTCGAAGTAGAAATACCGGTCAGACCACCGAGAGTGGCTCCACCGATAGTGACGCCTTGGGTTGGGGAACTGAAAAATGCGCCTCCCGACTGGGAACGTGCTTCGAGATTAGTCACTGTGACCCGGATCGGAGATCCGGAAGCACCAGTTTCTCCTCCACCGCCCGCACCATTTACGTCGAGCGCCGCCGACGCCGCAGTGATGAGTTGCGCTCCGTCCACTCGAACGATCCCACTGCCGGCGGTTGGGCCAACGTTCCTTACGAGGACATGTCCTGCACCGGCGTTCATACCGGCAAGAGTGATGTCACCGCTAGTGGAATTCGTCAAACCGGCGCCAGTGCTTACGGTTAGCGCGATATCGTTGCCGCCGGAAGTTAGAGTCGTGCCAGCAGCCATGCTGATAGTCGCCGCGCCTGCGGAGCGGGCGCCATCTTGAACGCCATTGACTGTTGTTTCGTTCGCAACGAGTGTAATTGGTGCAGCGTTAGTTGTGATGCTGTTGTTAATCAAAATGGAGCGTCCGGCTTGCGCCGTCAACGAAACTCCAGCGGCCACAATACTTACCGCATCCGTGAACGTAATATCGTTGTTGGCCTGAAGAGTGACATTCGCGAGTGCTGCATTTATCGTTGCCGGGGCAATTTTTGTGTCGCCGCCGCCGCCCACGTCAGCATCGGTGAAGTTATCTACGTCAGTAAGAAGAATGGTCTCCGCCCCAACTGTCACCACCACAATATTTGTTGGATCAAGAAGTAGCTCACCGAATTCGCCATTCGGAGCGCTCGCATCGACGGTTCCGTTAAACGCCAAACTCCCTTTACCAGATACCTCAACGAATCCGCCGTTACCTTCCTGTGCGCCGCCGCGAGCCTTGATGCTGCCGTAGAAGCGAGTCGCGTCGTCTGCCCATACGATCACCTTGCCACCGTTTCCGCCTGCAACCCCGTCCGCACTGATCGTCGCATCGGGGCCCACGTACGTACGGAATGCGGCCTGTTCTGGCCCTTTACCCTGGAAGTTGCCGCCCACCAGAACGGTGCCGCCTCCGGCATCACCGGAGGCGTTGATGGTGGCGTTGTCGAAGAGGCCGACGTACTGGCCGAGGACCGTGACGGTGCCGCCGGTCGTGCCGGCGTCGACGCCGGCTGCTTGCAGCGTGCCGGTGACACTCACGACGCCCGCGCTGCCACCATCAAGGACGATTTCTCCGTTGCGCTCGACGAGGGAGTTGGCGCGGATGACGCCGGAGTTGTTGACGACGGTGTCTAACAGCGCATTCGCGCTACGCGCAGTGAGGAGGACATGTCCGCCGTCCGCTTCGATACGGCCGCTGTTGATGGCGGAGGCGTTGAGCGCGGCCTGGTCGACGCTGACGCTGATGAGGCCGTCGCCGATCATGTCGAGCGAGACGCGGTCCGCGGCTGCGAGGGTGACGCTGCCGAGGCGCGCGGCGATGAGGCCGTCGTTGGAGACTTGCGGGCCCATCAGGGCGGTGTAGCCGTTCGCGGTGATGATGGAGCCTTCGTTGCGGACGCTGCCGGCGGCGCCGGCGTTGGAGAAGACATACCGGCCGTTGAGGAAGTCCTGGTCGCTGATGGAGAGGGTGGTGGCGACGAGGCTGCCGACGTCGACGCTGGCGCTGCGGCCGAAGAGGATGCCGCTCGGGTTGACGAGGAATACCTGGCCGTTGGCGGCGAGGCGGCCGAAGATTTCCGAGGGGTTGTTGCCGAGGACGCGGTTGAGCGCGATCGCGGAAGCGCTCGGCTGCGAAAAGTTGACCGCTTCGGTGCTGCCGATCGAGAAGCTCTGCCAGTTCAGGATCGCCTTGGCGGTGCCCTGGTCGATCTGCATGCTGCCCGGGGCGGGCTGGGAGATGGTGGCCTGGCCGGCGACGACCTGGCCGCCGGTGGGAAGCGCGAAGGAGAACTGCGGAGCGGCGATCAGTGCGCCGGCGACGGCGACCGCAAGGGCGGTGGGACGCGTCTTCAGTGCAGCGGTGCTAGCGGGACTTGTCTGCCTTGTTGCCATGGTCCTCTCCTGTGAACCTCACCATGCGTCGCGCGCGGCGCCTGCCCGAGTCTAGGTCTGGCGTTTTGCGCGGTCTGTCAGAAACCGCAAGAAGCGGAACAAAATCACGCTTCTCATTCTTAGAACCATTTGACCAGCTGGCCCCATAGACGCGGGTGGCGAACCGTCGGGTCGGAGGTCGGCAGCTCGCCGTTTCGCTCCGACGCCGTGACGCGGACAATGAAATCGCCCTCGTTGCCGATCGACACTCCGACGCCGTAGCCGGAGAAGGAGCGCTCGTTCTCGCCGTCGCTCGGCAGCACGATCTGGTTGATCTTCACCCAGCCGTGATCGAAATGGGCCGACAGAGTGACGTCTCCGACGCCGCCGAACTTGAAGCCGGGTACACGGTAGCGCAG
Organism: Betaproteobacteria bacterium; assembly: GCA_052387375.1. Classification (GTDB taxonomy): domain Bacteria; phylum Pseudomonadota; class Gammaproteobacteria; order Burkholderiales; family SG8-39; genus SCGC-AG-212-J23. The sequence continues at coordinate 4,101 of JBQTJF010000288.1, forward strand.
CTCCGTCTGAAGAATCATTCCCGTGTCGCCGGTCGCCTCGCCCACCGGGTAGGCGCGCACGCCGTTCGGGCCGCCGAGGGAGATCTTCTCCGCCGAGGCCAGGTTCTTCGATGCCTCCTGGCCGGAAAACGCGACCAGCAGGTTCACCGCGTCGCTGATGCGCTGCAGGCGCCGCAGGTCGAGGTTCATCTTGCGGAAGCGGCCCTGGGGGCGCCGGCCGGTCGCACCCACGTCGGCGGCCGCAAGTGCCGGCGTTTCCAGCCGCAAGTCCCCTTGGGTGAGCGTTACCGCGTATGAGTTGAGGCCGCCGCCGAATATGCCGTCGCGGAAGTCGCCGACCACGCCGGCCTTGACCGAGTCGATCGAGCGCTCCTCGATGGTGCTCGTGGTGGCGACCTGGTCGAAGAGCCGCTTGTCCTCGTAGGCGAACTGCAGGATCACGTTGGCGTTGCGCGTCCGGTAGACCGGGTGGAAGGCGAACAGGCTGCCTACCTCGCCCTCGCCGGTCGCCTCGAGCGCCGCGAAGTCCTTGGCGAGCTCATAGGCGAATTCCGAGTAGCTCACGCCGACGCGCGTGCCGTAGTACCAGACCGGCACGAGGTACGAAAGCCGCGTGAACCACATGTCCTCGTCGGTGCGAAAGCCGCGGAAGCTCGCTTGGTCGCCCAACGTGAGCGGGTTGTTGAGGTTTAGGCTGGCGCCGAGGCGGTTCTCGCCGGTGAAGCGGTTGCCGTGGTTGTCGAGGTCGACGAAGCCGTTGAACCAGCTCACGCCCTGGTCCACGTTCACGCGCAGGTCGGCGGCGCCGAGGGTGCGGCTCGGGCGGATTTCAGAGGTCACCGCGGCCGTGGGCAGGTCGTTGATGAGCAGCAGCGGCTTCTCCAGCCCGGTCTCGGTGATGATCTGTCCTTGCCGCCAGTGCGAGCCAACGATGCCGGCGAGCAGCCCTTCGCGCAGCCGCGTCGCCGGCCGGCGCACGATCTCGATCTCGCCGATGCGTCCTTCGATGATGCCGATCTGCACCACGCCGTCGCGGATCGTCTGCTCGGGTAGATAGGCTTGCGTCAGAAAGTAGCCGCGCTCGCGATGGAATGCGCGCACCTTCAGCGCCGCTTCCGTGAGGTCGTCGAAGTCGAGCTGCCTGCCGACGTACTCCGCCACTACGCTTTGGAGGAAGGCATCCGAGAAAATGGTGTTGCCCGTGAAGGTGAAGGCCTTGACGGTCACGCGCAGCTGCGGCTGCGCCGGCAGCGCCGGCTTGGGCTCGGGCGGCCGCGGCAGCACATCGGCTTCCCGCGGCGGCGGCAGCCGCAGCGGCTCGCGCGTCTGCTCGAGCACGCGGCCTGCGTCTGGACGCACTTGCGCGATTGCCGCCGAGCTCGCGAGCGCGAGCACGGCGACCATGGACCGCTTGCCCATTTTTCTTGCTCCCTTGGTTTCTTCTGTGGGAAACAGCAGGGCAACAGACTCAGTCCGGGGCCTGCGCGCAAAAAGACCGGATTGCCCGGTCCAGCCCCGTCCTCCAGCCCCCCTGCCCCTGAGCATCAAAAATATTCCTACTTCAACGACTTAGGGATTTTTTGTGTCTTCGACCTCCAGAAGAGGTCTGCGATGGCAGAATAACGTGCTTTTTTCGCAGTCGCAACGCAAAAGCGCTGGCAGATCAAGCGCGTTGCATCGCGGCAGTCGCTGTCGTCGCCCCAAGGCGACGAAACGATAAAAAAGTCGCGTTTTCTGTGGAAAAACTTGCCCGGCTACTTGCCGACGCCGAGCCTCCCGCCCTTGCCCAAGCCGCCTTTGACCTCCTGGGCTTTGTAGTTCTTCACCGCGCGCACCAGGTTGTTGTACGCGTCGGCGAAAGCGCTGGCAATCACCTTGCCTTCCGGCGTCTTGGTGTAGCCGCCCATGGTGCCGCCGGCCCCGCCGCCGAAGACGCCTCCCCAGGCGCCGAAGTCCGTCTTGGAGGAATTGCCCTCGGTGGCGGCGAGCTGTACGCCCGATCGGTTGTCCACCAGCGTGAGCATGGTGGACGCCTCCTTGAACTTCAGGCCGCCGGCGACGGCGCCTGCCGCGCGCCCCCACGAGCCGAGCGAGCTCGTCAGCCCGCCGAGCGCGGCGCCGATGCCGCCGGTGTCGCGGCTGCTGAAGGTGATGGTGGGATTCATGGCGTAGTCGGCAGCGACCATCTGCCCCTTGCCGAAGTTGCTGCCTTCGCGTGTCTCGCCGGAGCGATCCAGGTTGCGCTCCTGCATCATCACGTTCATCGCCTGGCCGCGCTCGACGACGACGAAGCAGTTCGACTGCTGTATCAGCATGCGCAGCAGCGGCACGGTCGACTGCACCTCGTACTGCCGCATGGTGTGGTACCAGCTCGCATTGCGGTCCTCGACCACGGCGAGCGTGCCGAGCGACTCGTCGCATTTCTCGATGTCCTTGACGCCGGCCGTCTGCGATTGCGCCAGGGCATTGCCAGCGAACACGAAACACACCGCCGTCATGCTCACCGCCGGGTGGATTCTCATGATGGGCCCCCCTGTCTGCTGGTTGTACGGGAAGTCTAGGCCTATTTCTGCCCGGGCGCGACCGCGGCCTCGCCGCCCGAGGAAATGACGACCACGTTCGAGCGCGCGGTATAGCGGTTGGCTTCCCGCGCCGCGAAAGTCACGATGAACCCGGTGGCGCGGCGGGCGGCACGCTCCTGCTCGCGCGCCTGCTCGCCGATGCCGCGCACTACGCTGCCGACGATCGGGATCTGGCCGCCGGCGAAGGTGAGCACCTGGCCGGGGGTAAGGGCGAACCCCTTGGCGGACTCGGCGGTGAATTCCTGCAGGCTCACTTCCATGCAGCGCGCGCCGCAGGCGGCGTCCACGGGCACATTGCGCTCGACCAGCCGCGTGCGCAGGAGCTCCACCACGATCGGCTCGACGCCGCTGCCCGAGCTGTTGGCGGTACGCACCATCACCGGCAGGTTGCGGTACCCGTCGGTGGCGAGCCGCCCTTCCACCTCGGCCGCGAGGCTGTCGATCACCTTGCGCATGGCATCCAAGGCGGCGCATCGCCCTGCGTGGCGCAACCACCGAGCAACGCGACCGCAAGGATCCATCCGCGACCCGACATCCCGTCCCCCTTTTGCGGCGCAATCTACACTAGCTAGAAGCGCTCGGGCGCATACGGCGCGGGATCGACGAAGGGCGTCTCGCCGGCGAGCATTTCGGCGACCAGCCTTCCGGTAACGGCGCCCAGGGTCAGCCCATGATGGGCGTGGCCGAAGGCGAACCACAGGTTCGCGTGGCGCGGCGCCCTGCCGATGACCGGAAGCATGTCGGGCGTGCAGGGCCGCGAGCCCATCCAGGCCTCCGTATCGAGCCGCTCCGCCAGGGGAAAGAGCTCCCGGGCGATCGGCTCGGCGCGGGCGAGCTGCACCGGCGTGCGCATCGCATCGCGCAGCGCGAATTCGGCGCCCGTCGTGAGCCGGATGCCGCGGCGCAACGGCCCGAGAAAATAGCCGCGCTCGGTATCGAGCACCGGGTGGTTCAGCCGCGCCTCGCCTGCGGCGCGGTAGTGCATGTGGTATCCGCGCTTCACCGCAAGCGGGAAATCGTAGCCGAGCGCGCGCGTCAGGATGTCCGCCCAGGGGCCCAATGCGACGACCGCGTGCGCCGCCGCCACCGACCCTTTCGCCGTCCTCATCCGCCAGCCGGCGCCCTCGGGTTCCAGGCTCGCCGCGTTGCCCTGCATGAAGACACCGCCGAGCGCCTCGAAGCGGCGCAAGTAAGCGAGCGCGAGCCCCTGCGGGTCGGAGACGCTGATCGGCTCGGTCCAGTGCAGCGCGCCGACGAGCACCGGCGCGAGGTGAGGCTCGAGCGCCTGCAGGTCGCGCGCGTCCAGCGCACGGTGCTCGATGCCGAACTCGCGCTGCCAGCGCTGCGCCTCGGCGAAGCGCAGGTCCCGCTCGCGCTCGGTGCGAAAAAGGCGCATCCAGCCGACGCGCCGCACGAACTCCTCCGCGCCCGCTTCGGCGATGAGGGCCTCGTGCTCGGCGACGCAGTGCTCGATCAGCTTGGCGTAGCGGCGCGCCACCTCGGCATGGCGCGCCGGGCGCGAGTGCCGCCAGTACCGCCAGAGAAAGGGCGCCAGGTGCGGCAGCGCCGAGGGATGATAGTGCGCGTCGATGGTCCGGTTGAGCGAGTAGCGCAGCAGCGCGCCGAAGTCGTGCGGGAATCCGTACGGGTAAACCCCTTCGCGCTGGATCAGGCCGGCATTGCCGAAGGATGTCTCCTCCGCCGCGCCGCGCCGGTCCACGAGGGCCACGGCACGAGCGCGCTTCTGCAGGTGCAGCGCGGCGCAGATTCCGACGATGCCCGCGCCGAGCACCACGGCGTCGTATCGCATCAGCGGCGGGACGGGGAGCCCCCTTTGATGCCGGTCAGGCGCCGGTACTCCGCCATGTGGCGGATCGCATCGCGCGGCCTGCCGAGCGCCTCGCAGAGCAGCGCCAGGTTGTAGTGGCAGTCGGCCAGGGCCGGGTCCCGGCCCAGCGCCTGCTCATAGGTCCGCGCGGCCTCCTCCTTCCGGCCGGTGTCGTCGAGCAGCACGCCGAGGTTGTAGAGCAACACCGGGTCTGCGCCCGTAGGGCCGATGGCTTCGCGGTAGAGCGCCTCGGCCTCCTGGGAGCGCCCGGCGTCGTGAAGCAACGAGCCGAGGTTGATCCGCGCGTCGAGGAAGGCTGCATCTGCGGCGAGCGCCTTCCGATACGCGTCGATGGCGGCTGCCACGTCGTCTTCTTCGAGCGAAAGAGCGGTCTCGAACCACTCGCGCGCGCCGGGGGTCTGCGCGGCTTCCGGGCGCTCGATCACGCTCAGGGACCCGTTTTCGGGATCGCCCTCGAACGCGAGCAGATACTGTCCGGACTCGGCCTGCCACCGGCTGGCGCCTTCCTTGACCACCACCCGGTCGGCGACCGCGCAGATGCTCAGCCCCGAAAGCGGCATGGAAGCGGGCAGGTGCCGGCGCAGCTCCTTGACCGAGCGGTTGATGCGGCTGCGCGGAACCTTCGCCGCGGCCAGCGCCTGCGCGGTGCGCAGCACGATCAGGTCCTGGAAGGAAAAACGCCAGGCATTGCGCGGCCCCCGCGCCGGCGAGACGAAACCCGCCTTCACGAGGCTGCTGATGGTGCTGCGAGGCATGCGCAGCAGCTTTACGACCTCGCGCACCCCGTACATGGCACGGGTTACTTCTTGGCGGCCTTGCGCGGCGTCGCCTTGGGCGCCTCCGACTTCTTCGCGGGTTTCTTCTCCAGGCTGGCGCGCAGGGCTTCCATGAGATCGATGACCTGCGCGCCCTGCTCCGGCGCCTCGGCCATGGTGATCTCCTGCCCTTCGACCTTCTTCTGGATCGCCGCCTCGATGCGTGCACGCACCTCGTCGGTGTAGGCGGCGGGATTGAACTTGTCCACCGCCTGCTGCTCGATCAGCTGCTGCGCGAGCTTGAGCTCCGCGGCCTTCACCTCGGTCTTGGGAATGTCGAGGTCATTGATCGAGCGCACCTCCGCGGCGTAGAGCAGCTGCTGCATCACCAGCCCCTCCACCAGGCCGGTGTCGAGCGGCCGGATGAGGACGATGTACTGCTTCCCGCGCGCCGCCCAGCGTCCGAGCGCGCAGCGGCCCGACTCCTTCAGCGCGCGGGCGAGCAGCGCATAGGGCTTGGCGCCCCCCTTGTCCGGGCCGAGGTAGTACGCCTTGTCGTAGTACACCGGGTCGATCGCCTTCGCCGGGACGAACTCCGTGATCTCGGCGCTGTGCGTTCCCGCCTCTTCCAGGGCTTTCAGCTCCTCGGGCGCGAACATCACGTACTGGTCCTTGGCGAACTCGTAGCCCTTGGCCATGTCCTCGCGCGCGACCGGGACCTCCTCCTTCACGCAGAAGTACTGCTGCCTGAGCCGCGATCCGCACGCCTTGTGCAGGAGATTGAACGACATCGCGCGGCTCGCCTCGGTCGCCGAGTAGAGCTTCACCGGGATGGAGACCATGCCGAAGGAAATGGTGAGTGACGCTATCGATCTCGCCGCCATGTGCTTCCCCTTGAAATCAACGACTTAAGCATACCGCATTACGCCCTAGCCCGTTCGAAGGCCTGCTCGAGGCTTTGCTTGCGCTCGAGTGAGTCGCGCCAGCGGTCGCCTGAGCGCGCCAGGAAGTCGGCGGCATTCGTGATCCTGAAGTCCAGCGGGTGCGCCGTGGCGAGTTCGTCCCAGCCGAGCGGCATCGACACCGGCGCACCGGGCGCGCCGCGCGGCGAATACGCCACGTTCAGGGTCTTGCCGCGCACGTTCATGTTGTAGTCCATGAAGATCTTCCCGGTGCGCTTCGGCACGCTCCATTCGAGCGTCACATCCTTCGGGTGCAGCCGCAGCAGGTGGCGTCCCACCGTTTCGCTGACGGCGCGCGCCGCCTCGAAATCGATGCTGCGGCGGATCGGCACGAACACGTGCAGGCCGGTCTTGCCGGAGGTCTTGACGATGCTTTCGAGCGACAGGCCCTGCAGGAGCTCGCGCAGCCGGAAAGCCACCGCCTTGCCCTTCTCGAAGGCGACGTTGTTCAGCTCGGGCTCGTCGCCGGGCGCCTCCTTGCCGGAATAGACGTACGGATCGATGTCGAACACCACGTAGTCCGGGTAGTTCAGCACCGAGGCCTCGAGCGCCTCGAGCGAAGAGGCGTAGTCGGTGCCCCGGCTCGCGGCGTCGGGCGCGGGCCGGGCGCGCGAATGCCAGACGTGAAACTCCAGCGTTCCGGATTGCGCCAGCCACAGCAGCGTCGGCAGGTTCTGGCAGAGCAGGTACTCGTGGCTTTCGTCCTTGTGCCCCGAGTACACCGTGATCGCCTCGACGAACCCCGGCCGCTCCTGGGTCCAGTGCTTCTGAAAGAAGCGCTGGCCGTTGATGCCGTCCGGCATGCGGATCATGGTCAGTGGCCGCTCCGCAAGATGCGGCAGCATCGCCGGCGACACCCGCGCCAGATAACGCAGCAGGTCGCGCTTGGTGAGCGCAGGCTGCTTGAGCGCCGGGTCGGCCGGCCAGTAGATCCGATCGAGGTGCGTCAGTTTCACCGTGTACGGTCCGACGGCGATGCTCAGGCTGGCCTTCGGCTCATCGAGCTGACGCAGCACATCGTCGATGATCGAGTCCGTCGAGCGGATTCGCGCCGGCGGCCTCGCCACTTCGGCGGGCTTGCGCCGCACCGCCTTCGGATCGACGTCGTCGCGCAACCGGAGAAAGACCGGCGCGCGCAACGAGCCCTCGCGCGTCCAGCCCTGGAACCTCACCTCGGCGACGAGCTGCGGCTCGACCCAGACGGCCGGTGCGTTGAGCTCCGGCTTGCCGGCGAACGGGCAGGTCTTGCGCCGCAGCGGCTCGAGCTGCGCGCGCAGACCGGCAAGCGACTCGTCGTCGAAGCCCGAGCCGACGTGCGATGCATAGCGCAGCTTCCGGCCTTCCCAGGTGCCCACGAGCAGCGCGCCGAGCGCGGCGCGCGAGCCCTTCCCCTGCGTGTAGCCGCCGACGACGAACTCCGCGCTGCGCGTGGACTTGACCTTCACCCAGGACGACGAGCGCCTGCCTGACTCGTACTTGCTCGGCTTGCGCTTGCCGATTACGCCCTCGAAGCCGCTTGCGAGCGCGGCCGCGTAGAGCGCGAGGCCGTCCGCCGAGGCATGCACGAGCCGAACCAGCCGAGAAGGCAGCAGGCACTGCGCGAGATAGCGGCGGCGGTCCGCGTACGACGCTTCGCGCAGGTCGACGCCGGCGAAGTACAGGAGGTCGAACGCGTAGAACAGCACCGGCGTGCCCTTCTCGGCCGCCGCGATGTCGCGCTCCGCCTTCAGCTGGAAGCGGTTCTGCAGGGCATTGAAGGACGGCTTGCCGTCCTCGCCGAGCGCGACCAGCTCGCCGTCGAGGATCATGCGCGCGCCCTGCTTGCCGAGCTCGGCCGCCAAGCCCGGAAACTGCTTCGCCAGCTCGAGGCCGCGGCGCGAGCGCAGCCCGACCCCCTCGCCCACGAACGCCAGCGCCCGGTACCCGTCGAGCTTCGGCTCCCACATCCAGTCGTCCCGGTTGAATGGCGCTTCGGCGAGCTCGGCATGCATCGGCTCGAGCTTGTCCGGCATCGCCGCGCGCCCGCCCGCCGGAGCGAGCCTGGACGCCGGCACGCGCCGCACGGGCATGGACTGCATCTCGTCGACGGCGATGCCCGTCAGCACCGAGCGGTTTTGCGCCGTGACGTCTGCCTTCGTCGCGAAGCGGTCCTTGTGCTTGATCAGCAGCCAGCTCTTGCGGTCCGCCGTGCGCACCAGGGCGAAGGACCCCTTGAGCTTCTCGCCGCGGAGCGTAATGCCGAGCTTTCCCTTTTCGAGCGCCTGGACCACCTGCCGCTCGGCCGCCGCGCGGTCCTCCATCCATGCCTGCTCCGCGTCCGGCGAGTACACCCCGCAGTCCCAGACAATCACTTCCCCGGCGCCGTATTGGCCCGGCGGGATCACGCCCTCGAAGGAGGCGTAGTCGAAAGGATGGTCTTCGGTCGGCACCGCCAGGCGCTTGTCGGCAGGATCGAGCGAGGGCCCCCTGGGCACCGCCCAGGACTTGAGCACGCCGTCGCACTCCAGGCGAAAGTCGTAATGCAGCCGCCGAGCGGAATGCTGCTGGACGACGAAAAGCAGCGGCCCGCTGCGCGCGGCGGCCGCCGCGGCCGGCGGCTCGGGCGTCTCCGTAAAGCTGCGCTTGGCAGAATATTCGCTAAGCTTGCCCTTCGCCATGGCCAATTCTAGAAGGCTCTTCGCCGGCGCCAGCGGCTACTCGTTCAAGGAATGGAAGGGCGGCTTCTATCCGCAGAGCATCAAGCCCGAGGCGATGCTCGCATGGTATGCGGAGCGCCTGCCCACGGTGGAGATCAACAACACCTTCTATCGCATGCCCCGCACCGAAGTGCTCGAAACCTGGGCGCAAGCCACTCCCCAGGAGTTTCGCTTCGCCATCAAGGCTTCGCGGCGCATCACGCATCTGGCGCGGCTCAGCGGCGAGGCCGCGGCCGATTCGCTGTCCTATCTCTACCGCAACCTCGCCGCCCTCGGCGCAAAGCGCGGGCCGGTGCTTTTCCAGCTGCCGCCGTTCCTGAAAAAGGACCTGCCGCGCCTGCGAGCTTTCCTCGAGCTGCTCCCGGGCGGTCACGGCGCGGCATTCGAGTTCCGCAATGCGACCTGGTTCGCCGAAGACACCTACGCGGCCCTGCGCGACGCCGGTGCCGCGCTGTGCCTGTCGGAGCGCGAGGACGACGCGCCGCCGCCGCTGGTGGAAACTGCGCCCTGGGGGTATGTGCGGCTGCGGCTGGAAACCTATTCGGATGAGGACCTTGGGCGCTGGGCGACGCGGCTGGCGCAGACCGGCTGGCGGGAGATCTACGTGTACTTCATGCACGAGCCCACCGCGCCTGCGTATGCACAAAGCCTCATGAAGCGGTTCTAGAATCCGGCATGGCGCTCAAGGTGTACTGGCGGCCGGGCTGCTCGAGCTGCGTGCGGGTCAAGGAGTTCCTCTCCGGCCTCGGGGTCGATTACGAATCGATCGACGTGTCGGCGCGCCCGGAGGCGATGGACGAGCTGACGGCGATAGGGGTGCGCACCGTGCCGGTGGTAGCTCGCGGCAGCGACTACGTCTTCGCCCAGGAGCTGGCGGACGTTTCGCGTTTCGTGGGCAGGGAGGTCGAGTTTCAGCGCCTGCCCGCTGCCGTCCTGGTCGAAAAATGGCTATGCATCCTCGAGACGGCCCAGCGCCATGTGATGCAGCTTCCTGCCGAGCGCCTGGGCGAGCGCGCGACTCCGGGCCGCGATCGCAGCATCCGCAGCCTCGCCTACCATGTCTACCAGGTCGCCGACGCCTTCCTCCAGGCCGTGCAGGACGGCGTGCAGGACCTCACCTCCGTGTACGACGTGCCCCCGCCAGAGAACGTGAGGACGCCGGCGGACATCCGCGCGTACGGCGCCGTGGTAACCGGCCGCGTGCGGCGCTGGTGGGCGAACCTGGAAGACAGGTCCTGCGGCGGAACCGTCAGGACTTATTACGGCGTGCAGCCGCTGCATCACCTGCTCGAGCGATCGGTCTGGCATTCGGCGCAGCATGCCCGCCAGATCATCGCGGTGCTCGAGCGCTGCGGCATCGCGCCCGATCGCCCGCTGACGGCGGAGGATTACGCCGGCTTGCCCATGCCAGCCGGTCTCTGGGAATAGACGCGAACGAGGAGGAGACGATATGCGCAACCGTGGTTCGGGCAGGCTGGCAACTGTCGCGGCGGGCGTCGCTCTGGCGGCGGCTGCATTTCTGCCGGGGCACGCCAACGCCGCCGATTTCACCGGCAAGACCATCGAGTTCGTGATTCCCTTCCCGACCGCCGGCGGCTCCGACGTGTGGGCGCGTTTCTTCGCGCCTTTCCTCGCCGAGGCGCTGCCGGGCAAGCCGACCGTCGTGGTGAAGAACGTGCCAGGCGGCGGCTCGATCACCGGCACGAACCAGTTCGTACAGCGCGCGAAGCCCGACGGCATGTCGATCCTCGGCACCTCGGGCAGCACGCAGCTACCCTATCTCCTCGACGATCCGCGCGTGCGCTACGAGCTCAAGGACCTGATTCCCGTGCTCGTCTCACCCACGGGCGGCGTGGTGTATGTGAATCCCACGCTCGGCGCGCAGAGCTCGCGCGACATCCCGAAGCTGCGCGGCAAGAAGATGAAGTACGGCAGCCAGGGGCCGACATCGCTCGACCTCGTGCCGGTGCTCGCTTTCGAGATCATGGGCCTCGACGTCGATCCGGTGTTCGGGCTGGCGCGCGGCCCGGCGCGCGTCGCCTACGAGCGCGGCGAGTCGCTTATCGATTACCAGACCACGTCCGCCTACCTGCGCAACGTCGTGCCGCTCGTCAAGGCGGGCAAGGCGGTGCCGCTCTTCACCTGGGGCGTGCTGAGCCCGAGAGGCGAGTTCATGCGCGACCCGACCTTCCCCGACCTGCCGCACTTTGCCGAAGCCTATGAGATGGCCTATGGCAAGAAGCCTTCGGGCCCGGCGTACGAGGCGTTCAAGGCCTTCGTGGTCGCAGGCTTCGCCGCGCAGAAGCCGATCTTTCTGCCGAAGGGCACGCCGCAGGACATCGTCGACACGTACGTCCAGTCCCTCGCCAAGGTGGTGAAGACGCCGGCGTTCAAGGAAAAGGCCGGCGACGAGCTCGGCGAGTACGAGCAGGCCGTCGGTCCGGCGGCGCGCGAGGCGATGAAGGTCGCGCTCACCATCGACCCGCAGGCCAGGGCCTGGGTGAAGGACTGGCTGACGCGGCGCTTCAATGTGAAGTTCGAAGCGAAGTAAGCGCTCTTGCTCGACGTCGTCGGCTCGGCGCTGGCGAACGTCCTGAGCGGCACCCATGTGCTGTACATGCTGCTCGGGGTGGGCGTCGGCCTCGTCGTCGGCGTGCTGCCCGGCATGGGCGGGATCGCCGGGATGTCCATCCTGCTGCCGTTCGTCTACGGCATGGACACGGTCTCGGCGCTCGCGCTCCTCATCGGGCTGCTCGCCGTGGTCCCGACCGGGGACACCTTCGCCTCGATCCTCATGGGCATTCCGGGGAGCGCCGCCTCGCAGGCGACGATCCTGGACGGCTTCCCGATGGCGAAGCGCGGCGAGGCGGCGCGCGCGCTCTCGGCGGCGTTCTTCAGCTCGATGCTCGGCGGACTGTTCGGCGCGCTGGTGCTCAGCGGCTTCATCGTCGTCGCGCGGCCGATCATCCTCGCGTTCTCGTCCGCCGAGCTCTTCATGCTGACGGCGCTCGGCCTTGGCATGGTGGGCGTGCTCTCGGGCTCGAGCCTGACGAAGGGCCTGCTCTCGTGCGCGCTCGGCCTCCTCCTCGGCATGGTCGGCGCCGCGCCCACGACCGGGGAGTGGCGGCTCGTCTCCGGCGTCGAGTACCTGGTCGACGGCCTGCCGCTGGTCGTCGTGGCGCTCGGCCTCTTCGCCATCCCGGAGATCGTCGATCTCCTGCGCCGCCACAGCGCGATCGCGCAGATCGCGAGCCTCGGGCGCGGTTGGCTGCGCGGCATCCGCGACACGCTGCGCGAGTGGAGCGTCGTGCTGCGTTGCTCGGGAATCGGCTGCCTGATCGGCGCGATGCCCGGGCTGGGCGGATCGGTGGCGGACTGGATGGCCTACGGCCACACCGTGCAGCTCGCCAAGGACAAGTCGCAGTTCGGGCGCGGCGACGTGCGCGGCGTGCTCGCGCCGGAGTCGGCGAACAACGCGGTCGCCGGCGGCGCGCTCGTCCCGACCCTGCTTTTCGGGATTCCGGGCTCGGGCAGCACCGCGATCTTTCTCGGCGGCATGGTGCTCCTCGGCATCCAGCCCGGCATCACGCTGGTGGAGACGCGGCTCGACCTCGTCTACACCATCATCTGGACGCTGGCGATCGCCAACGTGATCGGCGCCGCATTGTGCGTCGCGGTGTCGCCCGCCGTAGCGCGCATTACCACGCTGCCCTACGCCTATGTCGCACCGTTCATGTTGATGATCATCTTCTTCGCCGCGTACCAGGCCACCAGCCACTGGGGCGACATCCTGGCGCTGCTCGCGATCGGCGTGCTCGGGCTCTACATGCGCCGCTTCGGCTGGCCGCGCCCGCCGCTCATCGTCGGCTTCGTGCTCGCCCCGGGCGCCGAGAACTACCTCTACCAGGCGATCCAGTTCCACGGCTGGGCCTGGGTCGGGCGCCCCGGGGTGCTGATCATCGCCGCGATCACCGCGGCGTCGATGTGGGCCGGCGCCCGCTACGGCCGTAACACGATCGACGAAGGTGGGGCGAGCGGGCGCGTGCGCGATAAGCGAGCGCAGCTCGCGTTCGCGCTCTTCATGGCCGCACTTTTCGCCTACGCGGTGCTCGATCTCGCGCGCTGGTCCTTCCTCGCCAAGGCCTTCCCGCTCGGCGTCGCGGCGGCGGCGGCCGCGGGCGCGCTTTTCGTCGCCGCCATGGTCTGGCGCGGGCCGCGCCAAGGCAGGATGGTGTTCGACACCGAAGCCGAGCCGGCCGCCGGCGTGAGCCCGCTCGGACGCTATCTCCTCTGGCTCGCCGCCCTGCTCGCGGCGAGCGGGCTGGTCGGCTTCGTGATCGGGCTTGCCCTTTTCTTCGCCGCTTTCCTGCACGTCGAGGCGCTCGCGCCGCTCGGGCGCAACGCGCTTCTCACCGCCTCGGCGGTGGCGTTCCTCGCCGCGATGTCATACATCTTCGTGCTGGATTTTCCGCGCGGCCTGCTGCAGGAGCTGGTCGAGCTGCCTTGGCCGTTCCGCTAGCGGCTCGCGCCCAGCGCCTGAGCCGCGCGCGCCACGTCGTCCGCCGCGACCCAGAGGATGGCGGCCCAGCGCCCCTGCCCGGCCGCCATGGCCTCGATGCCGGTCACGTTGATCCCCGCCCGCGCGAGACGCTGCAGGTTCTGCGCAAGAGCGCCCGGGCGGTCCTCGCCCTGCACGAGGAAGCCGCTCCTGCGCGATGCGAAATCGAGGGCGGCGGTCCGCGCCGCGGCGGCGAAGCCCGGGATGTCGTCGGGCACCACGTCGATCTGCGCCTGCTCGCCGACCTGGCGTGCGGTGCACGCGAGGAGGTTCACGCCGCTGCTGACGAGGGTCTGCAGCACGCGGAACGCCTCTCCCGGCCGGTCCGCGACCGTGATGGAGAAGTACTCGACCTTGCGTACGGCGTCTGCCATCAGCGACCGCGCTGGAGGGGTTATGGTAGCGCGGCGTTTCGGCGCCGGAAACAAAAAAGCCCGGTCCTCTGTCGAGGCCGGGCTTTTCTGCTGAAGATGGCCTGGCGGTAACCTACTTTCGCGTGCGCAAACGGCACACTATCATCGGCGCAAACCCGTTTCACTGTCCTGTTCGGGATGGGAAGGCGTGGTTCCAGGCTGCTGTGGCCGCCAGATAGAAGATTGAAGAAGTGAATTAAGGGAACGAGATCGCGCCAAGCGCAACATAACCGTCGATGCTCACGGTTATAGGGTCAAGCCGCACGGGCAATTAGTACGGGTTAGCTCAAGGCCTCACGGCCCTTGCACATCCCGCCTATCAACGTCCTGGTCTAGGACGACCCTTCAGGGGGGTCG
>JBQTJF010000289.1:0-4240 GCA_052387375.1 Betaproteobacteria bacterium
GTGATCCAGCCGATGCACGGCAGGTAGATGTTCTTGTCGCGCTTCTGGATCCCGAACCAGAACCACAGCAGGGCGGAGAGCAGATAGGCGCTCCAGGACAGTACCGAGACGCCGGCCGCCTGCTGACCGACCCAGATCGTCAGGACCTGCGGCACGGTCATCAGCAACGTGAAGGCCGACATCGCTCCGAGGAGCCGACGCAGCAGGGTCTCGGAGCGCGCGCCGGAAGCCGCCGCAGGAGTGGGATCAGGAGCCATATCTACCTCCGCAGAAACTGCAATGGGTCCGATCGTACCCATTTTTATCTTAGCGTGCTCTGTTTCCAAGGCCGGTACTTATGCCAGCGCTGCAGCGAGCTCGGTAAAGTCGGCGACGATGAGGTCGGGCTGGTGTGGGGTCTCGCCGAAGGGCCGCTTGCGCCGGTCGACGAAGGCGCTGCGCATGCCGTAGGACTTGGCGCCGATGCAGTCGAAGGCGTGGTTGGCGACGAAGAGGATGCACGAGGGCTCCTCTCCGACGATGTCGGCGGCCTTGGCGTAGGTCCTCCAGTGCGGCTTGAAGGTGCCCGCCTCCTCCCCCGAGATGACATGGTCGAACTGGAAGCCGATGTGCGGGCCGGCGGCCTTCAGCATGTCGCGATCGCCGTTCGAGAGGATGGCGATCTTGTAGCCGCCCGCGCGCAGGCGCTCCAGCGCGGGGACGACGTCCGGAAAGGGCTTGAGCTTCTCGATCTCGCCGACCAGCCAGCGCACCTCGTCCCGGGTATAGGCGATGCCGCAGCGGTCCATGACGAAGGCCACGGCGCGCTGGCCGATCTCGCGGTAGGGCGTATGGCCGCGGTCGCACAGCGCGTCGATCATGGAGTTCTCGAAGTGCGTGCGGCGCCACCAGGTGACGAAGCTGTTCGGGTTGCCGGTCCAGCCCCTGTCCTTGAGGAACGGGGTGACTGCTTCGGTCAACCGCTTCTGCATGTCGACGATCGTCCCGTACTGGTCGAAGGTCAGGACCTTGATTTCGCGCTTCAGTTTCACGCTTCCCGGCTCACCCGGTTACGCAGCTGGATGAAAGGCCCGTGCAGCTGGATTCCGAAGAGCTGCAAGGGCGGCTTGACGATGGCGCGCGGGAGAAGCAGCTTGCCTGCTCCGAGCGTCACGGGGGCGATGGTGACGATGAGCTCGTCGAGCAGGCCGCGATCGTGGAACTGCCCGACCAGGTCCCCGCCGCCGACGAGCCAGATGTTCTTGCCGCCGGCCGCGGCGCGCATGGCCTGGTGCACCGGCACCACGTCGCCGCGCACGAACCGGATGTCGGCGCCCGGCACGGAGCGCAGCGAGCGCGTCGTGAATATCCATGCTGGCTGCTTGTACGGCCATGCCCGGGCCTGGTCGGCGCTCGGCTCGATCAGGTGCTTGCGCAGCCACTCGTAGGTCGAGGAACCCATCGCCAGCGCCCCCACATCGGCGAGGAAGCCGGGAAAGTCCGCCGTTTCCTGGACGCCGAACTGGAACAGCCAGTCCAGCGAATGGGCCGGGTCGGCGATGAAGCCGTCGAGGCTCGCTGCCGTGTAGTACTGCGTTTTCATGCCTGGCTCGACTCGTACCGCTTTTCGCAATACCGGGACAGCTTCTCGAGCGACTTGCGGAACGTGGCTGCCAGCTTCCTGCGCCGGAACGCGAACACCGCACAACCCATTCTCTTCTCGTCGGTCTCGGTGAAGGTAATGCTGTCCTCCGCGTGCGCGATCGCGCTGGTGACCACCATGGGACTGGTCATGTCGATCAGGCACCGGTGCCGCGTACCGATCCGGTTGACTCCGGGATCGGGCAGCTCCACGCGCTTCACGCCGTCCATCCACTCGAGACGCGCCGGCAGGTCGGTGGCCACCTCGAACACGAACTCCATCGGCGCCTTGACCGTCACCTCGCATGAGAAAGCGTGAATGCGCGCGCCCGGGACGCCGAAGTCCTCCACCTTGGGTGCCGGCACTTGGCTGCGCAACGGCTCGAGCGGCACATAGTCGTAGGCGAGCGTGCCGATGTCGTACTCGCAGCTCCCGGATTCGCGCCCTGCCCACTCCGGTGCCGCGCCGGGAGGCCAGGCGTCGGCCAGGGCGCGGGTCAGCAGGACATACTCCCGCTGGGGGACGTTGTTCTTGAGCAGCCGGTGCACCGCGATGACGTCCTGGCCGAAGAGCTTCACGTGCTCCCTTACCCGGGCCTGCGAGATCGTCGCCTGGTGCGCAATGATCTTCAGGCCGAGCCCGCCCGCGCCGGCGCAGGCGCCGCAGCGGCAGATGCGCTGCGTATCGTAGCGCCGCAGGTAGGCGTGGAAAGCGATGAACATCCGCTTCACCTGGGCGAAGAGCGCGCCGGCGCTCGGGGCCGGCCCGAAGCGGTAGAAAAGAATCGCGTCTCCCTCGACCTCGGAGACTTCGAGATCCAGCTCGTTGGCGTCGATCAGCGTCTCGAGCAGCTCTTCGATGATATGGCGGCTATGCGTCACCGCCGTCGCATTCACGAAGTCCGAGAAACCGCTGATGTCGGGCACGAACAGCAGGCCGGGCTGGGGCGCCGATTCAGGCACCGGTCCGCGGGAAACGTGGTCTGTCCCTGTTTTCAGGTTTGCAGCTCGGCGCGGTTCTTGAAGTGCGCCAGCGCCTCGGGGTTGGCGAGGGCCTCGATGTTCTTCACCGGGCGGCCGTGGACGACTTCGCGCACCGCGAGCTCGACGATCTTGCCGCTCTTGGTGCGCGGGATGTCGGCGACCTCGAGGACCTTGGCGGGCACGTGGCGCGGCGTGGTGTTGTCCCGGATCCGCTTTTTCACCCGGGAAACCAATTCATCGGAAAGGCTTACCCCCTCTTTGAGTTTGACAAACAGGACGACGCGGACGTCGCCGTCCCATTCCTGGCCGATGACCAGCGACTCGACCACTTCGCCCAGGGTCTCGACCTGGCGGTAGATCTCGGCGGTGCCGATGCGCACGCCGCCGGGGTTGAGGACGGCGTCGGAGCGCCCGTAGATGACGATGCCGCCGCGCGGGGTGATCTCGCTCCAGTCGCCGTGGCGCCAGACGTTGGGGTATTTCTCGAAGTAGGCGGCGCGGTACTTGGCGCCGTCGGGGTCGTTCCAGAAACCGAGCGGCATCGAGGGGACGGGCTTGGTGCAGACGAGTTCGCCCTTCTCGCCGACCAGTGGAGAACCTTGTTCATCGAAAACCTGAACGTCCATGCCCAATCCCTTCGCCTGGATCTCGCCGCGCCAGACCGGGCCGGCGGGGTTGCCGAGGACGAAGCAGGAGACGATGTCGGTGCCGCCGGAGATGGAGGAGAGGCAGACATCGCTCTTGATCTCGTTGTAGACGTAGTCGAAGCCTTCGGGAAGGAGCGGCGAGCCGGTGGAAAGAACGGCGCGCAGGCCATCCAGACGGTGGGTCTCCCTCGGCTTGACGCCGGCCTTGCCGAGCGCGTCGATGAACTTGGCCGAGGTGCCGAAATGCGTCATGCGCTCGGCGTCGGCGAGGTCGAAGAGCGCCCGCCCGCGCCCGACGAAGGGCGAGCCGTCGTAGAGGAGCAGCGTCGCCTCCGAGGCGAGCCCGGAGATGAGCCAGTTCCACATCATCCAGCCGAGCGTGGTGAAGTAGAAGAGGCGATCGCCCGCCCGCACGTCGCTGTGCAGCCGCTGCTCCTTGAGGTGCTGCAGCAGCGTGCCGCCGGCGCCGTGCACGATGCACTTGGGCACGCCGGTGGTGCCCGAGGAATAGAGGATGTAGAGCGGGTGGTTGAAGTCGAAGCGCCGGAACGCCATCTCGGCCGGGTCGAAGGGCTCGATGAAGTCGTAGAGCGAGGTGCCGGCCGTCGCCGGCTCGCCGAGGTAGTCGATCACCACGCATTCCTCGACGCTCGGCAGCCTGTCGAGCACCTGCGCAACCTTCTCCTGCGAATCGAACTCCTTGCCGCCGTAGAGGTAGCCGTCGGCGCAGAAGAGCACCTTGGGTTCGATCTGGCCGAAGCGGTCCACCACGCCCTGCACGCCGAAGTCGGGCGAGCAGCTCGACCAGATGGCGCCGAGGCTTGTCGCGGCGAGCATCGCCGCCGCCGACTCGGGCAGGTTGGGCAGGTAGCCGGCGACGCGGTCGCCCGGCTCGACGCCCGCATCGACCAGCGCCTGCTGCAGGCGGGACACCAGCACATAGAGAGACTTGTGACTCAGCTTTCTCTTGATCCGGTCTTCGCCCCAGA
>JBQTJF010000290.1:0-2113 GCA_052387375.1 Betaproteobacteria bacterium
GACGGCGGCTCGATCAGCAGGCTGAAGAAACCGCCGCGCGCGTCGCGGTAGGCCAGCAGCCCCGCCGCGGTGTTCGCGCCGCCCAGGCGATAGCGCAGCACGAAATCGCGGTTGTCGATCACGCGCCGCTTGGCGAGCTGCGCGGTCCAGACGTGCGCGCTCGACGGCCGCGCGTCGAGGGCATGCGTGCGGCTCTCGACCGCGTGCACCGGCATGCCGCCGTCGATCCGCACGTCGATCGCGACGCGCTCGGGCTCGATCGCCGGCGGCAGGTTGACCCCGTGCACGGGCGGATACGCGGGCAGAACGTCCAACTGCCACGGGCCCGAACGCGCGGTCGCTTCCGGTTCCGCCACCTCCTCCGGTGGCCGGCCCGCCGAGGAGGGCTGGAAGCGCGGGCCGACCACCAGCGGCACGACGAGCTCGTAGGCGCCGTCGACTTTCGGCACGGTCTGCACGTAGCGCAGGCGTGTCGTGATCGGCAGGCCGGGCATGAGGTTCGCGACGTCCTGTGTGAACATGTTCGGGCGGTGCTCCCTGAGCAGCGCCGCGGCCTTGCCCTGGCTCTTGGCCTGCGCGAAGGTCGCCTCGGCCTGCTGCGTTTCCTGGATCTGCGCACGGATGCGCTCGGCGCCGACCTCCATGACCATCTCGAACACGGCGGCGTCGTGGTTGAGCGGAAACAGGTAGCGCGCGTGCAGCGGCCGGTCGGTCGGGTTCGCGAACGTCTGCGTCACCGTGACGGTGGCGAGGTCGCCACGCACGTCGGCGGCGATGTCGGTCTTCAGCGCCGGGAAATGCAGCGTCCGGCCGTCCATCTCGGCCTGCAGATCGCCGCCCATCGCCGGCCCGGAGGCGAACGCGGCGGGCAGCGCGAACAACGTCGTCACGACCAGCACGAAGATCAGCAGACGGGTGCGCATCGAAGGCTCCTCAGGTGAAGGTGTCGGGAACGCGGTGGAACGTGGCGGGGCGATCCGGCGCCGGCGCGAGGTCGAGCGCGCGCAGTACGGCGTCGTCCCAGTCGCGCGCGTCGGCGTCCGGCAGATCCCACGGCGTGATGCGCTGGACCATGGTCCAGGCGCCGGTGGCGCGCGGCGCGCGCAGCCAGCGCCAGACCGCCTCGGGGACGCTGATCGCCCACTGTCCGTTCTGCGCCACGTAACTCACCGCGATGCGCCAGCGCCGGCCCGCTTCGTCGGTGCTGCGATAGATCGCGGCGGGACGGGCGCCGCCATGCACGCCGATGTAACGGACCTCGTGGCCACTGCCGCGCAGGCACTCGTCGGGCGCGTGCAGGTGGCGCAGCGGCGCGCTCGTGCGCACGACCAGTAGCGCGCTCGGCCCGTACGCGGCGCGCGCCGCGCCGCCACCGTAGCGCGTGAAGTAAGCCTGCTCGGCCGCGGAGAGCGCGAGCGGATTTGCGGTCCATTCGCCGAGCGCGGCCGGCAGGGCGGGTGCCGGCAGGGCGCGCGCGACGTCGAGCGGGCGCGCCGGCAGATTCACCACGAGCACGGCGCAGGCGAGGAACAGCAGCGGCAGCCCGCGCAGCGCGCGCGGCGGCAGGCGCACGTCGCATAGCGGCCGCGACGCGACCGGCAACACGACGGCGCGCGCTTCGGCGCGGCGCGCGCGACGCGCCCACCACAGGATCGGCGCCGCGCCAAGGGCCAGCGTGGCCAACCCGAGCAGCTCGTGCCATGGCGCTTCCATCACCGAGGCGCCGCCGAGCCATTGGGGTCGCGCGAGGCCGAGCGCGAGCAGCACGAGGCGTAGCACGTTGCTCGCCCAGGCAGCGAGGAGCGTGAGCGCGAAGCCGCGCGTGGCCGCGAACAGATCCGGACGCACCAGCGCGCAGGCGCCGCAGTACAGCGTGAGCAGCAGCACGAGGCCGCGCGCACCCGAGCACGGCAGATCGACGAGCAGATCCTGCCCGTCGAGGAGGATGCGCGTGCCGCGGCAGACGACGGCGAAGTCGAGCCAGCCGAGCACCGAGCAGGCACCGTTCGCCGACAACTGCTGCAGACCGTAGCCAACCGCGCGCTGCAGCACGCGCTCGAGCGGCAGCGACAGCGCGAACAGCAGCGCGAGCCAGCCCGGCGCCACCGCGCGG
>JBQTJF010000291.1:0-3485 GCA_052387375.1 Betaproteobacteria bacterium
TTTCGACGAGCGGCGTGCGCACGAAGCCGGGGCAGATGAGGTTCGCGCGGATGCCGTGCGCCGCGCCCTCCTTCGCCACCACGCGGCACAGGCCGGCGAGGCCGTGCTTGGCGGCGACGTAGGGGCCCTTCTGTGGCGAGGCCTCCTTCGAGTGCACCGAGCCCATGAGGATGATCGCGCCGCCGCGCTTCTGCCTGATCATGTGGCGCATGCAGGCGCGCGTCGTAAGGAAACCTCCGTCCAGGTGCACCGAAAGTATTTTTCTCCAGTTCTGAAAGGAGACATCGGCGATGCTGTCGATGTGCTGCAGGCCGGCGTTGCTCACCAGGATGTCGATGCCGCCGAGCTCCCGCGCCGCCTCGTCGACGCCGCGCTCCACGTCATCCTCGCTCGTGACGTCCATCCGCAGGCCAAGACCTCCCAGTTCGGAGGCTTTGCGCTGCGCGGCTTCGCCGTCGATATCGGCGATGCAGACCTTCGCGCCCGCATCGACATAGACGCGGGCGATCTCGGCGCCGATGCCGCTGGCCGCCCCGGTGACGATTGCGCATCTGCCTTTGAGTCGCATGGTGCATACTACCGCCAAGAGAAGCATGGCTTCGAACCGTACGAGCCGCCGCCTGGCGAGCGCGCCTGCCGCGGCGCTGCCGCAGGAACTGCGCGCGCTGCTCGACGCGCTTGCCGCTGTCCGCCATGGCGGCGGCGCCGGACGACGCGCGCGTCGTGCTGACCCTGAGAGGAGGAAACGCGACATGGCCGAGCCCAAGCCCGCCGCGGCGCAGCCCGCGCGCAAGAAGGTCACCATCCCGATGCTGGTCGACAAGATGAAAAAGGGCGAGCCGATCGTGCAGCTCGCCGTCTACGACTACGAGACGGCGATCATCGCCGACCGCGTCGGCATCGACATCCTGTGCGTCTCCGACACCGGCGGCATGGTGCTGTTCGGGCACGAGACCACCACCTCGGTGTCGTTCGAGGAGGTGATGTTCATGGCGCAGGCGGTGAAGCGCGGCTCGAAGTACGGCCTGCGCATGGTCGACATGCCCTACATGAGCTTCCATCTCTCGGCGCAGCAGGCAGTGGACAACGCCGCGAAGTACGTCTCCCACGGCGGCGCCGAGGTGATGAAGTGCGAGGGCAACCAGCACCACGCCAGGTACATCGAGGCCATCGTCAAGGCCGGCATCCCCGTGCAGGGCCACATCGGCATCACGCCGATGCGCATGGCCCAGCTCGGCGGCTTCTTCGCGCAAGGCAAGAGCGCCGACCGCGCCAAGGAGCTGGTCGACGACGCCTGGGCGATGGTGGACGCGGGCTGCTTCTCCATCATGTGCGAGGTGACCACGTCAGAAGTCTGTGAATATCTGGCTCAAACTTTGCCAGTTCCCGTAATTTCACTCGGGGCCGGCAACCGCGCGCACGGCGTGCACATCATCGGCTCGGACCTGTTCCACCTGTACGAGGCACACGTGCCGCGGCACTCGAAGATCTACGTCGACCTCGTGCCGATCATCGAGAAGGGCCTTTCCGACTACCGCGACGACGTGCGCGCGCGCCGCTACCCCGGCCCGGAGCACACCGTCTTCATGAAGGTAGACGAGCTCGCCAGGTTCAAGCAGATTGTTGGAAAACAGAGAAAAACCGGTGGACGCGGCGCGCGTCCTGGAGGAGGCGCGCTTCTTCTCCGGGCTGGACAAGGCGCAGCGCGAGCGCGTCGCCGCGCTCGGCCGCGTGCGCTCGTTTCCCCAGGACACGCGCATCTACACCGTCGGCGACCCGGCGGACGGCTTCTACGTGCTCGCCGACGGCGTGGTGCGCTTCACGCTGGGGCTGGGCAAGCGCGAGACCTCGGCGGGGGACATCATCCGGCGCGGCGGCGTGTTCGGCTGGGCGCCGCTCGTCTACTCGCTGATGAAGAAGCTCGCGGTGCTGCTGACGAGCGAGCTCGTCGCCTTCGCCGCCGGCTGAACGAAACCTTCATTTCTTCGTACCTCTTCCTCGCGGCCGTCGCCGCTTTCGTCGGTCTTCTGATCGGCACGGTCGGCGTCGGCGGCGTGCTGCTGATCGCCTATCTGGCGCTTTTCACGCCGCTCGACATCCACCAGGCCGCCGCGACCGCGCTCGCCACCTTCCTCTTCACCGGCGTGCTCGGCACCTGGCTCTATCAGCGGCGCGGCAGCATCGACTGGCGCATCTCGCTCCCGGTTTGCGCCGCCGCGCTCGTCTTCGGCTTCCTCGGCGCCACCGTGGCCGCCGTCATCGACCCGCGCCCGCTCGCCATCGTCATCGCGCTGATCATCGTCGCCGCCGGCGCTTATGTGCTTTTTCCGGCAAGACCCCATGCAGCACTCCGCGACCGCAGCTCTCCCGGTGAAAAGTGGCTGCTCGCCTCGGTCGGCGCCGCCTCGGGCTTCGGCTCCGGCCTCTCCGGCGCCGGCGGCCCGGTGTTCTCGGTGCCGCTGATGGTCATCCTGCGCTACGCCCCGCTGACCGCGGTTGCCACCAGCCAGGTCCTGCAGATCGTCGCCGCCGCGAGCGGCTCGATGGAAAATCTGCGCCATGGGTTCATCGACTGGGATACCGCGGCCGTGGTCAGCGTCTTCGAGCTGCTCGGCGTCGCCGCCGGCGTGCGGCTCGCGCACGTCGCCAGCGCCCTCGTCCTGCGCCGCCTCGCCGGCGCGCTGTGCGTATTGAGCGGCGGCCTTCTCCTCGCGCGCTCGCTATGACCACCGAAAATCGGTACGATCGTACCGATTCTGCGCAAGCCCTCGCGACCCGCCGCGCCGCCGGGCTCTTCGACTTCTCCTTCATGGCGCTCTACGAATTTTCCGGTATCGCCTCCCTGCAGGGCCTGCAAACCCGCGATCTGGGGGCGATGCAGCCCGGGCAGATCGTCTATACCCTGCTTCTCAAGGACGACGGCGCGGCCCTCATCGACGCCACCGTATGGCGCCTGGACGAGCAGCGCTTCTGGCCCTTCACCGGCAAGCCGATCCCCGCGAGCGCGCTCGACCGCTCGCGCCAGCACGCGATCCTCGCCCTGCAAGGCCCCCGCAGCGGCGAGATCCTTGCGCGCCTGATCGGCCGGGAAGCAGTGCTGAAGCTCGGTTATTTCCGTTTTTCTTCCCTCGCCGACATGACCGTAGCGCGGATCGGGTTTAGCGGCGAGCTGGGCTACGAGCTGCTCCTGCCTGCGGCCGAAGGTCCGTGCCTGCGCCAGAGGCTGCTCGATTGGGGGGTGCGCGCGTGCAGCTTCGCCGCGGCAGACTTGCTGCGCATCGAGTCGGGCTACGTGCTCTTCGACCGCGAGGTCGACGGGCGCGCCAACCCGCGCGAGCTCGGCCTCGAGCGGCTGGTTGCCGGCAAGACGGGCTTCCCGATGACAAGAAAGCTGGTCGGGGTGGACATCCTCGAAGGCCCGGCGCGCGCCGATGCCCCCCTCGCCGCGCTGACCAGCGAGTGCACCTCGCCCACGCTCGGCCGGC
>JBQTJF010000292.1:0-11456 GCA_052387375.1 Betaproteobacteria bacterium
TCGCGCGCGCTGATGATGCGCCCGCGCCTGATGCTGCTCGACGAGCCCTCGTTCGGGCTGGCGCCGCTGCTCGTGCAGAGCATCTTCGACATCCTGCGCGCCATCAACCGCGAGGAGAAGGTGGCGATGCTGCTGGTGGAGCAGAACGCCGCGCAGGCGCTCGACGTCGCCGACCACGCCTACGTGCTCGAGACCGGCCGCGTCATGATGTCCGGCACCTCCGACGTGATCCGCAGCGACGACGCCATCCGGCGCTCCTATCTGGGTTATTGATGGAAGCATTGTTCCTCCAGATCCTCTCCGGCCTCGCCACCGGCGGCATCTACGCCAGCCTGGCGCTCGCGGTGGTGATGATCTACAAGGCGACGCACGTCGTGAACTTCGCCCAGGGCGAGATGGCGATGTTCTCCACCTACCTCGCCTGGCAGTTCATCCAGTGGGGCATGCCCTACTGGGCGGCGTTCTTCCTCACCGTCGCCATCTCCTTCGTCGGCGGCGTGCTGATCGAGCGCACGGTCATCCGGCCCTTCGAGGCGCACGACGCGGTGCTCTCGGTGGTCACGGTGTTCATCGGCCTGTTCCTCATCTTCAACGCCATGGCCGGCTGGACCTGGGAGTACACGCTGAAGTCCTTCCCCAGCCCCTTCCCGGCGCAGGCCTACCTCGGCGGCTACCTCTCCGGGCACCAGGCGGGCCTCTTCGCCGTGGTGCTCGTGACCCTCGCGGTCGTCTACGGCTTCTTCCGCTTCACGCCGCTCGGCCTCGCCATGCGCGCCGCGGCGGAGAACCCCGACTCGAGCCGGCTGGTGGGCATCCGCGTCGGCTGGATGCTGGCGCTGGGCTGGGGCCTCGCCGCGGCGCTGGGCGCCGTCGCCGGGATCATGGTGGCGCCGCTCGTCTTCCTCGAGCCCAACATGATGGGCTTCGTGCTCATCTACGCCTTCGCCGGCGCGCTGCTCGGCGGCATCGACAACCCCTGGGGGGCGGTGATCGGCGGCTTCACCATGGGCGTGCTCGAGAACATCATGGGAGTGTACGTGGTTGGCACCGAGCTGAAGCTCACCGTGGCGCTCGTCGTCATCGTCGGCGTGCTGGTGGTGCGGCCCTCGGGCGTGTTCGGCCACGCGGTGGTGACCCGCGTATGAAGCGCGACTGGCGCCCTGCCGGCGTGGCGCTCGGGCTGGCGGCGGCCTGCGCGCTGCCCTTCTTCATCAGCGACTACCGCACTTTCCAGCTGACGCTGGTGATGGTGTATGCGATCGCGCTGCTCGGGCTTAATATCCTCACCGGGTTCAACGGGCAGTTCACGCTGGGCCACGGGGCGTTCTATGCGATCGGCTCGTACGCCGCGGCCATCCTGATGGCGCACTACAGCGTGCCCTACTGGGCCACTTTGCCCGCCGCGGCCGCGGTGTGCCTCGCCGCCGGGTTCCTGTTCGGCCTGCCGGCGCTGCGCCTCGAGGGCCTGTTCCTCGCCCTCGCCACGCTCTCGCTCGCCGTGGCCATGCCCTCGATCCTCAAGTACCGCGGCATCGCCGAGCTGACCGGCGGCGTGCAGGGCCTGGTGCTCGCGAAGCCCGACGCGCCCTTCGGCCTGCCGCTCAGCCAGGATCGCTGGCTCTATTTCTTCACCCTGGCCGTCGCCGTGGTCATGTTCGCGCTCGCCTGGAACCTGCTGCGCGGCCGCGTCGGCCGGGCGATCGTCGCCATCCGCGACCAGCCGATCGCGGCGCGCGCCATGGGCATCAACAGCGCGCTCTACAAGTCGCTCACCTTCGGCGTCAGCGCGATGTACGCCGGCGTCGCCGGGGCGCTCGGCGCCATCGCCGTGCAGTTCGTCGCCCCCGACAGCTTCCAGGTCGGCCTGTCGTTCGTGTTCCTGATCGGCGCGGTCATCGGCGGCATCTACTCCATCAGCGGGGCGATCTTCGGCGCCTTCTTCGTCATGTTCGTGCCGCACATCTCGGAAGGCATCTCGCGCGCCGCGCCGCAGGCGATCTTCGGCGCCTTCCTCATCGTCTTCATGTTCGTGATGCCGGTCGGCATCGCGGGCTTCCTCCGCCTCGCCTGGGCTTGGGCGCGGCGGCGCACCCACCGCAGTTCCCCCGTGAGAGGAGAAGCACCATGACAGCGAAACGGAAATGGTTGGGCAGCCTTGCGGCAGCGATCGCGTTGGCGCTGGCCGTGGGGCCGGCGCAGGCGCAGAAGAAGTACGGCCCCGGCGCGAGCGACACCGAGATCAGGATCGGCAACGTCAACCCCTACAGCGGGCCGGCCTCGGCCTACGGCTCGATCGGCAAGGCGATCGGCTCGTACTTCAAGCTGGTGAACGACCTCGGCGGCATCAACGGCCGCAAGGTCAACTTCGTCACCCTGGACGACGGCTACAGCCCGCCGCGCACGGTGGAGCAGGTGCGCCGCCTGGTCGAGCAGGAGCAGGTGCTGCTCGTGTTCCAGTCGCTCGGCACGCCCGGCAACACCGCCATCCACAAGTACATGAACATGCGCAAGGTGCCGCAGCTCTTCGTCGCCACCGGGGCGACCAAGTGGAACGATCCGAAGACTTATCCCTGGACCATGGGCTGGCAGCCGAACTACCAGACCGAGGCGAAGGCCTACGCGGCTTACATCCTGAAGAACCATCCCAAGGCGAAGATCGGGGTCCTGTACCAGAACGACGACTACGGCAAGGACTACCTCAAGGGCTTCCACGACGGCCTCGGCGCCAAGGCGTCGTCGATGATCGTGCGCGAGCTCTCCTACGAGGTGACCGACCCGACCGTCGACTCGCAGATCGTGACCCTCAAGGGCTCGGGCGCGGACGTGTTCTTCAACATCACCACGCCCAAGTTCGCCGCGCAGGCGATCCGCAAGGCGAACGAGATCGGCTGGAAGCCGGTGCACTTCCTCAACAACGTCTCGAGCAGCATCGACAACGTGCTCAAGCCCGCCGGCCTCGAGGCGTCGAAGGGCATCATCTCCTCGCTCTACCTCAAGGACGCCGCCGACCCGCAGTGGCACAACGACAAGGACTACAAGGCCTGGCTGGAGTGGATGAAGAAATACAACCCGGGCGTGAGCACCACCGACGCGTTCTACGTCTACGCCTACGCGGTGTCGTCCACGCTGCACCAGGTGCTCCTGCAGTGCGGCGACGACCTGACGCGCGAAAACGTGATGCGCCAGGCGGCCAACCTGAAGAACATCCAGGTGCCGATGCTGCTGCCCGGCGTGCACCTCAACACCGGCCCGAACGACTTCGCGCCGATCGAGGCGATCCAGCTCGGGCGCTTCGACGGCACGCGCTACGTCGAGTTCGGCGACGTGCTCGGCCAGTAGGCAAGGTCTTAGACGTCGCCCCCGCGAAGGAGCGTCACCCCCGAATGCTTCAGTCGGGGGCGGGGGCCGGCGAAGGCCGCCTGCGGGCGGCCTTTCTCTTTTACACTAGGCCCGCTTGCAGGAGGAGGAGCCATGCATGGGCTGATGATGGAGCTGCCGCTCCTGGTGAGCGGCCTGATCCGGCACGCCGACCGCAACCACGGCGACACCGAGATCGTCTCGAAGACGGTCGAGGGCGGCGTGCACCGCTACACCTATCGCGACGCGCACGCGCGCGCCCGCCGCCTCGCCAGGGCGCTGGCGGCGCTCGGCGTGCGCCCCGGCGACCGGGCAGGCACGCTCGCCTGGAACGGCTTCCGCCACTACGAGCTCTATTACGCCATCTCCGGCATGGGGGCGGTGATCAACACCGTCAACCCGCGCCTCTTCCCCGACCAGATCAACTACATCTCCAACCACGCCGAGAACGCGGCGCTCTTCTTCGACCCGACCTTCCTCCCGTTGGTGGAAAAGCTCGCCGCGCAGCTCAAGACGATCAAGCACTACGTGCTGATGACCGACCGCGCGCACATGCCGGCCACGAAGATTCCGAATCTGTTGTGTTATGAGACTCTCTTAGAACAAGAAACCGATGCGTACGAGTGGCCCTCGTTCGACGAGCGCACTGCGGCGGCGCTGTGCTACACCTCGGGCACCACCGGCAACCCGAAAGGCACGCTCTACTCGCACCGCTCGACCATCATCCACGCCTACGGCGCGGCGCTGCCCGACGCGCTCAACCTCTCGGCGCGCGACTCGGTGCTGCCGGTGGTGCCCATGTTCCACGCCAACGCCTGGAGCCTGCCCTACACCTGCACCATGGTCGGCGCGAAGATGGTCTTCCCCGGGCCGCACCTGGACGGCAAATCGGTCTACGAGCTGATCGAGCAGGAGCAGGTGACGCTCTCGGCCGGCGTGCCGACGGTGTGGCTGATGCTCTTGCAGCACCTGGGCGCGAACAAGCTCAGGTTCTCGACGCTCAACCGCACCGTGATCGGCGGCTCGGCCTGCCCGCCGTCGATGATCCGCGCCTTCCAGGAGGACTACGGCGTCAAGGTGTTCCATGCCTGGGGCATGACGGAGATGAGCCCGCTCGGCACGGTCGGCACGCTCAAGGCGAAGCAGGAGCGCCTCGACAAGGAGGCGCGCCTCGCCATCCAGGCGAAGCAGGGGCGCGGCATCTTCGGCGTCGAGATGAAGATCGTCGACGAGGAGGGGCGCGAGCTGCCCTGGGACGGCAAGCGCTTCGGCAACCTGATGGTGCGCGGGCCGTGGATCGCCAGCGGCTACTTCAAGGGCGAAGGCGGCGATCCGCTCAAGGACGGCTGGTTCCCGACCGGCGACGTGGCCACCATCGACCCCGACGGCTACATGCAGATCACCGACCGCTCCAAGGACGTGATCAAGTCGGGCGGCGAGTGGATCAGCTCGATCGACCTGGAGAACATCGCCGTCGCCCACCCGGCGATCGCCGAGGCGGCGGTGATCGGCGTCAAGCACCCGAAGTGGGACGAGCGCCCGGTGGTGGTGGCGGTGAAGAAGCCCGGCCAGGAGGTGTCGAAGTCCGATCTGCTCAAGTTCTACGAGGGCAAGATCGCCAAGTGGTGGATGCCCGACGACGTGCTGTTCGTGCCGGAGCTGCCGCACACCGCCACCGGCAAGCTCTCCAAGCTCACCCTGCGGCAGCAACTGAAGGACTATCGCCTTGATACGAAGCCGGACCGCTGAGCGCATCGCCAGGATCGAGTTCGACCGGCCGGAGAAGAAGAACGCGCTCACCGCGGAAATGTACGCGCAGCTCACCGAGGCGCTCGCCGCCGCGGGGCACGACCCGCAGGTGCGCGCCGTCCTTCTGCAGGGCAACCGCGACTGCTTCACCGCCGGCAACGACGTCTCGGACTTCCTCAAGCGCAAGCCCGGCGAGACCTCGCCGGTGTTCGGCCTGTTCCAGGTGCTGCCGGCGCTGGAGAAGCCCGTCGTCGCCGCCGTCGCCGGCCCCGCGGTGGGCATCGGCACGACGCTGCTCCTGCACTGCGACCTCGTCTACGCGGCCGAAGACGCGCGCTTTCAGCTGCCGTTCGTGCCGCTCGGCATCGTGCCCGAGTTCGGCTCGACGCTGCTCCTGCCGCGCCTCGCCGGCTACCAGCGCGCGGCGAAGCTGCTGCTGCTGGGCCAGCCCTTCACCGCGCGCGAAGCCTGGGAAGCGGGCATCGTCACCGAGGTGGTCACAAAAGAAGAACTCATGGAAAAGGCAGAAGCGGTCTGCGCCGCGCTCGCCGCGTTGCCCCCTGAGTCCCTGAAGCTGACCAAGCGGCTGATGAAGCAGGGCGGCGGGAAAGAAGTCGAGGCGCGCATCGCCGAGGAAGGGCGCCTCTTCGTCGAGCGCCTCGCTTCCCCCGAGGCGAAGGAGGCGATGCGCGCCTTCCTCGAGAAGCGCAAGCCGGATTTCTCTCGTTTTTGAAGTGCGAACGCTGTTACTCATCGCCGGCTTCGCCGCATTCCCGGTCCAGGCGGACCTGTACCGCTGGATCGACCCCGAGTCGGGCTCGGTGAAATACTCGAGCGTGGCGCCGCCCTGGTACGGCGACGCCGCGCTGCTGGGGCGCGCGCCCGCGGTCGAGGTGCTGCCCTACCAGCCCTCCGGCATACCGCAGGCGAGATCCGACGAGCGGTCTTCCTCCGTGTCCGCCATGGAAGCGCGCTGGCGCGCCTTCCTGCAAGCCTTTTCCGGCCTCGCTTCGGCCGGCGACTTCGAGCGCGCCGGCCGCGCCCTGCAGGAGCAGCTCGGCGCCTACCAGGCGCTCGCCGCCGAGCTCGACCGCATCGACCCGGGTGGCGCCGCGCGCCGGCGCGCCCAGGAGACCTCGGTGATGGAAAAGCTGCAGAAGGGCCTCGAAGCGCAGCTCAGCCCGAAGCCGCCGGTGCAAAGATGAGCAAGGCGGGCAGCATCCGCGAGCTGGAGGGCCGGGTGGGCGAGGAGGTGGCGATCTCGCCCTGGCTCCTCGTCGACCAGGCGCGCATCGACACCTTCGCCAAGGCGATCGAGGACTTCCAGTGGATCCATGTCGACCCGCAGCGCGCCGCCGCCTCGCCTTTCAAGGGCACCATCGCGCACGGCTTCCTGACCCTGTCGCTGCTTTCGCACCTGTCGGAGATGACCTTCTCCTTCAGCGACCGCAGGATGGGCATCAACTACGGCCTCAACAAGGTGCGCTTCACCGCGCCGGTGCCGAGCGGCTCGCGCGTGCGCGCGCGCTTCACGCTGGCGAAATACGAGCCGCTCGAGGCGAACGGCGTGCAGGTCACCTGGAACGTGGTCATCGAGATCGAAGGCGCCGACAAGCCCGCGCTCGTCGCCGAGTGGATCGGGCGCCACTACTATGACTATGCGTGATTCGGTAATGTTTCCGATCGGAAGCATTTCGGGGGTTCCGGCGTCTCATTCCAGGCCCTATGCCTGGAAAGAAAAACGTGGTCTGTCCCTGATTTGCATTCGATGACCCAACGCTGGAAACAGAGGCCGCCGCGTTCCAACTGGGGCGATTTCGGGCCGGACGACCAGCGCGGCCGCATGAACCTGGTGACGCGCGAGAAGGTGCTGCAGGGCGTGGCCGAGGTGATCGCGACCAGCCTCGCCGACCCGCTGCCCAGGCGCCAGGCCTGGCTGCCGCTGCCGCGCCGCCGGCGATCCGCTACAACTACCTCGCCACCGAGAACGACCGGCGCGCCATGGTCGAGGGCCTGAAGATCGCGCGCCGGATCTGCCACACGCCGCCGATGCGCGACTACGTCGCCGGAGAGTACGCCCCCGGCGAGAAGGTGCAGACCGACGCGGACTGGCTCGAATTCTGCCGCGAGGCCGGCGAGACGGTGTTCCATCCCACGTCGACGTGCCGCATGGGCGCCGTCGTGGATGACAAGCTGAGAGTGAAAGGCGTCTCCAACCTCCGGGTCGTCGACGCCTCCGTCATGCCGTCGGTGCCGTCGGGCAACATCAACGCCGCGGTGATCGCGGTGGCCGAGAAGGCGGCCGATCTGATGAAGCGGGACGCCACAACGGCGGGTAGTATAATTTGACTACCTATGACTGTGAGCGCTACCAGCCTCAAACTTCCTCGCCGCCTCAAGACGCGCGTCGAGCGTGTCGCGCGGCGCACCGGAGAATCAACCCATTCCTTCATGCTTCGGGCACTCGAGAATCAAGTGGAAGCGGTGGAACGGTATGAGGCCTTCCTCGAAGAGGGCATGCGAGCCGACGAGGCAATGCTGCAAAGCGGGCTGGGATATGACGCGAAGGACGTGCACGCTTATCTCGAAGCAAAGGTGCGCGGCCGTAAGGCAAGACGGCCCAAGGCCGTCCGGTGGCGCGTGTAGTCTATTCGGCTGAGGCGCTCGAGGACCTTGAGCGCCTTGTCAATTTCCTCCTCGAGGTATCGCCCGCTACGGCGCCAGACGCGCTGGCACAGCTTCGATCCGCCGTCGAGGTGTTGGCCGCTCATCCTCGTATCGGACGGCGTACGCGCTCGCAGATGCGCGAGCTGGTTGTCAGCTACGGCGCCAGCGGTTACATCGCGCTTTACCGGTTCGATGCCGCACGTGCCCTGGTCCGCGTCTTGCGCATTCGGCACCAGCGCGAAGCAGGATTTCGGGACTAGGCCCGATGTGGGAGATCGGTGCGCTAATAGCGATCGCCATCCTGGTCCTGTTCGTGCTCGACAGCCTGCGCGCGCGCGAGCGCGCGGTGCGCGCCGGGCGCGAGGCGTGCAAGCGCTATGACCTGCAGTTCCTCGACGACACGGTGTCCTTCGCGCGCCTGCGCCTCGCGCGCGACGATGAAGGACGGCTCAAGATCGCGCGGACGTATCTCTTCGAGTTCACCGAAACCGGGAACACGCGTCGCCATGGCGCGATCGTGATGCTCGGTCAGGACTTGCGCGACATCCAGCTCGAACCCTATAGAGTGCAGTGATGGCGTGGCTCGAAGGCACCGTGGTGGAGAACAAGCATTGGACGGATGCGCTGTTTTCGCTCCGCGTCACCGGTGTCCAGCTTTCTTTTGAAGCGGGGCAGTTCGTGCGCATCGCGCTCGACATCGGGGGCGAGCGCGTGGCGCGGCCCTTCTCCTTCGTCAACCCGCCGCAGGGCCCGCTGCTCGAGTTCTACGGCGTGGTGGTGCCCGAAGGCCCGCTCTCGCCGCGGCTGGAGAAGCTCGCCGCGGGCGAGCGGCTCTACGTGGCCTCGAACCCGGCCGGCTTCCTCGTGCTGCGCGAGGTGCCGGACGCGCAGACGCTGTGGCTCGTCTCGACCGGCACCGGCATCGCGCCCTACCTCTCCATCCTGCGCACCGAGACGCCGTGGCGGCGGTTCAAGAACGTGGTGTTGGTTCATGCGGTGCGCTATGCCAGGGAATTGGTGTATCGGGAAGTGATTGCGCAGCTTCCTGGCTTGAAGTACGTGACCTTGGTAAGTCGCGAGGGCCATCCCGGATCGCTCGCCGGCCGCATCCCGGCGGCGATCCGCGACGGGCGGCTCGAGCGCACGGCGGGGGTCGTGCTCGACGCGGCGAGCTCGCACGTCATGCTCTGCGGCAACCCGCAGATGCTGAAGGACGCCGCCGCGGCGCTCGCCGAGCGCGGCATGCGCAAGCACCGGCGCCGCAACCCCGGCCATATCACCGTCGAAAGCTTCTGGTGAAGACGCTCCTGGCCCTCGTGCTGGCGGCGCTGCTGTGCGGCTGCAGCATGGTGCGCGTTGCCTACGAGAACGCCGACTCGTACCTGCGCTGGCGCGCCGGCAGCTACCTCGACGTGCACGGCACGCAGGTGGAGGAGCTCGACGCCGCGATCGACGCCTTCCACGACTGGCATCGCCGCAGCGCGCTGCCGACCTACGCGCGCCTCGCCGCCCAGGCCGCGGCGCGTGTCGAGGATGGCGTTGCTCCCGAGGACCTGCTTTGGGGTTACGATTCCCTCAGGACGCAGCTGCGCTCGAGCGTGCGCGAAGGGGCGGTGCGGCTCGCGCCGGTGCTGGCGAAGCTCGATGCGCAGCAGATCGCGCACCTCGAGAGCCGCCTGGCCGAGGACAACCGCAGGTTCGCCAGGGAGTTCCTGCGGGGTACGGAGGAGGCGCGGCGGGCGCGGCGTGCCGAGCGCATCGTCAAGCGACTGGAGGACTGGGTGGGGAGGCTTTCGGACGCGCAGGTCGAGCGGGTGCGGCAGTACTCGGAGCGCGTGCCGCTGATGGGCGCCATGCGCGAGCGCGACAACCGCCGCCTGCAGGCGGCGCTGCTCGAGCTGCTGCGGGCCGACAGGAAAGAGACTTTCAAAGAGAATCTCGTCGAGCTGGCCGAGCATTGGGAGCGCGATCGCGACCCGGTCTACGCCGCCGCGATCGAGTCCTCGCGGCGCGAGGTGTTCGCCATGCTGCTCGACATCGACGCCGGCTTGAGCGCGGAGCAGCGCGCCAGGGCGGTGGCGAGCCTGCGGCGCTACGCCGCCGATTTCCAGCAGCTCGCCGGGAAGAAGCGGTGAACGAGCCCGCGCCGCGGCGCGCCGTCGAGGCGCTGGAGTCGCCGCCCGCGGGCTACGCCGGGCGCACGCGCTACACGCAGCTCGAGTACGAGGCGCTGCTCGCCAACGCCTCGATCGGCATCGCCTTCACGCGCGAGCGGCGCTTTTTCCTCTGCAACCCGAAGTTTGCCGAGATGTTCGGCTGGGTGCCCGAGGAGCTGATCGGCCAGCCCGGCGAGGTGGTCTACCCCAGCCGCGAGAGCTACGCCGCGCTCGGGCAGATCGCCGTACCGATCCTCGGCTCGGGGCGCCAGCTCGACCTCGAATGGGAGCTGCGGCGCAAGGACGGCTCGACCTTCCTCGGCCGCATGATCGCCAAGGCGATCGACGAGAAGAACCCGCAGCAGGCGGGCACCGTCTGGATCGTCGAGGACATCACCGAGCGCCGCCGCCAGAGCGACGAGCTCGAGCGCCTGTTGCGCGAGCAGGCGGCGATCCTCGGCACGGCCTCGATCGGCGTGGTTTTCGTCAAGGAGCGCAGGATCGTGCGCTGCAACCGGCGCTACGAGGAGATGTACGGCTACGGGCCCGGCTAGCGCGACGGGCAGACGACGGAAGTCCTGTACGCCGACGCCGCCGATTACGCCGGGGCCGCCGAGGCCTACGCCAACCTGGCGCGCGGCCAGACGGCGCGGCGCGTCGAGCTGCGCCGGCGCAAGGACGGCAGCACCTTCTGGGCGCGCGCCGACGGCCGCGCCGTCGATCCCCACGACCCGCACAAGGGCTCGGTGTGGACCGCCGAGGACATCACCGAGCAGCGCCGCGCCGAGGAGGAGCTGCAGCGCGTGCTCGCCGAGCAGCAGGCGCTGCTCGAGAACGTGGTGGTGGGCATCGCCTTCAGCCGCGAGCGCGCCATCCAGCGCTGCAACCGGCGCTTCGAGGAGATGCTCGGCTTCGGCCCGGGCGAGGCGGTGGGCGCCTCCTGGCGCGGCATGTACTTCACCGACGAGGAGTTCGAGCGCCGCGCCGCCACCTACCAGGAGCTCGACGCCGGCCGCACGCACGCGCGCGAAAGCTGGATGCGCCGCCAGGACGGCTCGGGCTTCTGGTGCCGCATCTCCGGCCGCGCCGTGCAGGCGGGCGACGCGGACAAGGGCTACGTGTGGCTGGTCGAGGACATCACGCAGCAGCACGCCGCCGAGGAGCGCATCGAGCGCGCCGCCGCCGAGCAGGAGCTGATCCTCGACAACGCCACCGTCGGCATCGCCTTCGTGCGCAACCGCAACATCCAGCGCTGCAACCGCTACCTCGAGGAGATGGTCGGCGCCGGGCCGGGAGAGCTGGTCGGGGCGAGCTCGTCGGTGCTCTTTGCCAGCGAGGCCGAGTGGGAGGAAGCGGGACGGCTCGCCTACGCGAGCACCGCGCCCGGCGAGCGCCACGACAGCGAGTGGCGCTTCAAGCGCCGCGACGGCTCGGTGTTCCGCTGCCGCACGCGCGGCCGGCGCATCGACGCGGGCGAGCCCGAGCAGGAGTGGATCTGGAGCTTCGAGGACGTCACCGCCGAGCGCG
>JBQTJF010000293.1:0-8833 GCA_052387375.1 Betaproteobacteria bacterium
GGCTTCCTCGTGGTCGATGTCGGTGGCGAAGGCGCGCACCCGCTCGAGGGTCGAGCCGTCGATGCGCTTCGCCTCCGCGTAGGGGTGGTAGTGCGAGAGGTCGGTCGAGATCACCACCACCGTCTCCTTGCCGCCCCAGAGCTGCTCGATTACCCCGGCCACCTCCTGCACGCTCGCGGTGCCGACCGCGAACGGCGCCAGCGCGAAGCTGCCCAGCACTTTCTGCAGGAACGGCAGCTGCACCTCCAGCGAGTGCTCGAGCGCATGCGCGGCATCGCTCGTCAGCACCTGCGGCAGCTCGCGCACCGCCTGCAGCGCGGCGCGGTCGATGCCGACGCTGCCCAGCGGCGTGGCGAACGCCTCGTCTGCCGGCACCGCGAGCCCGCGCACCGGCACGCGGTGCACCGGCCCGAGCAGCACGACGCGGCGCACGATGCCGCGCGCCGGCGCGAGCTCGTCGTAGGCGCGCGCCGCCACCACGCCGGAATAGAGGTAGCCGGCGTGCGGCACGATGAGGACCTTCGGGAAGCCGAGGCGCGGCTAGAGCTGCTCGACGCCGCCGAGCAGCTCGTCGAGCTCCGCGGCAAGCGCGCTCGGCTCGCCGGGATAGAACATGCCCGCAACGGCGGGCGGCCTTACCGCGCCCACGGCGCCATTATCCTCCGTCGAGCGCCTGCAAGACCCCTTCGAGCGCGCGGATCACCGACTGGCGCCGCACGCTCTCGCGATCGCCGCGGAAGTGGCGCGTCTCGCTGGCGAGCCAGCCGTCGCGCCGCGCCCAGGCGAAGCACACCGTGCCGACCGGCTTGCCGGCGCTGCCGCCGCCGGGCCCGGCGATGCCGGTCACCGAGAGCGCCAGCGTGCCGCGGCCGCGCTCGAGCGCGCCGCGCGCCATCGCGCGCGCCGTCCCCGCGCACCCGCCGCCGGGCGCCGTGCGCGTCTCGGGCCGCACCCCGAGCAGCTCGCGCTTGGCGTCGTTCGAGTAGGCGACGAAGCCGCGCTCGAACCAGTCCGAGGCGCCGGCCACCGAGGTCACCGCCTGCGCCACCCAGCCGCCGGTGCACGATTCCGCGGTCACGAGCAGCGCGCCGGCCGACTTGAGGCGCGCGCCGAGCCTTTGCGCGAGCGACTCCATCAGGCGAGGAGCCGCTTCGCCACGGCGAGGGCGAGCAGCGCGAACCCCGCCGCCGCCAGGTCGTCGAGCATCACGCCCAGCCCGCCGCGCAGGCGGCGCTCGAGCCAGCGGATGGGCGGCGGCTTGGCGATGTCGAAGAAGCGGAAGGCGGCGAATGCCGCCGCCTGCCAGCCGAGCTCGCGCGGCACGATGGCGAGCACGAGCAGGAAGGCGACGATCTCGTCCCAGACGATGGCGCCGTGGTCGGGCACGCCCATGCGCGCGGCGGTGACGCCGCAGCACCAGATGCCGAGGAGAAAGAGCCCGCCGGCGAGGGCCAGCATCGCCGCCGGCGAAAGGACCCCCCCCAGGAACCAGCCGACGGGCCACGCGGCGAGCGTCGCGGCGGTGCCCGGCGCGATGCGCACCAGACCGGCGCCGAAGCCGAAGGCGAGCGCGTGCGCCGGGTGGGAGAAGGCGAAAGCGCCGCCGGGCTGCAGCACCATCATGCCGGCGCGAAGTGGTCGTGGCCGCGGCGGTAGGCGAGCGGCCGCCCGGCGGCATCGAGCACGGTCAGGCGCGGCGCGCCGGCCTGGACGACGCCGATGCGCGCCAAGGGAAGCGCCAGCTCCGCCGCGAGCGCCTCGATCTCGCCGCGGCGCGCCGCGGCCGCGGTAAAGGCGAGCTCGTAGTCGTCGCCGCCCGAGAGCACGCAGTCTTTCTCGAGCTCCGCGTTGCCGATGGCGGCAAAGGCGTCGCAGCGCGGCACCTGCGCGTAGTGCACGAGCGCGCCGACCTGCGAGCGCTCGAGGATGTGCCCGAGGTCGCTCGCCAGCCCGTCGGAGACGTCGATCGCCGCGCTGGCGAGACCGCGCAGGCGCTCGCCGAGCTCGACGCGCGGCTCCGGCCGGTGCAGGCGCGCCGCCGCGGCGGCGATCTGCGGGTGCACCAGCGCCAGCGCGGCGCCGCCCAGCTCGCCCGACACCCACACGTCGTCGCCCGGGCGCGCGCCGCCGCGAAACAGCGCCACGCCCGCCGGCACCTCGCCGACGGCAGTGATGGCGATGGTGCGCAGCGGCGCGCGCGTCGTGTCGCCGCCGATCAGCTCGACGCCGTAGCGCTCGGCGAGCGCGAACAGGCCGGCGGCGAACGCCTCCAGCCAGCGCGCGTCGGCCGCGGGCAGCGCGAGCGCGAGCAGCGCCCAGCGCGGCGCGGCGCCCATCGCCGCAAGATCGGACAGGTTCACCGCGAGCGCCTTGTGGCCCAGGTCGCGCGGCTCGGCGTCGGGCAGGAAATGCCGGCCCTCGACCAGCATGTCGGTAGTGAGCGCGAGCTCGAGGCCGGCGTCCGGGCGCAGCAGCGCACAGTCATCGCCGATGCCGATCAGCGCCCGTCGGGTCGGCCGCTCGAAGAAACGCCGGATGAGCTCGAATTCGTTCAGGCGATGTTGCGCCGGGAGCTGGCGACCTCTTCGGGCCGCAGCTGCGCCGCGACCTTCTCCAGCACGCCGTTGACGAAGCGGTAGCCCTCGGCGGCGCCGAAGCTCTTGCCGAGCTCGACCGCCTCGTTGAGCACCACCTTGAAGGGCGTCTTCGGGTGCTCGGCCAGCTCGTAGGTGCCGATGTAGAGGATGGCGCGCTCGACCGGCGAGAGCCGCGCGAACTCGCGGTCGAGGTGCGGCGTGATCAGCCGCTCGAGCTCGGCGGCGCGCCCGGTCACGCCGGCGAGCAGGTCGTCGAGGAAGTCGGTGCGCTCGTAGCCCTCGAGGGCGCGCGCCTGCTCCCGCGGGTCGGCCCCGGAGAGCTGCCAGGCATAGAGGGCCTGCAGCGCGCTCTCGCGGGCCTGGCGCCTAGCGTTCTTCATGCAGCTTCGCCTTCAGCCTCGCCATCTCCAAGGCCACCCGCACCGCCTCGGCGCCCTTGCCGGCGCGCGCCTTCGCCTGGCCCTCGTCCTCGGTGGTGAGGATGCCGTTGGCGACCGGGACGCCGAAGTCGAGCGCCACGTCCATGACGCCGCGCGCCGACTCGTTCGCCACCACCTCGAAGTGGTAGGTGTCGCCGCGGATCACGGCGCCGATCGCCACCAGGGCGTCGAAGCGGCCCGACTGCGCCATCCATTGCAGCGCCAGCGGGATCTCGAGCGCGCCGGGCACGGACAGCACCACCGCCTCGACGCCGGCCTTGCGCGCCTCGGCGCGCGCCTGCTCCAGGAGCTGCCCGGCGATCTCTTCGTTGAACCGGCTGGCGACGATGCCCAGGCGCATCGGCGGCCCTTTCAGCGCCGCGGCAGGTCGGCGTAGCCGGTGACTTCCAGCCCGAAGCCGGCCATGCTCGGCATCTTGCGCGGCGCGGCCATGAGGCGCATGCGCCCGACGCCCAGG
Source organism: Betaproteobacteria bacterium (assembly GCA_052387375.1). Taxonomy (GTDB): domain Bacteria; phylum Pseudomonadota; class Gammaproteobacteria; order Burkholderiales; family SG8-39; genus SCGC-AG-212-J23. Next base: position 3,495 of record JBQTJF010000293.1, read on the forward strand.
TCGCGCAGGATCTGCGCGCCGATGCCGTAGAGGCGCAGGTCGATGCTGCGCCCCGCCCGCGGCGCGCGCGCCTCCTCCTGGTTGCAGTTCATGAGCACCATGACGCCCGCGCCCGCCTGCCGGATCGCCTGCAGCGCCTCGCCCACGCCCCAGGAATGGCTGCTGCTGCCCGCGTCGAGCAGATCGAGGATGGAGAGCGGCTCGTGCACCCGGACCAGGGTCTCCCGCGCCGGGTCGGGCTTGCCGGCGACCAGCGCGAGGTGGAGAGCGCCGAGCGCCAGGTCGCGGTACGACACCAGCCGGAAGGCGCCCCATGGCGTCTCGATGTCGCGCTCGAGCTCCCGCTTCACCAGCGACTCGTGGCGGCTGCGGTGCTCGATCAGGTCGGCGATGGTGCCGATCTTCAGGCGGTGCGTGGCGGCGAACTCGACGAGGTCGGGAAGCCGGGCCATCGTGCCGTCATCGCGCATGATCTCGCACAGCACCGCCGCCGGGGTGAGCCCGGCGAGGCGCGCCAGGTCGCAGCAGGCCTCGGTGTGCCCGGCGCGCACCAGCACGCCGCCGGGGTGCGCCACCAGCGGAAAGACGTGGCCGGGCTGCACGATGTCCTCCGCCTTCGCCTGCGGCGAGGCCGCGACCTTGACGGTGAGCGCGCGGTCGTGCGCCGAGATGCCGGTGGCGATGCCCGCGGCCGCCTCGATGGAGATGGTGAAGTTGGTGCCGTGGCGCGAGCGGTTCTGCTCGACCATCGGCCGCAGGCCCAGGCGCTGCGCGTGCTCCTCGGTGACCGGCATGCAGATCAGGCCGCGGCCGTGCTTGGCGAGGAAGTTGATCTTCTCCGGAGTGACGAACTCGGCGGCGAAGGCGAGGTCGCCCTCGTTCTCGCGGTCCTCGTCGTCGACCAGGACGACGATCTCGCCGGCGCGGATGGCCCCGACGACCTCGGCGATCGGGCTGATGGCAGCGGTTTCTCTGCGCATAGCCCGGATTTTATGCTTCTTTTACTCCTCGGACCCGGCTTCGCCGCCGGTCTTCTCCCGGATGCGCGCCGATTTCCCGGAGCGCGCGCGCAGGTAGTAGAGCTTGGCGCGGCGCACGTCGCCCTTGCGCTTCACCTCGATCGAGGCGATGAGCGGCGAGTAGGTCTGGAAGGTGCGCTCGACGCCCTCGCCCGAGGAGATCTTGCGCACGATGAATGAAGAGTTGAGGCCGCGGTTGCGCTTGGCGATCACCATGCCCTCGAAGGCCTGCACGCGCTTTCTCTCGCCCTCGACCACGTTGACGCTCACCACCACGGTGTCGCCGGGCGAGAACTGCGGCACGTTCTTCGCCAGCCGCTTGATCTCTTCCTGCTCGATTGTCCGGATCAGGTCCATGTTCAGCCTCGTTTCACGTGCGGTGCTCGCGCTGGAACTCCGCCAGCAGCCGCTGTTCCTCTTCGTTCATCTGCCGCGCCGCCAGCAGCTCGGGCCGCCGCAGCCAGGTGCGCCCGAGCGACTGCTTCAGCCGCCAGCGCCGGATCTGCTCATGATGCCCCGAGAGCAGCACCTCCGGCACCCTGGCGCCGCCCTCGCCCTCCGGCCATACCTCGGGCCGGGTGTACTGCGGGCAGTCGAGCAGGCCGCCCGCGAAAGACTCCTGCAGCGCCGAGCGCGCGTCGCCGAGCGCCCCCGGCAGCTGCCGCACCACCGCGTCGATGAGCGCCATCGCCGCCAGCTCGCCGCCGGAGAGGACGAAGTCGCCGAGCGACAGCTCCTCGTCCACGCGGCGCTCGAGCAGCCGCTCGTCGACGCCCTCGTAGCGCCCGCACAGCAGGGTCAGCGCGCTTTCCTGCGTCAGCGCCATGACCTCGACGTGGTCGAGCCGCCGGCCCTGCGGCGACAGATAGATCACCCGGCCGCCGCCGCCCTTGCGCGCCGCCTCGAGCGCCCGCTCGAGCGGCTCGGCCAGCATCACCATGCCCGGCCCGCCGCCGTACGGCCGCCCGTCCACGGTGCGGTAGCTGTCGCTCGTGAAATCGCGCGGGTTCCACGTTTCCAGCCGCCACAATCCCGCCTGCAGCGCGCGGCCGGTGATGCCGCTCGCCGCCACCGCCGAGAGCATCTCCGGGAACAGGGTGACGACGTCGAAGCGGATCACCAGTCCGCTCCCCATGCCACGCGGACCTTCCTCTCGGCGAGATCCACCTGCTTCACCACCGCCGGCACCCAGGGCAGCAGCCGCGTCACGCTGCCCGTCAGCTCCATTACGTCCTGCGCGCCGTTCGAGAACAGCCGCTTCACCACGCCGAGCGGCTCGCCCTGCTCGTTCACCACCTCCAGCCCGACCAGGTCCGCCAGGTAGTAATGCCCCGGCTCGAGCTCGGGCAGCGCCTCGCGGCGCACCGAAACGCTCGTGCCCTTGAGCGCCAGCGCCTGCTCGCGCGTCTCGATGCCCGCGGCCCTGCCGACCACCGTGGCGCCGTGCACCTTCGCCTCCAGCACGCGGTAGGGCTGCCCGCCCAGCCACCACTCCGGCGCGTGCGCCAGCGTTTCCTTCACGCCGGCCTCGGGCAGCAGCTTCAGCCATCCGCGCACGCCGTAGGCGCCGGCGACGCGGCCCATGGCGATCAGGTCCTCAGGCGGCCTTCTTCGCAAACTGCCGCACGAGGCGCGCCGCCGTATCGGAGAGCTGCGCGCCCTTGCCCTGCCAGTGCTTGACGCGCTCCATGTTGACGCGCAGCGCCTCGCGTCCCTGCGGCGCCTTGGGATCGTAGAAGCCCAGGCGCTCGAGAAACTTGCCCGACGCCGCGCGCCGCGAATCGGCCGCCACCAAGTGGTAGAACGGCCGCTTGTTGGCGCCGCCGCGCTGCAGTCGAATCACCACCATGAGGAAACCCCCGCGAACCGCGAAAAGGCGCGGATTATACGGGAGAAATCAGGCTGTTGGGAAGCACGACGGACGATTCGGACCCGAGGACGCCGACTGATAGACCGAGCCGCAAGACCGGTACGCCCCGGGCACGCCGTCAGCAGGCGTCAACGAGAGCGCCTTCGCGGCCAATATACCCGCCAGCGTGTGTGTTTCGCTCTTCGAGACTGAGGAGGAAAATAGGGGGTAAGTAAGAGTTGGGAGGGAAGATGAACGAGGTAGTAGGGGATTACAGGCTGCTCGAGAAACTTGGCGAGGGCGCCGCTGGCGAGGTATTCCTCGCCACCCCACTAAAGGACAAGTCCTTTGTCAAGGCCGGGCAGCCGGTCGCTCTGAAGAAATATAAGAGCGAGATCTTGAAGAAAGCTGGTCAATTTGAGCGAATCGACCGGGAATTCCACGTTGGATCGAGCCTCTCTCACCCGAATCTGGTTCGCATCTACGAATACTCCTCGGATCCGAAGCGAGATTCAGCACCGCACGTAGTTATGGAGTACGTCGACGGTGTGCCCCTTGATAGGTGGATCGAGCAGTACTGGCCTATTCCGAGGCAACTACTTGTCAGATTTACCAAGCAACTGCTCTCCGGAGTTGGACATCTCCACGCTAACGGAACGTTGCACAGAGACATCAAGCCGCAAAACATCATGGTGACTTCGACGTTCGACCTGAAGATCATGGACTTCGGCGTCGTACGCGTGAAGACGGACTCTCCCCTTACGCCCGAAGACATGTTCATCGGCACGATCCGTAATTCATCCCCAGAGATGTTGTTTGGACAGAACTATGACGAAAGAGGCGACTTGTATTCGCTAGGGACAGTGTTCTATGCGCTACTCCATGGCGAGCAGGTGTTCTCTGAAGAGAAGCAATTCGCGCGGCTCGTATCTATGGTGAGGGAGACGGAGCCACATTTCGACACCGCAGCAGCTCAAGACGAAGTGGCTCAGCAACTCATGCAAGTGACCGAGCGCTTGCTGAAGAAACCCCCAGCCGAGCGCTTTGCGAAAGCGAGCGATATCGAAAGCACAATCGAGCCAACTCTTAAGGCCGCGGCGCAAATCGAACCCACCGAGCCACTGCACGGTTATGTTGCCACCGCGCTAACTGGTCTTGAGCCGGACGCCAGGGACGCGATCATGTTCACGTCGAGCATGATTGCTAAATTGTCGAAAGACTACAGTTTGTACGTTTACGAACCCAGGAAGGCTACCGATCCGTTGCTTCATAAAGACGTCGACCCATCCGCAGTGTATAGACTCGATCGTAAGCGCGTGCTTGCTGCCGACGTACTTTTCGTCGTGGCGAATCGCCCGAGCTTCGGCGTGGGGCAGGAAATTGAGATCGCTACGGGTTGCAGCGTTCCAACAATTTTGCTCGTCCGGGACGGCGTTCAGGTTTCCCGTATGGTTACCGGAAGCCCGCTCAACCTGCTTGATGAGATCCACTACAAAACACCGGAGGAGCTAAACCGCAAACTTCGTAAGTCATTGGCGCGCAAACTCGATCAAGTGCGCAGGTGGAGAACGTTCGTCCGTAGTAAGGCTTCGATCGGACTAGGTCAGAAGTTCGCCGAACTCAGAGCGAACCGAGGTTACCAATCTCCTAGCGAGCTGGCTGAAACAATCGGCGTATCCTCACGTTTGCTTGAGGCTTTCGAACAAGGTGACTACCAGAACGTTTCTGTGAGCATGCTGGAGCAGTTGGCAGCAAACCTCGGCACGACGGTCACCGATCTACTAGGCCCCGGACACGTCGCCCCAATTGCCTCGAAGGTTGCTAGTGACTCGAACGTGCGCCGCCTAGAGAACACGGCCAAGAAGCTTGGTTGGAGCGCGGCGACATTCCTAGAGCTGCGCGAGGATTATCAGCATCAACTCGCCGCAAGTGGTGATTCAATCAATGTCAGTGATGAGCAGTGGGTGGCACGTCACAACACCCTCGAAAAGCGCAGGCTCAGAGAAACTGGCGTGAAGGAAAATCCGCCGGATCTCTTTGGACCCTACAGAAAGAGCTAAGAGCTATCTTTCGTGGAAGATCGAATCAAATCGCTATTCCGTTCGCGGGCATACTACCGTCGAGCAAGGGAATCTGTCGGAGAGCGCCGGAGTAAGGCAAGAGCCATTCGAGGTGAGGCACTTCGACGGGTAACCTACGAAATGATCTCAGCCGGCGTGGATCACCCACCAACAAACTTGGAGCGTCTCGCCAAACATCTCAACGTCGAAGCGATCAGCTACGCGCCGCTATCTATGCGGGCCCGGTTAATGATGGATTGCGGCAAGCTTATCGCAGAGATCAACGAAGACTTGGACCCTTTTGCAAGAAGGTGGTCGCTAGCTCATGAACTAGCACACGTCGTGCTAGAGCGCGAGCGGTTAGGTTTGGCCACCACCGTCGGTCAAAACGTGGAGAGAGCCGTATCCAAC